>JABDFR010000007.1 GCA_013286465.1 Acidobacteriota bacterium | reverse complement strand
GAACTTACCGCTGGGATCCACGGCCACGGATAAAGGAGTTGTTCCTGCATCTATCAACCCCACTGACGTCAAGAGTCCCGTAGTGGCGTTGATGCTGTACATCGAGACGTCGCTCGCGCCAGAATTCGCCACGTAGGCGAACTTGCCGGTCGGATCCACAGCCATGGCGTTAGGGTTTGGTTCTGCTGCGATCGTTCCTGCTGCTACGGTTCCTATGGATGTCAGCTCTCCGGTCGTGGCGTCGATGGTGTACATCGATACGTTGCCAGACGATCCAGGAATGCTATTCGCATTCGGCGCATAAGCAAACTTGCCGGATGGATGCACGGCCACGGAGACGGCATAGCCATCTACGAGGACCATTCCTGTGAACGTTAAGGCTCCGCTGGTGGCGTTGATGGTGTACGTCGCGACGCCGGTTGATTCACCACCCCCGTTCGGCACGTAAGCGAACTTGCCGGATGGATCCACGGCCACCGACTCGGGAGCGCACAATCCCGGGCAATTTCCCATCATCGATCCTGTGAACGTTAACGCCCCCGTTGTGGGATTGATGGTATAGAACACGACGCTGCCATCGCTGCTAAAGTCATCTCCTGCATTTGCCACGTAGGCGAACTTGCCAGACGGAACTAAGGTCACCGATTCGCCGCCGTAATCGAGAGAGGATACCTGTGGCGCGGCGAGCGCCAGGGCCCCGGTGGCGGGATTGATCGTGTAGATGGAGACGCAGCCAATGCCGCCATGGCAGCTCGCATTCGCCACATAGGCGAAGTTTCCGGCAGAGTCCAGAGCGATTGACTGCGGACCATCTCCTGGCGTGGTGGCCAGGCCCGTGATGGTGAAGTTCGCGGCATTGGAGGTGCCACCGCCGGGCGCGGGGTTGGTCACTGTTACAGCCAGCATCCCCGTTGATTCGATGCTGGAAGCAGCGATGGCCGCATTCAACTGCGTGGAGCTGACGAACGTGGTGGCGGGCGCTGCCCCGCCGAAGTTGACCGTCGAAGCGGCGACGAAGTTGGTCCCATTGATCGTGAGCGTGAAAGCCGCACCGCCGGCGATGGCACCGTTTGGCGTAATTGCGGTGATTGTTGGAGTGGGTGACGGGGGCGGATTATTGCTGGACTGACTCGCGCCCCCTCCGCATCCGCACACGCCGATCGCGGTGGCGATAAGGAGTGCGATGGTTCGCGAATGAAACCCCACGTCCCTGATTAAGCTAGCTCGCTCGAGTGCGCGCGAATTTTGCATCGTCAACCTCTTCGCCCGTCAATGGAAGTAATGTCGGTATTCGTGCGGACCGTTTTTCGCATGATGAATCCACGGCTACAGGAGTGGGACCATTTCATGTGCCCGTCGTCCCGATGAGCGTCAAGACGCCGGTGGCGGCGTCAATGCTGTAAATGGAGATGTCGTTTGACGCGGAATTCGTCACATAGGCGAAATTGCCTGAGGGATGGACAGCGATGGAGGTGGGATTCGTTCCTGCGGCTATTGTTCCAATGGACGTTAAGGCCCCTGTGGCCGCGTTGATGGTGTACATCGAGACGTTATTCGAATTGAAATTCGTGACATAGGCGAATTTACCGCTGGGATCCACGGCCACGGATAAAGGAGTTGTTCCTGCATCTATCAACCCGACTGACGTCAAGACACCTGTGGTGGCGTTGATGGTGTACATCGAGACGTTGTTCGAGCCGGAATTCGTGACATAGGCGAACGCACCGGTCGGATCCACGGCGATGCCGTTGGAGCTTAACTGGTCAATCATTGTTCCTGTGGCTATCGTTCCAAGGGAGGTTAAGGCCCCGGTGGTGGCATTGATCGCGTACATGGACACGCTGCCTGGTCCCGGCGTGCCGGAGTCTGTCTCCGAGGCCACATAAACGAACTGTCCAGACGGATGCACGACCACCGACGCCGGAAAGCCTTCTGCGACGACGGTCCCAAAGTACGTCAAGGCCCCGTTATCGCCGTTGATGGTGTACATCGAGACGCTGCGTGGACTGGAGTCTCCATTCGCCACATAAGCGAACTTGTCAGATGGATGCACCGCCACCGCAGTGAAACAGCAAAACGCCGGGTTGTCTCCGTTTATCCCGCCCGACGTTGACGTTAGAGCCCCGGTCGTTGGATCGATGGTGTACGCCGAGACGCTGCCATCAGTGACATACGCCCCCTCATTGGCTACGTAAGCGAACTTGCCGAGAGGATCTATGGTGACGGAGTCGCTGCCTACGTCATTTGTGGACACGGGCGGTCCGATGGGCGCCAGGGCACCGGTGGTGGGGTTGATCGTGTACATGGACACGTAGCCAACAACGCCACCAATGCAGCCCTGACTCGCCACATAGGCGAAATTTCCTGCAGGGTTCACCGCGATTGCCTGCGGATCGACTGCTCCCGGCGTTGTGGTGAAGGTCAAGGAGGTCGAGGTACCACCTCCGGGTGGAGGATTGAAGACGGTGACCGCGGCTGTCCCTGCGGTGGCGATGTCACTTGCCGGAACCTGAGCGAAGAGCAATGTGCCGTTGCCACCGCTCTGAAGAGTGGTCGGCAGGTCGGTGCCGTTCCATTGCACGACAGAACTGGACACAAAATTAACCCCACTCACTTCCAACAGATTGTTTATCGAATCAACGAACTGTTCCCCTGCGGGAACACAGCTTGGAAAGAGACCATTGATCGTCGGGGTGGGATTACCACTGCCGGCGGCAATGGTGAAGTTCACCGGAGTGGAAAAGCCACCGTCGGACGCGGGATTCTCCACGGTCACGGGCGCTGTGCCGATTCTGGAAATGCTGGAAGCTGGGATCGCGGCAGTCAACTGCGTGGAGCTGACGAAAGTGGTGGGGGCTGCTGATCCCTCAAAATTGACCAGCGAAGATGCAATAAAATTCGTTCCATTGATCGTAAGCGTGAATCCAGCACCACCGGCCACGGCGCTGTTTGGCGAAATGGATGTAATCGTGGGGGTCTGATTTGGCGGAGGCATTTGTTCGTTCGAACTACCTCCGCCGCAGCCAGCGAGGCCCGATGCCGCCAACGATAAGAGGAAAGCGCACATCGTATGAGAGAAAGCCCTGGTTTTCATGAAGTACCTCCACATTTGAGATTGCTCCATCGCCCGGATGCGGCGTCCCACACAACCGCTTCAAATGGAGAAGTGTGCGTCCAACTTAGTCAGCGCACCGTTAGTCCTTATCCTTCTCGTCCAGCCTTATCCCCTCTTTCGTGACAATCGTGCCCGTCGCCTCGCTGAGCAAGAAGAACCTCTTGCCTCCGTCAAGGACCACGAGGTTGTTGGTTTTTGTGCCATCCGCAGTGAAGAGCGATCCGGTACAATCCGCATCGACCGTGTAGCTTGCGTCCACGCTCGGCGGCGCATAGGTCCAGTCTTGGATGTCACCGTTGTCGCTTCTGGTCAGGCGCGTAAGGCCGAACGTCCCGTCTCCGTTATAGACTTGGGTGCCGATCGAGGCGATAGGGCCACCCACGACATTGTTCACGCCCGTCCTGTTGAAGCCATAGGTCCCTTTGAGGCTGGCAACGCTACACCCGCCATTGTTGGCGCGAACGTTGATGACGGCGCCTGGAATGCGTGCAAAAGTCGCAAGGATCGCGAAACCTGTCACGAGAAAAAGGTACTTTCCGAACTTGCTCATTTTGATTCTCCTTTCTTGTTCCGGCTTAAACGCCGTAATTGGCGAAAGCAGGCGAGAGTTGCAAAGGACCTCCACATTTGAGATCGCTCCTTGGGATTGTGGACTCGCCCCGAACCAGCCGGCACAATCGCGCGAAGCGGCTTGAGCCGCAATGGCCGGTGCATGGTTTCTGGGTGTTTTTGTTCTGATCGTGCAGCTCATTGAATTCAAGGGAGTTGCAGGAACCTCGTGCCCAGCCCGGACGATATTCCTTCCGCCGTGTATTTGGTGGTAAACTGCCGCCTCTCTCGAATCCCAGCTATGGCACTCACCGCTCGAACCCGCGCGGCCCGCTTCGGCGCTTTCGAGGTGGATTTGCGTTCGGGCGAGTTGCGCAAGCACGGCATCCGCCTGAAGATTCAGGACCAGCCTTTCCAGGTGCTGGCGCACTTGCTGGAGCATCCCGGCGAGGTGGTTACACGCGAGGAACTCCGTCAGAAGCTCTTGCCCGCGGACACTTTCGTTGACTTCGATACCGGCCTGAATAGCGCCATCAAGAAGCTGCGCGACGCGTTGAGCGATTCTGCCGAGGAACCGCGCTACATCGAGACGCTGCCGCGGCGAGGCTACCGCTTTATCGCTGAGGTCCAAAACGGGGACGCGCCCGCAGCAACAACAGCAGCGATCGAAGAAAACGCCGCACACGTTCCATCGCCGGAGGCGGCCCCACCACCGCGGAGGTGGCGCCGCTGGGCCGCCTTCGCGGGTGCCACAGCTTTGCTTGTCGTTCTTGCAGCCGTTCTCGGCTGGCGGACTTTAATCGCGCGGCCGGTACTGAACGATACAGACGTGATCCTGCTGGCCAGTTTCGTCAATAAGACAGGCGACCCCGTCTTCGACAATCTCGACAAGGCGCTGGAAATCAAGCTCGCCGAGTCGCCGTTTCTGAGCGTACTTCCGTCGACGGCCGTGCGCCAAACGTTGCGCTCGATGCGCCGTGAACCCGATGAGCGTGTGACGCAGGAAGTGGGCATCGAAATCTGTAAACGGCAGGGTTTGAAAGCCGTCGTAGTTCCGGAGATCGACGCGATCGGCAGCTACTACCTGATCACTCTGGAAGCGATCGATGCGCACAGTGGAAAACAAATCGCGCGGCAGCAGCAGGAAACCGACAACAAAGACAAGGTCGTGGCCGCGCTGGGAAAAGCAGCTTCGCAATTGCGGCGGCAATTGGGCGAAAGCCTCAGTTCTCTGCAAAAGTACGATGCGCCGCTCTCTCAGGCCACCACCAGCTCCCTCGAGGCGCTGCAAGCCTACCAGACGGGTGTGACGCGGAGTCGTGCGGGAAAGATCAGCGAATCCATTCCTTTCTTTGAACGCGCCGTGGAGCTGGACCCGGAGTTTTGTTCTGCATACGTCATGCTCGGGGCCTCCTATCACGGAGTCGGCGATGAGGAGGCTTCACGGAAGAATTTCGCCCGCGCCTTCGAACTAAAAGATAAACGCCTGACGCAGGAAGAAAATTTTCTGGTCACCGCCACTTACTACTGGAACGTAACAGGCAACCTCGAGAAGGAAAACGCCGTACTCACGTTGTATCAGCAAGTGTATCCGCGCAGTTTCAACGCCACGAATTTATTGGGAATTAATTACGTGCTGCTGGGCAGATATGAAGAAGCGCTGCAGGAGTTCAACTGGACCATTGAACACTCCCCGGAGCCCACCGCTTACGCCTACTCCAACAAGGCGGCAGCGCTGATGTCGCTGGGCCGGATTGACGAGGCCAAGGCCACGCTCACTGAATGGCAGCAGAAAGGCTCACTTTTCGGCTATCAGAAGGACATGCTCTACCGCATCGCCTTCATCCAGAACGATACCGCCACAATGGAGCGCATGAACCGCGAGGCTGCCCCCGATGATGCCGCCTGGACTGAATTGCAAATGGAGTATGTCTATGATCGCGGAGACATGAAAAAGTTCCGCTCGATGAGCGAAAGCGTTGTGAACCTCAACATGCAGGGCGGCGCGGCGCAGGACGCCGCGGACGCACGAGCGATGCGCGCACAGCTCGAAGCGCTTCTCGGAAACTACGGCTTCACCAGCAGCCTCTGCCGCCATTCCGTGACGGAGGCGACTGACAGCGCCATCGAGCTGTGGCGCTGTGGCGAAGCATTCGCGGACGGCGGCGATCTCACCCACGCGGAAGCACTGGCAACGACACTCAACCGCATTGCTCCCGAGAATACCGTCGAACAGAAAGTGAATCTGCCGCTGATTCGCTCCATCATAGCTCGCCAGCGAGGAAATCCTACGGAAGCCGTCGATTTGCTGATCCAGTCCGGACAGTACCACCGCACGCTGGACGTTCCCTATCGTCTCGGGCTGGCCTACTTGGCTGCAAAGGAGCCCGCGAAGGCTGCGGCGCAATTCCAGATGCTCCTCGATGATCGCGGTTCGGGCTGGTGGCAGGTGTACGCGCCGCTCTGCCAACTGGGGCTTGCGCGCGCCTACTCGGCGCAAGGCGATCGAGAGAAGAGTCGCAAAGCCTACGATGATTTCTTTGCAACGTGGAAGGATGCCGACCCGGATATCCCGATACTTCGTCAAGCCAAAGCCGAATACAGCAGACTTACTGCACCCGCATCTGCGGCGGTTTCGCCACCAGGGGCACAGCGATAGCCTGTTTGCTCCGCGATAATCAACCTCGGTAGAATCGACGATACCCCCGTGACACCCGACAAGCCAATTTCCAATCGACAACTCAAATTATTAGAAGCGCCGTAACTTCAACAAAACAACGGGCGGTACCCCCGTCTCATCGACAACTTTCGCATTCTTTCAGATCGCGTTTTTGACGCGAATGTTCGTCGTAGGGACGGGGGTTAACCACCCGCCCGTTCTGGCATTGGGTGTTCGTCCGTGGATTGGCTTTTGGTTTTTCCGCGGTCGGGGCGGCGGGTCGCAAACTGCAAAGGCTAACACCCACGGCTCGAACGGGCGGGTGGTTAACCCCCGCCCCTCCAACGGAACAATACGGTGGCGCGCCTCGTACATAGCGGTGGGGCTCGAGGAGCGTGACTTCGTGATTGGCGCTAACTTTTTTGAAAATTTGATGCAGGATGTGCGATTTGCCTGGCGGACTTTGCGGCGGGCGCCTGGGTTTGCGGCTACTGCAATTCTGGCGCTGGGGTTGGGGATCGGCGCCAATACTGCAATTTTCACCGTGATTAATACGGTGTTGCTGCAGCCGCTTTCTTATCCGGATGCGGACCGCATTGTGCAGTTGATGCGCAAGTACCCCGGCGGGGTGGGGACTGCGGTTTCGATTCCTAAATTTGTGGTGTGGCGCGAGGTGAAGGACGTGTTTGCGGCTTCGGCTGTTTATGATTTTGCTGGGCCGGGGATCAACGTTACTGGCGGGGAGCGGCCTGAGCAGATTAAGGGGATACGGGCATCGGCTGGTTATTTTGAGGTGTTTGGGGCGCCGGTTGCGGTGGGGCGCACTTTTACCGAGGAGGAGGACCGGCCGGGCGGGGCGAAAGTGGCGGTGATTAGCAATGGATTGTGGAAGAGCCGTTATGCCGGGGATCCTGCGGCCATCGGGAAATCGATTCTGCTGGCCGACGAGCCCTACACCGTCATTGGCGTGCTCGGGCCAGGATTTACTACCGATCCGCCTTCCGATATTTGGCTGCCTTTGCAGCCGGATGCGAATAGCCAGGATCAGGCGCACTACCTGAATGCGGCGGCGCGATTGAAGCCGGGGGTTACGCTCGAGCAGGCCAATTCGGCTTTGAGGATTGCTGGGGACGAGTTTCGGCGGAAATTTCCTGGGTGGATGGACGACAACGAAACTGTTGGGGCCCTGCCTTTGCGGGATATGGTGGTGCGCGATGTGCGTTTGGCGCTGCTGATTTTGCTGGGGGCGGTGGCTTGCGTGTTGTTGATTGCTTGCGCGAATGTGGCGAATTTGCTTTTGGCGCGGGCTACTTTGCGGAAGCGCGAGATTGCGCTGCGTGCGGCGCTGGGGGCTGGGCGGCGGCGGATTATTTCGCAGTTGCTTACGGAAACCGTGTTGTTATCGCTTGGCGGCGGCGTGCTTGGGTTAGTGCTTGGATATCTTGGCGTGCGCGGGTTGCTGGCGATGAATCCTGGGGATATTCCCCGGATTGGCGAGCATGCTTCGGCGATTTCTTTGGATTGGCGCGTGCTGGGATTTACTTTGCTGGTTTCCATGGTTACCGGGATTTTATTTGGATTGATTCCGGCGTTTAGCGCTTCGAAGACGGATTTGTCGGTGACGTTGAAAGAAAGCGGATCGCGGACTGGCAGCGGGTTCCGGCAGAACAAGGCGCGGTCGATTTTGGTGGTTACGGAGATGGCGCTGGCTTTGGTGCTGCTGGTGGGAGCGGCGCTTTTGATTCGGACCTTTACGGTGATGCGTTCTGTGAATCCGGGATTTGATGGGCACAATGTGCTGACGATGCAGATGTCGTTGACCGGGGAACGATTTGAGAAGACGGCTGGTACGGCGGCGGTGGTGCGGGCTGCGGAGCAGCGATTTGCGGGGGTGCCGGGAGTGGAGGCGGTATCAGTGAGCTGCACTTTGCCGCTCGCCGGAACGCTTGATCTGCCGATCAATATCGCCGGACGCGCGCCTGCGGAAGGCAAATACGACGGCGACGAACAGTGGCGCGATGTTTCTGCGGGGTACTTTAAGGTGTTTCGCATTTCCCTGCTGCGCGGGCGGTTGATCAGCGAGGGCGACGACGCGAATGCGGCGCATGTTTTGGTGATCAACGAATCTATGGCTAAGAAATATTGGCCGAAGGACGACGCGTTGGGGGCTCAAGTTACGATCGGTAAGGGATTGGGGCCGGAATTTGAGGAGCCGGCGCGGACGGTGATCGGGATTGTGGCTGATGTTCGGGATACTGGATTAAATCGCGATCCGCGGCCGATCATGTACGTGCCGATTGCGCAGGTGACCGATGGCTTGACTACTTTGCAGAATCGGGTTTTGCCGCTGGAGTGGGCGGTGCGGACGAGCGTGCAGCCGTTTTCTTTGAGCGAGGAGATTCAGCGGGAATTGCGGGTGGCTAGCGGCGGGTTGCCGGTGGCGCATATTCGATCGATGGACGAGGTGAGAGGAGAATCTACGGCGCGGACGGATTTCAATACTACCCTGCTTACTATTTTTGCTGGGGTGGCGCTTTTGCTTGCGGCGATTGGGATTTATGGGTTGATGGCTTATTCGGTGCAGCAGAGGACGCAGGAGATTGGGATACGGATGGCGTTGGGGGCTACGTCGGGGAATGTGCGGGGGATGGTGGTGCGGCAGGGGATGTTGTTGGCGGTGATTGGCGTGGTGATTGGGGTGGGGGCGGCTTTTGGATTGACGCGATTTATGGCTAGTTTGCTTTACGGCGTGAAAGCCTGGGATCCGATTGTGATGATTTCCGCGGCGGTGGTTTTGAGTGGCGTCGCGTTGGTGGCGACCTATGTGCCGGCGCGGCGGGCTTCGCGCGTAGATCCGATTGTGGCGCTGAGATACGAGTGACGCTCGCGGAAATGGCTCACATTTTCTCGGGCGTTACGCGGGCGGGTTACCGGAAATTCGTCAGTAGGATTACGTCGCGGTCTACTCGGCCTCTGGACATTAGTAACACCTTGCCGTCGCGGGTCCATTTGAAACCGAAGATTAAGTCCGAGGGGAAATTTGTTATTTGCTTGGGTGGGCCGCCGGTTAGCGGTTGCTCCCAAATGTTTGCGGCGCCGTTGCGGATTAGTGCGAATTGCAGGGATTTGCCGTCCGGGGCCCAATCTAGGCCCTGAGCGGAGCGGGGCGCCGGCATGATGTTGCTGAGCGCTCCGCCGCCTATGGGAACGATCGCGAATTTGTCGGTGGGGACTGGGCGGCCTTCTTCGTAAGCGAGGGCGATCGATTTTCCGTCGGGAGAGATGCGGAACGCGCCGATGTCATCTGGAGTTATGTTCGGGATTACGGTGGGAGCGCCGCCTTCGACGGGTATGCGGGATAGCTTATCTGGATTGAAAAAGATGACCGAGGTGCCGTCCGGAGAACATTCTGATGCGCGGGTGTTGTCGGCTAGCTTGATGGCGTTGGAGCCGTCGGCGTCGGCGCGCCAGAGTTCGATTTTGCTGGCGAGGAATCTGTCGAAAATAATGTAGCGGTCGCCACAGGCGGTAAGCGAGAAGTTGTTTTGCGCGTCGGCGATTAGTGCGGCGCGCTGGGAGCCGTCGGCGTTCATGGCGTAGATATCGTTGCCGTGGCTGCGGAAGATGATCTTGCCGGAAGGGCCGGGCCTGGGGGAATCGTCGGAAGAATCTCCGGAGGTGAGCTGGCGGGCTTGCGCGGTTTGGGCTTGCGGGGCGGCCCAGATGTGGGCGTCGCGGCGGCGGCCTAGAGCTACCAGATATTGGCCATCGCGGGTGATGGAGATTTGCGGGCGGTAATCGGAGAGATCGTTGGTCATGCGCGAGGTTTCGCCGCTCGGATAGGAAACTACGAACAGCTGATAGCGGTCCTCGTTGCGCATGGCCATGGGTAGGATGAACGAATTGCCGTCGGGGAGCCACGCGGGCAGGCCTACGCCATCGGTACGCGAAATTATTTCTTTTACGGCGCCATCGGATACGTTGATGGCTGAGATCAGCCAGCGGACTTCCTTTTGCAGATTCAAATTTGGCACGAGGATTGTTTTTCCGTCAGGGGACCAAGAGACGCCGAACATGGAGAACGATAGCGGTTTGGCATTTAGAGTTGCGAGGGTGCGATCGTTGGAGCCGGTCGAGTCAGAAATGTGAACTTCGATCTGGTCGCGATCCGGGAGGCCGCGCAAGTAGGCGAATTGCTTGCCGTCTGGCGAGAAGCTGGGGATGGAATCGATATCGCGGATGATTTGGCGCGGGGCGCCGCCCAGGACGGGCATGGTGTAGAGATAGTTGTAGAGTTCGGTGCTTTTGTCGGTGCGAACGAAATCTACGTAGTTGCCATCGGGGGAGAAGGTGACGCCTGCGATTCCTAGCGAGTCTGGGGGGAGAACTTGGACGTCGCTCTTGCTGGCTACGTTGCGGACCCAGAGGCTTTGTTGTTCCCCGTCGATTAGGACGTAGACGATGTAGCGGCCGTCTGGGGAAATGGCTACTGGGCCGGCTTTGCCGCTGTCGGTTAGCTTGGTGATCTGCATGTTTTGCAGATTTAGGGCGCGGGGGCGATTTAGGAACTTGTAAGCGCCGAAGCCTAGCGCGGCTAGCACTACGACTCCGATCGCGATTGCTGCTAGCGGAAATTTGCGCGGCGCCGTTGCTGCGACTGCGACCACTGTGGAACTTGGCGACGCTGCAGCGGGCGTGGTGTAGGCGCTCGAGCCGGTAGCTGCGGGTATGTTTGCCGCGGAACTGCCTGCTGGATTAGTTGCTGCTTGGCCGCCGATTGAACTGCTCGAGGCTACGGAGCGTCCGGAACTCGTGTCGCGCTTGAGGCGCTTTAGGTCGGCGCGCATTTCTGCGGCGCCTTGGTAACGTAGGTCGCGATCCTTCTCCATGGCTTTGTTGATTAGTTGCTCGAATTCCATGGGGATATTTGTGTTCAGGCGGACCGGGGCTACCGGATTTTTGTGCAGGATTTCGTCGAAGATTGCGCCGGAGCTGTCGCCTTTGAAGGGGAGCATGCCGGTGGACATTTCGTAGAGGACTACGCCGAAGGAGAAGAGGTCGGTGCGCGCGTCGAGTTCTTTGCCAAGAACTTGCTCTGGCGACATGTAGGCTACTGTGCCTACGGCTGTGCCTGGGCTGGTTAGTTGGGCGGAATCTACGCCGATGGTGGCCATTGTTTCTTGGGCGCTGGCTGGGCCGGGCTTCCCTGCTGAGACCTTTGCTAAGCCGAAATCTAGGATTTTGATGTGGCCGCGTTTTGTGACGAAGATATTTGCTGGCTTGATGTCGCGGTGGACTATGTGTTCGCTGTGGGCTGCGTCTAGGGCTTCGGCGATTTGGATGGCTAGATCGAATAGGCGCTCTAGATCCATGGGTTGGCCGGCGATGGCGTGTTTTAGCGTCTGGCCATCTAGATACTCCATGGCTATGAAGGCGCGGTTGTTTTCGGTGCCGATGTCGTAGATGGTGCAGATATTAGGGTGATTTAGGGCGGAGGCGGCTTGGGCTTCTCTTTGGAAGCGTGCTAGGGCTTGGGGATCCTTGGCTACATCATCAGGGAGGAATTTTAGGGCTACGAAACGGTGGAGACGGGTGTCTTCGGCTTTGAAGACTACGCCCATGCCGCCACCGCCTAGTTTTTCGATGATGCGGTAGTGCGAGATGGTTTGGTTTAGGAATGATTGAGAATCGGGCATTTGGCGCAAATCTTAGGCTGCGTCGCGGGTCGTGTCAACGATTGCCGCGAGCGAAGAGGCCGTAGCGTGCGCCGGCGACGCGCCGTTCGTAGGGGCGGGCGTTTACTCCCGCCCGGTGTTCGGCCCCGTTGTTGCTGTCGATTCTTCTTGCCTTTGTTTCCAAGGCGGGATCCATGTTGGCTCGCTCGGCGTGGTATTCATGTTCATTTTCGTCATCGAACCTGACCATGCGTAATCCCATGGCTCGCAGCACATTCCTTTGCGGACCGGATTTAACCAGATGTACCATGCGATGTCGTTTCGCGAATCGGTGTCTCTCAACACGCGATCGTAGAATAATCTCTGCCACAACTCGCGTCCGGCGACCTTCTTGAATTCGAATGTCGTTGCGCGCTTCCAGTGGCTGACGAAGCGGTCTGCGTGGCTTTGGTCCGTGGCACCTTCGGTAAGGACGTGCACATGATCCGGCATCACGCACCAGGCGTGGAGGAGGAATGCTTCGGCCTTTGCGGCCTCGAGGAACGAGCGCACCATTAGATCGGCCCAGCGCGGATTCGAGAAGATGCGGTCGCGATGGAGAGTGCACGCGGTTAGGAAGTACGTGTTGCGGCCGACGTAGTTGAGCGCGGGCAAGCGAATCGATTTGCGGCCTTTCATGGTGGGAGAATAATCGCGGATTTGTGGAGGGGGCAAGTACGGAGAATACGTAGACCGACAAAAACAGCCAGACGATGTAATGCGCGGTTCATTTACACGGGTCGGGGCCGAAAGGCGGGCGGGGCTAAAGGCCCGCCCCTACGTCCGGAGAACATCGAAAAAAACGGGCGGGGTGAACCCCGCCCTACGAACGATGCTGCTCGCTTAGACGCTGAAGGAGCTGCCGCAGCCGCAGGTGCTTTTTACGTTGGGGTTGTTGAATTTGAAGCCGGAGCCTTCTATGGATTCTACGTAGTCGATTTGGATGCCGTCCAGGTACATTTCGGACATCTGATCTACCATTACTTTCAGGCCGCTGAACTCGTAGATGTTGTCGTTGTTTTCGTTGGCGGCGCTTTCGAAGGCCATGTGGTAGCTGAACCCGGAGCAGCCTCCGCCTACCACGGCTACGCGCAGGCCCGCAGGGACCGGGTTCTGCTGCGTGAGAATTTCTTTTACTTTCTCAACCGCGACGGGGGTTAGATTCACCATTTCGTTTTTGTCTCCCAGTGATTAGATGCGACTTTATCGTCTTCGATGCTACCAGGTGATTATAACAGATTGCGAAATTGTGTGCTGATGCCAAGTAGCGCTGGCGTCCCCGCCGGCATCTTACGGGCGCTATTTACGCACGGATAGAGCTCATAGGCGGACTACTCGGACAAACCAGTGCCACGAATCTGACGTTGGAGTCCGGCCACGATCTCGGCTCTGGGTGCCCGCTTCCTCGTAAGATGCCGGCGGGGACGCCAGCGCTACTTGGAACCCGGGCTTCTAATGCAGTTTTGCTGCGAGGCGGCTTTCACTTAAAATGGTGGGACGCTTATGAAGCATACCGTTACTTTGATTCCTGGGGATGGCATTGGGCCAGAGGTTTCGGCTGCGGTGCGCGAGATTTTGGCTGCTTCGGGGGCTGAGATTCAGTGGGATGAGATCCCTGCGCGCGCTGAGTTTGAGCGGCGCGGCCTCGATTTCATTAATGCTGGTGTGCTCGACTCTATTCGGAAAAACCGCGTGGCGCTCAAAGGACCGATGGCTACGGCCATTGCCGGCGGGCCGCCTAGCATCAACGTGGCGCTGCGGAAGAATCTTGAACTCTTTGCCAACGTTCGGCCGGTGAAAAATCTTGCGGGCGTGAAGTCTGTGTTTCAGGGCGTGGATATTGTTTTGATCCGCGAGAATACGGAAGACCTTTACGCTGGGTTGGAGCATACCGTTGTGCCCGGCGTTGTGGAGAGCTTGAAAATTATTACTGAGAAGGCTTCTACGCGCGTGGCGCGGTTTGCTTTTGAATTTGCGCGGAAGTATGGGCGCAAGAAAATTCACGCCATTCATAAAGCTAATATCATGAAGCTTTCGGATGGATTGTTTCTGACATCGATTCGCAAAGTGGCACCTGAGTATCCGGAAATCGAATACAAGGAATTGATTATTGATAATGCTTGCATGCAGATTGTGATGAATCCGCATCAGTTTGACATGCTTTTGCTTACCAATCTTTATGGCGACATTATGAGTGATTTGGCGGCGGGGTTGGTTGGAGGATTGGGAGTGGTGCCTAGCGGGAATATTGGCGAGGGGATGGCGCTTTTCGAGGCGGTGCATGGGACTGCGCCGGATATCGCTGGGAAAGGGATTGCTAATCCGACGGCGCTTTTGATGAGTTCGATTATGATGCTGCGTTATTTACAGGAAGATGCGTTGGCTGAGCGGATTGAGAATGCTTTGCAGCGGATTTATCGCGAGGGGAAGACGCTTACTTCCGACGTTGGGGGTAACGCTACTACGAAGGAATTTACTGAGGCTGTGATCCGCGCCGTGGAGAAGCCTGCGCCTGTGGGCAATTAAATTTCGGCAAAAATTCTGCGCCTGTTGACAGGCGATTTCCCGCGCTACAAAATGGGGTCGTAATTTCGAGCTTGGGAGGCCCACCGGTGCCGATGGATCTGGACATTGCGAAATTCGCGAACGGCGAGGTTGTGAAGGAATATCCGATCTCGACGGGTACGACGAATAAGCGCAAGCGCAAGCCGCATATTGTTGCGGTGATCAATGATATGTGTACCGGATGTTCGGGGTCGCCGGCTTGCGTGGATTATTGTCCGGTGGCGGATTGTATGTTCTGGGTGGAAGATCCGGAGCATGCGCCTTTTGGGAATATTCTTGTGGATCCGCTGCTTTGTATTGGGTGCAAGCTTTGCACTAGCAAAGGACCTGACGGAGCCTTCCTAGAAGGCTGTCCGTGGGATGCGATTGATATGGTGCCCTTGGCCGACTTTGAAGCTCGGTTCGGTTCCCTTCCTTATTAATTCCAATTTCGAAAAATAATTTCGAACACGTGTTGTTGTGCGCGCGTGTGTTTTTTCGGCCTGCGTTCCGCGGCTAAGGCCGTATCTATGTTGCGGCAGTTGCGGCATGACCGAAGTCATGCCCTGACAAGGCATCGCGGCGCGCTACTTTTTGTCGTTGGAGACTAGGAGATGACGGAGCAATGTTACGCCGCCGGTAATGGGGATGAAGAGGAGATGTTTTAGCAGGCCGGAGCGGCGCTCGAGGCGGGCGTGCTCTTCGTCTAGTTCGGCGCGGGATTGGCCTATTAGGACTGCGGCGAATTTCAGGAAATCGATGCCGCATTTGTCACAGGTGCCACCGTGGCGCTGCTCGTTTTTGCACGAGGGGCATTTGAAACGTAGCGTGTTGTGGCACTTGGTGCAGAAGGTGGCTACGTCGCGGACTTCGGTTTTGCACTTCGGGCATT
The DNA here is from genome assembly GCA_013286465.1 of Acidobacteriota bacterium. Lineage (GTDB taxonomy): Bacteria > Acidobacteriota > Terriglobia > Acidiferrales > UBA7541 > Palsa-147. The sequence continues at coordinate 58,313 of JABDFR010000007.1, read as the reverse complement.
GCATTGGAATAGTTTAGCTGGGGACTTGCGGCGATGGGACTGTACTTTGGTACAGGCGGGGCTAAAGATGAAATGCTTGGGGTTGATTGGGAACGGGGCCACACACCGAACAGCAAAACCCAGTGCCACAGCGGGCGGGAGGTGAACCCCCGCCCCTACAAATGCCGCCTCTTGCGCTTAATTACTATTGCGGGACTGGATTTGCTGCATCGTCAGCTTGGCTTGTTGTTGGATTTGCGGGGGCATGGACTCTACGTTGCGTACGTAGGGGGCGATTGAGGGGACGTCTTCTGGCTGGCCGATCAGATATAGGGCGCGTAGGGCTTCCCAGACCATTTCCTGGCTGGGGGATAGGAGCATTAGCGGCTGGCCTTCTGTCACTGCGGTTTTGTCTGCGACTGTCCAATTGATGATTGTGCCGGGGGCTTTTGTGCGCACTTCCCTGCTCTCTGCGGGAGTGTCGATGTGGCCGATCATGGTGCCGGGATTTACCGTTTCGCCTGGCTTAAGACGTTGGCGCAGTGTGCCTGCTTCCGGAGCGGGCACGGCGTAGGGGGCCAGCATGGAGACGATTACAGCGTGGCCGCTGGGGTCGCCGAAGCGGACTAGCGAGAGAGCGGCGTTACGTTCGACCATGGGATCGGGGTCGGCTAACATTTTTTTTAGGGCTTCGTGAAATTCTGGGGCAGTGGTGTCCTGGCCCATTACCCAGGCGTCGGTTACGCGGATTTCGGTAAGCGGATCGTCTGCGAAATTTACTAGTTGCGGATACCAGTGGCGGACGGTGGGGTCCTTTTGCTCCATGCGTTGCTCGATTTGCGTTAGGGCGTGCTGGATTTCTCGGGCGTGTTTGCGGTCTTGGAAGGCTTTGGCGATTTGGTCGTCCGTGAGTGGGCGGCCGAACCAAGTGGCATTCCAGAATAGGAACGGCATGGAGACGAATAGGACGGCTACGATTAGGACGGCATAGGTCCAGCGGCCGCCGAAGGACGGTTTTTGTGCTGCTGTAGATGCGGTTTCGTTCATGATTTCGTGGGGACTAGCCTAGAAGATGATGCAAGGTTGCGGCTGTCTGGGCAAGCGATCCTAGAGGTGGCATGATCGGGGTGTAGAGGCGATAGAGCAGCCAGTAGACGATTACGCCGGTTACGGAGACGTAGAGCCAGAGGGGGAATGTCCAGCGGGCGATGGCGCGGTGGCGCTGGAATTGGCTTTTGAGGGCGCGGGTGAGAGTGATCAGCACTAGCGGGACGATTACGATCGCTAGGATTGTGTGCGTGGTGAGAATTGTGAAATAGACTGGGCGGATCAGGCCTTGGCCGCCGAAGCGTACGAGGCCGATGGTGAAATGGTAGTAGAGATAGCCGGCTAGAAAAATTGTGGAGCAGGTGAATGCCGTGATCATGCAGACGCGATGCGCGAAGACTTTTCCGCTGCGAATCATGGTGAAGCCTGCGAGCAGGAAGAACGCGCTGGTGCCGTTCAGAAGCGCGTTTACCGCGGGGAGTTGGTAAACCCAAGGGGCTGGCAGGTGCACTGCGAATTCCCTACTTCGCCGGGGCCGCGGCCGGTTTTTTGTCGTGCGACGGGAGCTTGACCCAGCCGGCTTGTAGGGCAATCAGGAAAAGCTGAAGGGCGAATATTCCGGCCATCATCAGGCAGATGCCGATTAGCAGGATGCCGTCGATGCCGCCGGCTAGCAGGCCGCTGGTGATGCACCAGACTATGCCGATCAAGGACAAGACCAGGAAGAAAATACTGATGATTGTTAGTTCGAGATCGTTCTTTTTGGGGTTCATGCGGAGGGGTTGGGTTGCTCCTTTCGACGTTTGCTGCCGCTAGCTTAGCGAACTACCCGATCTAGAATCATCAGCGCTAGTAGGACTGGAATGTGAATTACTGTGGCGTGCATGAGCCACTTGGCGCGGATGTTGGTGCGGCTGCGTTCGGCCCAGAAGCAGACTTGGAGTAGGGCCATGCCGAGGACTGTGGCGCCGAAGAAATAGCCGATGCCGGTGATGCCGATTACTGAGGGCAGCAGGCTGATTGGGACCAGGATCGCGGCGGTGACTAGAATTTGGCGGAAGGTGCGATCGCCTGACGGTTCTACTACTGGCAGCATTTTGATTCCGGCGCGGGCGTAATCTTCGCGGTACATCCAGGCTATGGCTAGGAAATGCGGGAACTGCCATAGGAATAAAATCGCGAAGAGAATCCATGCGCCTAGGGAGAGCGAACCTCGGGCTGCGGCCCAGCCTATGAGTGGCGGGATTGCGCCTGGGAATGCGCCAATGAAAGTTGCTAGCGGGGTGATTTTCTTTAGCGGCGTGTAGACGCCGAGATAGAGAACGGTCGTCGAGAGAGTGAGCGCCGCTGCGAGCACATTCGAGAGAATGCTGAGATAGACCACGCCGGAGACTACGAGAATCGAGCCTAGCCAGAATGCTTCGGTGGGCGAAATTACGCCTGATGGGATTGGGCGTGCGGCGGTGCGGCGCATTAGGGCGTCCGCTTCGCGCTCGGTGTATTGATTTAGCGTGGCAGTGCCGGCGGCGGCGAGCATCGTTCCTACTAAGGTATGCGCGAGGAGCGCCCAATCTAGCGGGCCTCGTGAGGCGATGTAGAAGCCGGCTACTGTGGTGATTACTACCAGGAAGGTGACGTCTGGTTTTGCCAGGGCTACGTAGGCCCAGGCTCGCTCGGTGACTGGAATTGTGGTTTCGCGGACTGAGTTCATTTTTGCCTAGACCGCCGCTCGCGTAGCTTGGGAACTTAGCTGCGTGGCCCCCGACGGTCGCAACAGCCTATAACAAATCAGGGTGAGAATCACGCTTGATGCGAGCGTCAGGGCACCTACCAGGACGTGGGCTACCGTTAGGATCACGTAGGACGGCGTGGGTTGGGCTTCGTCGATGGCTTTTGCTACCGCCCAATAGGCTGCTACGCCTAGCAGAATTTGCGTGCCGAAGGTGATGTTGAGCCACTTGATGCTGCTGCGGATTTCGGGGACATTGGCGAAGCGCTTTTTCGCTGTGCGGGTGGTCCAGATTACGAAGAACGCTACGGCCGCGGCGCCGATCAGATGCGGCAGGATGCCGAAGGCGCCGTGGCGGAAGCCTGCGCCGAGAACTAGCTGTAGGAGGATCACCAGCGTGGTCCAGAGCGCTACGGAGCGCACTTTTGGCGAGCCAGGATCATCGAGTGCGGGGTGCCCGCTTTGACTCCACGGGCTCGTGACTAGGGCTAGGGCTACTGTCGTTATGAAGAAAATTTGGGCGATGGTGGCGTGGATTGTGGCGATTAGAGGCGGATGGCCTAGTAATACTCGGGCTGCACCTAGTAGGGCTTGGGCGATTACTAACGCCACGGCTGCCCATCCTAGGCGGACGATTGCTGGGCGCTTTTCGGTGCGGGTTAGCCAGATGGCTAGGATTAGCGTTAGGACGGATACGATTCCGGCTACTACCCGGTGGGTGAATTCGTAGCGGATGCCGCCTACTAGTGGGGGGATGATTTTGCCGTAGGCTAGAGGCCAGTCGGGGACGGAGTCCGCTGCGTCATTGCTGGTGACCAGGGCGCCGGCCATTAATAGTAGGACTGTGAAGGCGCTGGTGGTGATGGCGAATTTGTGGACCGCGGAATTTGACGATGCTGGCATCTTGAAGATTAATTCCCTTTTGCGTTTCTTGTTCGCCGCTGGCTTGTAGTTTGCGTGGGTGCGGCGATTTTCGGATGCTGGGCTGAAGCCCACCGCTACGAAACCGGGGTTAACACCTAGGCGTAAGGTGGGAGGGCCTAGACTGCAGGCCCTCCCCTACAAACACCGATACAACGGCCTTTAGTCGCCTGTGGCGCCTGCGGCTTTGAAGGTGAAGCTGACCGTCTTTGAATCCTTCGGGCCGATGGTTACTTGCTGATCCACTACGCCGTACTTTTCTTGCCAGGCTTCGATTGTGTACGTGCCTGGGGGCAGGCCCTTCAATTCAAATTTGCCGTCTTTTGTAGTCACTGCGAAGAACGGGTGTTTGAATACCGCGATGTAGCCCTTCATCCATGGGTGGACGTTGCATTTTACTGGGATGGCTACTTCGCCTCTTGCGAAGGTTTCGTCTAGTGGGGCGGCGCCTGGGGGTTGCGATTGGTTCCATTCGCGGTTGTCTTTTGGAGTCGGATGAATGTTGTGCGTCGTCTGGTCGTCGTTCTTTACTTCGATTGTCTGGCCCGCCATTAACGCCACTACGTGCGGAGAGTACATGCAGCCTCTTTGATCTAGCGCGACTGGATCTTTTGGCGTGTCGAAGCTGTATTTGCTCATGTCGTCTTTTACATAGACTACTACGTTGGCCAGAGCGCCCTTGTCGCCCGTTACTACGTCTTCGGGCATTACTGCGCTGGTATGGGCTTTTGAGCAGAAGGCTTCGGCGCTCATGTTGATGGCTTTGAAGGTGGGGGCTGGACTATCTAGGTTTACTGTGCCGCTGACGCTGCCTGCGGTGGTGGCGTCTACTGCGGCGCCTCCGCCGGCTGGTGCGCTGGCTGGAGCGGTGCTGGATTCTGGGGCTGGTTTTTCGCCGCCGCCGCAGCCTGCGAAGGTGAGGGCTAGAGCCGCGGTGAAGATTGCTGCTTGCCACTTGATACGCATGATTTCTGTTTCCTCCTGAGCTTTTTCGAGCTTATTGAATTCTAACGCTTGAACGTTGCTGGAACAAATCGGAGGCCTTGGTTGCCGGCCGAGAATTCGTTGCTGATACGGGGCCGAAAACCGGGCGGGGCTGAAGGCCCGCCCCTACGAAAGACCCGTACGAAACCGTTGGCGCGGGCGCTAATTGCCGCCGTTGCCTGATGACTTGGTGCTGGTTGGCGTGCGGCCTACTAACGCGGCTTGTTCTTGCGGCGTTAGGTTGAACATGTATCGGACTAGCAGATCGGCTTGATCGCCGGTGTAATGTTGCAATGCTGTTGGAACTGGGCCGGTGAAGACCCAGTGATCGCCGTCGCGCTTGAATAGGCCTGATGGCATGGCTGTGCCCGGGATTATTTTTGCCGGGTCGGTGATCCAGCGCGTGGTCCACGGAGTTTGCAGGCGATCTTTTGCTAGCAGGAAATTTGGAGCGATTGCGTTTTTGTCGTGTTCGGCGTTGCCCGTGGCGTGGCACTTCAGGCATGGAGCTGCCGGGCTGGTGAATAAGTCGCGGGCCATGGCTCGCTCGGTGTCGGTGATGGCTGGCGGCTTTGGTTGGATGTATGGCTCTGGCTGCGATGACATGGCTTCGAAGAATAGGACTAGTTTACGAATTTCGTCATCGGAGAGATAGAACGTCGGCATGCGGACTTGGAGGTAGCTGCGCACACCGTTGCGATTGGTGTCCGTGGTGCTCAGCGACGGATTCGCCAGGAAACCTTTGAGCCATTCTGGATTTACTCTGGCGCCTTCGGTGGTTAGAACTGGCGGCAAGTTTTGTTTGTTCTCCGCTTGATACATCGGGAGATCCATCAGGATCGAGCGCTGGCCGATTCCGATTTGATGGCAGCCGATGCAATTATATTTTGTGACTACCCACCAGCCTTCTTGGACGTAGCGGCGGCGATCTTGCGGCTTGTACATGTATTCTTGCGGCAGAGTGGGATCGGTGCTGCCTAGGAGGAATGTTACTAGCGCTTCCAGGTCGCCCGGTTCGTAGAGATTGGGCTTGGGCATGCGCAGGGCGTCCATGGGATTCGAATGATATTTGCCCTGATCGTAGACGCCGGGATTTTCTAGCTTGTGCTCGAAGAAACCCTTCGAATCGAACCACGCTACTTCGTGACCGTTGCGGATGGAGGGCTTGCCATCTGGGAGGACGCCGCGCTTGGCGTCTTCGGTGTAGAGCGCGAAATCCAGGCGCTCGATGGGTTTGCTGCCTTCATTCGTTAGCTCGGTGCCGATGCGGCCTTCGTCTTCCAGACCGCTGATTTCGTGGCAGCCGGCGCATCCGAAATGCTTGACTAGTTCTTCGCCTTTGGGCTTGAGCGCTGGATCATCCATGTAATCCGCGGCGGCGTAGCTCGCGTCGGGGTGCTTTTGGGTGATCAGGTAACTCGCGATGTCGCGGGCGTCTTCGATGGAGAGACGCAGGCTCGGCATTACTGTCGGTTGCTGCACGGCTAGTTCGTGGCCGTCGTTCGGGCACTTGGAATGATCGAGATCGAATACGTACGGCAAATTGTGCTTGGCGTAATCTTCGGGGCCCAGATCGCGCTTTTCGTAGGGACAATAGGGGCGCGTGCGCTGGCGCGGATTGTGGACCCAGCGGACTATGTAATCGTAATTTTCTTTTTCGCCTACGCGGCTTAGGTTTGCGGCGAAGGTGCCGCCCATTTTATTGGCGCCTTCGCCCATCGAGTGGCAGGCCAGGCAGCCACGCTCTTCGAAGAGCTCTTTGCCGTGAGTGGCATTTCCGGCGGGTTGATGCTCGAGCACCGGGCTGGTGATGCCGGATTGCCAGACGAACGCGGCGATGGCTTGGACCTGATCATCGGCTAGACGGAACTGCGGCATCTTTGTCGTCGGACGGAATTCGTGGGTGTGGCCGATCCAGTACGGAATCCATTCTTTGCGCAGCTTGAGGCGCGCGTCTTTTAGATCGGGGCCTACCTTTTTGATTTCTTCCAGGAGCGTGTGGCTGCGGCGCTCGAGCTCGGCGGATTGGGCGTCGATGCGGCTTACACTTACCGTCAGATTGTTGGCCTGCGCGTAGTAACGATTGGCCGCTTCGTTGTCCGGAGCGTTGTCGCCTAGTTTTTGCAGGCGCGGGATATCGAGTTCGTCTTGCAACTTATCGCTGCCCAACTGCGTGATCTGCTGGCGTGCGGAGACGAGTTGCTCGTCCTGATTGTCGAATCCCTGGTAGCGATGGCAGCCGATGCAGCCGCGCTGGCGGTAGAGCTGGCGGCCATGATTCAGGACTTCGGCGTGGTCGGTGACCATGTCGGCGGCGTGGCATTGCTGGCAGCCGGCATCGAAATTTTCTCTGTAGTAGAGGGGCCAGAGCCAGTGTTCGTAGCGGCCGTGTCCGCGAGTGACGGAATCTATGGCGCGGCCGTTGCCGCCGTGGCAGGGCGAGCAGCCGAAACGCTCGAGTGTATGAGTTTTGATCAGATCGGGTTCGGGATGGCTGGTGAACGGAGCGTCGTTGCTCTTGGCCATACCGAGATCGGCTTTTGTGAGCGTGAGTTGTGGCGGGACTAACTTTTGATCGGTGCCGATGTGGCAGGATTGGCAGCGATCGACGAGTCCTGCGCCGCCCAAATTATTGATCGAGGAGCCTGAGGGATTTACGTTGATCTGGATCAGCGTTTCGTCCCAGTCGCGGGCGGAGGTTCGCAGGCCTTCGAGCGCGGCCGCGCTCAGGCCCGGCAGATGATCGGAGAGATAAACGTTGGCTTTGGCGCGGGCTACTTTTCCGGCGGCGTCGTTGTCGCCGCGTTCCGCGACCAGCTTGGCGCGCTCGGCCATCAGACTGGTGAACGTATCGTTGAGTTGATCGGCGGTGAATTTCTTGTCTTTTTCTATGGAGCCGTCGGCGGTGGGCCAATCTACTTTCCAGGTGCCCGCTTTGGCTTCATTCAAATCTTTCAGGCGCGATTCTTTTTCGCTTTTATCTTTTTCCGGAACGATTTCGAGCATGTAGACGAGATGTCCGATTTTTCCGCGGGCATCTTTGAAGGCATCGCCGATGGCGGCGCGCTGCGAATCTAGGACGGCGATTTGCTTGGCGATGGCGTCGTCTTTGGCTTTGGCGGCGGCTTCGAGGAAATCGGCTTCGGCGGCTAGCTTTTTGTATTCGGGTGCGGAATAGACGTCGCTTTCGAGTTTCTTTTGGCGGCCTACTTCTTTGTCGAGATACGTGGCGTAGGCTTTTGCGAAGCGGGTTTGATAGGCGCGCCAGGGGCGCAGGCCGTACATTTCATCCCAGAGAGACCAGGCCACCGTGATCATCAGCAGCACCGAGCAGATCATCAGCGGGGTGCTGAAGGAACTGGTGACGATCGGATCTTTGGGGGCGTTCGGCGGCAAATCAGCCACGCGTTGGCTCCTTGGGGATGTTGGGCGACTGGGTAATTACAAAGGCTTGGGAGATTTCAAATTTCAGATTTGAAATTTCAGATTTAAGAAACGGCAACGGCCAGTGAAACTGCGACGGCGAGAGCAGATCCCTCACCCCTAAAGCGGGTTCGGGATGACAGCCGCTTCGATGGCTGGCACGAGACGCTAGATGCTGAACCACGGGGTCACCCAGATGTATTTGATTGTGAATACCAGGCGCAGCAAAATTTTTACCGGCAGCGAAATCATTAGGATCAGGAACGTGTACATCGTTACGAGCTGCAGGATGCTCATGCGCTTGTAGAGCTTTTGGCTGAATTCGCTCATCATGCAGATCTTGTGGATCAGCAGGCCTGCTAGCACGAAGAAGATCGCTAGCGGAAATATTCCAAAAATTACACGAGCCCAGATGGCCGCGTTTGGCGCCGAGGAAGCCGGTAATAAGTGCGCTAGCCAGTGGCCGTTTATGCCGAAGACTTCGTCCAGGTTTCTGTTTACGGCGTAGTCTACGCGCTCGGCGTCCCAGGTTTGGCCTGGCCAGAACCACATCCAGCCGGGGCCGCGGATGAACGTGCCGATTACGATCATAACTACCCAGAGGCCGATGAAACCGACTAGGAATGTCCAGATGGCGAAGCGGCGCTGGCGGTAGGTGTAGTAGCCGTTGCCTAGCGGGTTGTTGTCGATGTATGGGACGGCCATTAGGCCCACGATGATCAGCGTCGGCATGATTACGCCGGCGATCCATGGATCGAAATAGACCAGCATTTCCTGTAGGCCGAGGAAATACCACGGCGCCTTGGCTGGGTTCATCGTTACGTTGGGATTTGATGGTTCTTCCAGCGGCGCGTTCAGAGTTAACGACCAGACCATCAGGATGATGGTGATGATGATCGCTACCAGGAATTCCATGCGCATCAGGTAGGGCCAGGTGTGGACTTCGCGCTCCCACTTGGGATCCCACGGTTGCGTCTTGCGGTATTTGGATTTCGCGTAACCTGGGTCGCTGCCGATTATGGCGATCAGTTGATCGTTGGCTATGGCTTGGCGGAAGGCGTACCAGGTGTAAAACGGGACTAGGAATAGAAGCGCGACGATGGGGACGTTGTCGGGCGTCGAGACTACTTCCCAGATTTGCCGCCAATCCATTAGCGAGCCTCACTCGAGCGAAGATGAGTGAAATGCGTCATTTCTGGAACTGATCCATTCCGCTGGGCTTCAGGATTACTGGGCGCGGGCCCTTCTCTTCTTTGATTTCGGACTCGAGCATGATCGGGGCTGGGCCGGAGATGCCGCCGTCTTTTCTTACGCGCCAGAAATGTACGCCCATGAAAATTCCGGCGATTAATGGGATTGCAATGCAATGCCAGATGTAGGCGCGCAGTAGTGCGTTGGCATCTACGATTGAGCCGCCTAGTAACGCGAAGCGGACGTCGTTGTATGGCGTCATGCCTAAGAGTGAGCCGAATGGGCCTTCGTTTCCTAAGAGCGGGGTGGCTCTCGCCATGTTGGTGCCTACCGTTACGGCCCAGAAACCTAGTTGATCGTCCGGTAGCAGGTAGCCGGTGAAGGAGAGCAACAAAGTGAGAACCATTAGCAGCACGCCTACGCACCAATTGAATTCGCGGGGGCGCTTGTACGAGCCGGTTAGGAATACTCGGAACATGTGCAGCCAGACGGCGATGATCATTAGGTGGGCTGCCCAGCGGTGCATGTTGCGCAGGAGCTTGCCGAAGGGGACGTCGTTTTCTAGATAGAGAATGTCGCGGAAGGCTTGGACCTTCGACGGGTGGTAATAAAACATTAGTAGGACGCCGGTGAACGTCAGGACTATGAATAGGTAGAAAGTGATTCCGCCCATGCCCCAGGTGAAGTTGTAACGAACGGCGTCGCGATTTACTTTGGCGGGATGCAGGTGGAAGAAAACGTTGCTGAGGACGCTTAGCGCGCGGTTGCGCGGTTCGGCGTCGTGCTTCACGCGGAAAATTGAGCGGTAGAGCTGGGTTTTTTCTGGTTGCTTCAGCTCTTCTAGTTGCTCTTTGGTTTTGGCTTGGACGGTTTCTTTCAGCACGGTTACTTGTTCGCGGACGCCTGTTTTGCGCCCGCTGGAACCGTTGCCGCCGGCGCCGCCTGGTGGGGCGCTGCTGCCGTTTCCGCCGTTCTCTTCCGCCATCTGTCGGGCTCCCCGGAATTGCCGTGAATCTTGGGCCGAAAAGCGGGCGGGGCTAAAGGCCCGCCCCTACGAATGCAACTACAACTTCAGAAACGTTACACGCTTAGGAATGCTCCTGGATCGTTGAAATGATTTACGCCGGCTCTTGGGTCATCTACGTAGAGGCGGCTTGTGTCTACGGTGATCTTTCCAGTCGGATCCAGTGATACGAATGCGCGATCCATTGGCCTGGGCGCTGGGCCTTCGAAATTTACGCCTTCGCTGTCGTAGCCGCTGCCGTGGCAGGGGCATTTGAATTTATTTTCGGTGGGCTTCCACTCCGGCGTGCAGCCTAGATGGGTGCAGCGGGCGAAAATTACGAACATGCGATCGGGTTCTTTCACGATCCAGACGCGATTGGTGTTCAGGTATCGCTGGTCGATGCCCAGAGCGAAATCTGCCGGATAGCCGATGCCGAAAATCGTGTTGGGCTCGTAGAGCGCGCGGGGAAAGAAAAAGCGGAGGAACATCAGGAAATTGACGCCTAGATATCCCCAGATTAGGGCCCAGGCGATGCGACGACGACTCTGATTGATCTGCTCGACCGCTTTCTTTTCGGCCGCTGCGGCTGCTTTGGCGTCCGCGGCGGCGGTAGCAGCAGGCGCGGTCGCTGCCGGTGCTACCTTGCCTTCTGGTTGATCTGCCATAGTTGCGCTGAGTGGAGCTGTCGAACCTCGCTGACGCTGGAAAATTGCCGCAAATATCGCCACACAACGGCACACGTTTTATAGTCTGCGGGAGATTCTGTGTCAAGGGTGAGTTGGAAAAATGGAACGAGAATTTGGTAATGGAAATTGGTGCGCGTGGCGCAATCAGACGGCGCGGGCGGCATCTGCGGATTGCGACTGTTGGTCAATTCCCCGCTCGATGGAGACGGCTTTGAGGACGAGGTCGGCCAGGGCGCGGATTAGTTGCGGAGAATCGTTCAGGCCGTCAGTCATTACGAATTCTTGCACGCCTAGTTTTTCGGCTTCTTCGCGGGCTTCGATGTTGATTTCGTGTAGGGTTTCGATGTGATCGGTTACGAAGGAGATGGGGATTACCAGCATGCGCTTCACGCCTTCTTCGGCTAGCCACTCAATTGTTTGGGTAAGCGAGGGTTCCAGCCATTTTTGCGGGCCTACGCGGCTTTGATAGCAGAGGAGGTGTTTGTTGGGCCAGCGGCCGCGGTCGAGGACTAGATTCATGGTCTTGCTGATGTGGATGGGATAGGGATCGCCATTTTCGATCAATTTTAGCGGCAGGCCGTGGGCGCTGAAGACTAGATGGACTTCGTTTGGATTTTGCAGCTTCGAGAGCTTTTCATCTACGCGTTCGCGCAGGGCTTCGATGTAGTTTGGGTGATCGTAGAAACTTTCGATGATGCGGGCTGGTTCGCGGAGTTTGTTGCGCGTTTGGCGCTTCCATTCTTTTAGGCTGCTGCGCGTGGTGGCGTAGGAATAGTGCGGGTAGAGAGGGAGCAGGACGAGTTCGTCGTGGGGCCAGGCGGCCAGTGCGGTGAGGGCTTCGCTGGTTAGCGGATGCCAGTAGCGCATGGCTACGAACGTTTTTGCTTCGATGTAGGGGCTTAGTGCGGCTTCCAGTGCTCGGCCTTGCTCGGCTGTTAGCCGGCCGATCGGGGAGCCGCCGCCGATTTCCGCGTAATGCTGGGCTACTACTTTGGAGCGGCGCGTGGAGATTAATTTTGCTAGCGGTTTGCGGGCGATCCAGGCTAGCGGGAAATCGATAATGTCGGGATCGCAGAATAAATTGTAGAGGAACGGCTCGACGGCGGCCTGAGTGTCAGGTCCGCCTAGCTGAAAGAGGACTATGGCTACGCGCTTCAATTGGGCTCGATGATTATTTTGCGCCTAGTTGCGATTTTAGGCGCTCTAGATCCTCGCGCAAGCGCGAGAGGCGGCGGGCGATAGTCACCTGATAGCCGAAGAAGATGGCCCAGACGATCATGTAGGCGATGAACAGGCTTTCGAAATTTTTCATGAATGATGCTCCTTGGTCATGCGCGAATGGCTCGCGGGGCCGAGTCGCGTGCGTCGGCGGAGATTTCTTCGGCTTTCAGCTGTAGCTCTTCGAGTTCGTGGCGGGCGCGCTCTAGCTTGTAACGCTGGCGCATCAGAATGATCATGATGCCCATTAGCGCTAGCCAGCAAAGCCAGAAAACTTTGCGCATCGTGGGATCTAGGCCGGAATTCTGGCCGCCGAGGATTACTGGTTGCGGATGTTGCGTGCGCCAGATGCGGATGGAGAAATAGACTAGCGGGACATCGAGGAACAGAAATATTCCGTAGATCGCGGAAAAAACGGCGCGGCGATTGGGATCGGGCATCAGCGTTCGCAGGAGCAGGAGTGAAATGTAGAGAAGCCAGAGGACTAGTGTTGACGTTAGGCGGGCGTCCCAGGCCCACCAGATGCCCCAGGCTGGTTTGGCCCAGATGGGGCCGGTGATTAGGACTACGCTGTTGAAGGCTACGCCTACTTCGGCGCCGGAGACGGCTAGCCAATCCCAGCGCGGTTGGCGATTGATTAGGTAGGCGATGTTGGCTATGAAGACTACCGTGAAGGCGATCAGCGCTACCATGCCGGCGGGGGCGTGGAAATAGAAGATGCGCTGGATGGCGTGCATGGTTTTTTCGTCGGGGGCGATGAATAGGGCGGCATAGCCGGCGAAGGCCATTAGCGCCCCTACGAGGATGGCGGACAGGGATTGTTTCATTGAGCCGTTCCAGTCATTCTGCATTCGCGCGGTATGAGCATTTGGTTGCGAGCCCAGAACAAAGAGGGCCGAAAAACGGGCGGGAGTAAACGCCCGCCCCTACGTTACTCCTCCAACAGAAAGTCCGATAGCAGCCACGAGGCTGTGAAAAAGATTACGTCGAAGCCGACTAGAATTTCTAGCCAGGTGCGCTGTAGCTCGGGCGTATCGGCTAATAGGCCCGCGGTGGCTTCGACTGCGGCCAGTAACAGCGGCACCAGGACTGGGAGCAGCAGCAGCGGCAGGAGCAATTCGCGCATGCGGGCTTGCGCGGCTACCGCCGAGAATACTGTGCCGGTGATGGTCAGGCCGAACGTGCCGAGCATCAGCACGAACACGAGGCGGCCTAGCACCGGGAGCAAAGATACATTGTAGAGCACGGCGAAAACGGGGAGCAGGACTACTTCGCAGACGGTTAGGAAAACGAAATTGGCGGCGATCTTGCCCAGCAGGATTGAGAACGGCGAGACGGGGGCTAGGCAGAGAGCGTCCAGCGTGTCATTGGCGTGCTCGCGGGCGAAGGATGGTTGCAGCATCAGCGAGCCTGCGAAGAGCAGCGCGATCCAAAGCAGACCGGGACCGAAGCGGCGGGATTCCGATGCTGTGGGATCGAAGGCGAAGCTGAACATTACGATTACTACGAAGGCGAAGACTAGCGTGGTGTTTAGGAGTTCGCGGGCGCGGAATTCGGCGCGGACTTCTTTGGTGAGGATGATCGCGGCGGCGCGTCCGGCGTTCATTCGGGTTCACCTTGAACCGCTGCGAGGATTGTTTCGAGGTTGCCGCCTGCGGCGGAATCGGAAACTATGCGGCCGGACTCGAGTCGCACGGCGCGCGTGGCGAGACGCAACACTTCGTCTCGGGAATGAGTGCTGGCGATTATGGTGCAGCCGTCTTGGTGAAGCGACGCTAGCGTCGCGGCGAACCAGGCGCGGCCTTGCTGATCGAGACCGGAGGACGGCTCATCAAGCAGCAGGACGCGCGGCGCGTGAACTAGCGCGCGGGCGATCGCCAGGCGCTGGCGCATGCCGCGCGAAAAAGTGCGCACTAGACTTGTGGCGCGCTCCGCCAGTCCAGCTGCTGCGAGTAACTCGGCGGTTCGCGCCGGCGCGTTCGCGACATCGTAGAGACGCGCGAAGAAGAGGAGATTTTCTTCGGCCGTCAGTTCGTCGTAGAGCAGTGTGCTGTGGGCTACCATGCCGATCCGGCTCTTCACGTTTTCTGCGGAAGTTTCCGCTGGGCCGCTCATCTTGACCTGCCCGGAATTCGGGCGGACGAGTAACGCGGCGATTCTTAGTAACGTCGTCTTCCCTGCCCCATTGGGGCCTAGAAGCGCGACGAATTCTCCGGGCTGGATTTCCAGACTGACGCGCCGCAGGGCCACGAGCGCGCCGTAACGCTTTTCGACCTGCTCGAAAACGAGTCCCAGACGCTCGCGTGCCGTCGCAGGATTCAATGGGCTGGCTCAGCCACGCACAAGCTCGCGCAGAGTTTGCTCGACGAGCGCGCGTTGGCGGGCGTAATCCTCATCGGAAATGGTGCCGGCCTGGTGGCGAAGCTCCAGACGAAAAAGTTTGTCTTTGAGTTCGTCGAGGCCGCCGCTGACTTCGCGGGAGACGGAAGCGACCGCAGCATCGGCAGTTGCGGCGGGCGGCGCGGTGCGTGCGACAGGCGCTGCGACTGGCGGCGGCGCTACGGCAATCGCGCCGGTGCCGTTGCCGGCGATGGCCACTTGCGGCGGGCGGCGCCAGAGGTAAGCGATTCCGAGAGCGAAGAGCGCGGCGAAGCCGCCGACTAGAATCCATTTCAAGCTATCGAGGCGCGCGGGGAAAGTCGTGACCGCTTCGGCAGGAGCGGCGGCGCGCGAATTTACTGACGGATTGCCGGAATCATCGGCGGAGCCAGGGCCGGGGCCACCACCTGGGCCGCCTGCCTCTGCGGTGGGCGGAGGCGCGGTGCCTGAGACGGAAACTTCAAGAGCTGTGTTTGCGGGGACGCCGTCGCGCCCGTAAATGCTGTAGCCATCCTGCGAGCCGCCGGGATTTAGACCGGCGCCGCTGATCGTTACTGTTGGCGGTGCGACCAGGAAAAAGCTCGACGTAGCGTAGTGCGAAATTAGTTTCAGGGCGATTTTGTTCGACGGATACGGCATTTGATACGAAATGCGCACGCCGTTTTTGCCCGGCTTGAATGCGAACGCGATGGCGCTGTTGTTCTTGCCTTTGTCGATGGTTCCCTGCACTACCGGCATTCCGGCGGACGACCATGCCGAGACTTGATTTAATTGCGCGCCGTCGGGAATCGTGAAATTGAATGTGCCATCGGCTTTGAAAAATGCTACTGGCGGCTGGGTCTGATTTTCGACTGAGTATTCCTCGCCTACGAGTAGGTTTGAGCCTGACGGCTGCACGACTACATCGTGCTGCGTGACGGAAACGGCGGATTGATCGCCGGTCGCCTCGAAAATTTCGATATTTACCGTAGCCATATTGGGCGTGAGCGGCTGGTGATAGTTCACGCCTTTGTAGGGAACGCGCAGCAGCATGGGGCCTGAGCCGATTTCGGGGCGGTCGATGGTGAAGCGCCCTTGCGCGTCGGATTTCACCGTGGTTACTGGCTGCATGCCGCCCTGCAGTTGAATGAGGATTACGTCGAGGCCCGCGCCGGGCTTGTTGTTGGTGCCGTTGTGGATCGTGCCGGTGACTTTGCCGGCGAAGGCCGAGAACGCGGTCGCCGCGCTCATTAGTAGAACGAGTGCAAAGTTTGCGAGCAAGCTTTTCATTCGATTCCGCTCATGAAGTCCGCGGCTTTTTTTGCATGGCCTGGCGCGTGGCGGGTGTGGGCACGCTGCCGGTTAACTGATCCATTTCGGCGAGGACGCGGGCGGCTTCGGCTTCCAGCGATTGGCGCATTTCTTCGTAGTCGGCATCGGAAAATTTACCTGCGCGATGCTCGAAACGCAAATCGCGGAGATTGTCGTAGATGGTGTCGCGACGCTCGAGGAGCGAATCGAGCTTGGAGCGGTGCGGTGCGGAATCGGAGGCGTCCGGCTCGATTACGAAGATGAAGAGAATAGTAGCGCAGGCTAGGAGGATGCAGGCGCAAAGGATCGCGGTGTTACTCATCGGGGCCCATCTCATGCCGGGCGCGGGCTAGCAAATCGGCGGAGACTCCTGCCGGGTGCGCCACTGCGGCTCGACGGCGCCAGCTTTGCAGTACCGCGCGGACGATGAAAAATCCCACGATCACGAAAACGATGGGCATTAGCCACACCCAGCGATTGAAGCCCTTGGCTTCGGGAACGATTACAACCTCGGTGCCGTATTCCTGGATGAAGGACTGAATGATCAGGTCGTCGGAATCGCCGCGGGCTACGCGTTCGCTGATTTGCTTGAGTTCGTTCTTGGCGACATCGCAGGGACCGGAGAATGAGGCGCCTGGGTGATTGCAGAGGGCGGCTGAATCGCCGCAGCCGGCGCACATGCAATTGACGCGCTTGCCGATTTCGGTGGCGCGGGTGGATTGCTGCGCGAAGGCCGGCGGGGTAAGCGCGTACACGATGGCGAACGCGGCGAACAGCATTCGCTTAGACAGCGCGAACGCAAAGGCAGAGGCAACGGCCTGGGAAATTTCAAATTTCAGATTTGAAATTTCAGATTGAAGAAACGACAAAAACGAATCCAAAGACAAATGCGAAGACGAATGCAGTTCCCTCACCCATGAAGGAGATTCGGGATGACAGCTGCCCGGATTCATTGCTCGGTTTCGCATGCCGTCAATCCTGGCCATGAACGACTCCAACTGGTTGAGGCAATGGACCGGCGGATGCGACGGCGCGTTCGGTGGCTTGCGAAATCACTAGGACCGGCTGGCGGCTGGGAATCAGCGCGAGGATCGTGCCCAGCACCACTACCAATCCGCCGAACCAGATGCATTTGACCAGCGGATTCAGATAGGCGTGGACTTCCGGGCGATTGGTTTCCGGGTTGCGGCCGTCGTAGACGAGATAGATGTCGCGCAGCGGAGTCGACTGAATGCCTACCAGCGTTTGGGTGATTTGGCTGGCTAGGAAAAAGCGGCGCTCGGGATACAGGATCATTTGCGACTTGCCGTTGCGGAAGACTTCCAGGGTGGCGCGCTCGGATTGGTAATTGGGCGTTTGAACTTGATCGAAATTTTGGGAGACGATGTCGTAGGGGCCGAGCTTCATGTGCGCACCGGGGGGCATGTCTTGCTGCACGTCCTGTTTGAATGCCGAGCCGGCTATGCCGATGAAGATCAGCACCATGCCGAAGTGGACGACGTAGCCGCCGTAGCGGCGGGTATTGCGCATGGTGAGCTGGCCCATTGCGGCGAGTACGTTGATACTGCTGCGCGCGGAGATTACACGGGCGCCGCGCCAGAATTCGGCGGCGATGGTGAGCACTACGAATACCGAGAGAATCAGACAGATCAGCGGGTAGATTTGGCGCATACCAAAAATAACGGCGATGACGCCGGCGAGAATTCCGCCGGCTAGCGGCCATGCGAAGTTTCTTTTGAGTCCATCGAGAGAAGTCTTGCGCCAGGCGAGCAGCGGGCCTACGCCAGTGAGAAACAGAAGGAATAGCGCGATCGGAACATTTACTTTATTGAAGAACGGCGGGCCTACGCTGATCTTCGTGCCTTGCACCCATTCTGAAAAAACCGGGAACAGAGTGCCCCAGAGGACGGCGAAGCAGGCGGCGAGAAGAATGAGATTGTTGAAAAGGAAGCTGGACTCGCGGGAAACCAGCGAATCGAGTTGATTATCGCTGCGCAAGTAATCGCGGTTTTTCCAGAAGGCCAGCAGGCAGGCGACGAAAACGATGGCGAGAAACGTGGTGAACCATGTGCCGATCGACGATTGCGCGAAGGCGTGAATGGAGCTGACTACGCCCGAGCGGGTGAGCAGCGTGCCGAGGATGCAGAGCATGAAAGTGGTGAAGACCAGCCAGACATTCCAGACCTTCATCATGCCGCGCTTTTCCTGCATCATCACCGAGTGTAGGAACGCAGTCGCTGTGATCCACGGGAGCAGTGACGCATTTTCGACCGGATCCCAGGCCCAATAGCCGCCCCAGCCGAGCACCGCATAAGCCCAGTGCGCGCCGAGTAGCACGCCGATGGTTTGGAAGCCCCAGGCCACCATCGTCCAGCGCCGCGTGATGTGAATCCACTTTTCGCCCGGGTAGCGGCCGAGCAGCGCGGCCATCGCGAATGCGAACGGGACGCTAAAGCCGGTATAGCCGAGATAAAGCATCGGCGGGTGAATCACCATTTCCGAATATTGCAGCAGCGGAGTAAGTCCGTGGCCGTCCGCCTGTGCGACTACCGTCAACGCGCCGCCGGCGCCGGCATGGCCCAGCACTTGAAATGGATTGGCCACGAAATTATTGAGCGTCAGGAAGAATAGTTGAATGCAGGCGAGAACTACGCCTACGTAGGGCATCAACTCCGGGTGCTTGTGGCGATTCAGAAATAGGGCGAAGAAGGCGTAAATCGAAAGCAGCCAGCTCCAAAAGAGGAGCGAGCCTTCCTGGCCGGCCCATAGCGCGGCGAATTTATAGAAGGCCGGCAGATCGCGATTGCTATGTTCCGCGACGTAGGCCATCGAAAAGTTGTTGGTGAAGAAAAGAAACTCGACACAAGCTACCGCCAGAGTGACGAGCAGGCAGACGGCGATCCCGGCGTGGCGCGCGCTCTTAGTGAGCAGCGGATTGCGGGTGCGAATGGCGATGATGCCCGCAACGATTGCGTAAACTGCGGCGATCAGCGCGAGCAATAAAGAAAATGAGCCAAAAATATCCACTGAAGGGTTAGTCCTCGATCAGCTTTGACTGTTGGGATATGTCTGTTTCGCGCCGGTGGCTGGAGCCGTTTGTGTCGGCGCGGCTTCGTATTTCGATGCGCACTTCGCCTGCACCTGCTCGGCGTTGAAACGGCCGTCGGGCATCAGGTGGCCCTCGACGAGTGCTTGAGCGCCGCCTTTAAAAGTATCGGGTAGAGGATCGCGGCCGGCATAGTTCACCGTCAGCGTTCTTCCTTGCTCGACTAGGACGAATTCTACGTGTCCCGGCAAGTGCTGGATCGAGCCGTCTTGCACGTCGCCGCCGATGCGCATGCGTTGATCGAGCGCTGAGCCGTGCAGCGTGGCGATCTCCGAGAGCGTGTGATAGTAGGTCTTGCTCTGCGTGAAGCCTACGTAGGCGAGCGACAGTAACGTGACTACGATGATTCCTGAGCCGACTAGAAACTTTGCCGGAGTCTTCATGAATATCTCCGTCCCAAATTCGCAGGATTCAAGTCAAATACTATCACATTGGAGAGAAGCAGGGAGGGGCCGCGCCGTCGAGCCTGGCGCGGATGCTTCTACGGCTTAACTTCTTCCGACTTCAACTCTTGCCCCAGCTTGGAGCGCAGGCAGCCCACCAGCTCAGGCGCGAGCTCCGATATATTCATACCCTCCGAGACCATGAATTTGCAACTTAGAATTGGCCTCGCTTGATCGTCGTCCTGCAATTGGCAGTTTACGCGGCAGTATTGGCAATCTTGATTCCAGCAGAAACGGCCGTAGGGGATGGTGTCCGGGCTGATGAATTGGAAGCAGCGCAGGACGGAATTTTTTTCCGGGACGAGGAACGTCCGGCCTAGGATATTAATTTCCACCAGCCGCTCGAACGGACGAAAAACCTCGGACATGGTTGCCCTTTCCCCGGAAACGTCTGCCAGTAAAGTTACGAGAGCGGTGGGAGAGTGGCAACTTTTGCGGGGGCGGACGTGCCCAATGCTCCAATGGCTAAGTCTTTATTTGAGACGAGCGAGTGAAGCGACCTCGCGTGACGAGGGCCGGCGCATGGCACGGGAAGAACGCCCAATATCGGGCGCGCGAACCTCTCACGTTCCGGCTGGGTTGCTGGGATTTGCGATCTTGGCTTGGATTTACAGTACGGCGAACAGGCCCGGCGTAAAGCACGGGCCCTACGGGTGCGCTTGCGCGCTTTTACGCGAAGAATTGGCCCATGCGGCGGAATTTTTCGTAGCGCTTGGCTAGGAGATCTGCGGGCGGGAGATCGGCTACGCTGCGTAGCGAGGCGCGCAGCACGCCATCGAGTGTTTTGGCAGTGGATTCGGGATCTAGATGCGCGCCGCCTTCTGGCTCGGGCACGATCTCATCTACCAATTTCATTTCGAGCAAATCGTTTGCGGTGATGCGCAGGGCTTCGGCGGCTATTTCAGCTTTGGTGGAATCGCGCCACATGATGGAGGCGCAGCCTTCTGGAGAGATCACCGAGTAGACGGAATTTTCCAGCATGTGAATGCGATCACCCAGGGCGATTGCTAGCGCGCCGCCCGAGCCGCCTTCGCCGGTGATGGTTACCAGGATCGGAACTGGGAGCCGGGCCATTTCGCGTAGATTTTTGGCGATGGCTTCGGCTTGGCCGCGTTCTTCGGCGCCTACGCCTGGATATGCGCCGGGGGTATCTACAAACGTGAAGATTGGGCGCTTGAATTTCGCGGCCAGTTGCATTACGCGTAGGGCTTTGCGGTAGCCTTCGGGTTTGGCTTGGCCCCAGTTTCTGGCTACGCGCTGCTTGGTGTCGCGGCCTTTTTGCTGGCCGATGATCATTACGGGATCGCCGTGATAGAAGGCCATCCCGCAGATTAGCGCGGGATCGTCGGCGAAGGCGCGATCGCCGTGAATTTCGCTGAAGCCTTCGAAGAGCATGCGGACGTAATCGAGAGTGTAAGGGCGCAGCGGATGGCGGGCCAGTTGGACGCGTTGCCAGGCGCCTAGATGCGAATAGAAATCGTGTTTTAGATCGGCTACTTGACGGCGTAGGCGCTCGATTTCTTCTTCGGCATCGTCGCCGTTCGGAGAGAGACGCAGCAGTTCCTCGACGTCTCGCTCGAGTGCGTCGATTTCCTTTTGGCGTCGTTTTTCTTTTTCGTCCATTTCGCCTTTTCGCCGCTTGAGCATGGGCGCTACTTTTGCATCACGATGGCGTCAGGGCCGCAGATTCCGCGGATGCGGTCGAGCAGGTCTGGATCGACTTGCACGCTGCGGGCGGATTCTAGCTTGGCTTCGGTGCCGTCGTCGCTCAATAGATCAAATTCTACCCGGCAACGGCCTGGGCGGCTGGCCATTAATTGATCGAGTTCGTTCAGCATGTCCGGATCGGCGGCTTTTAGATCTACGCGCACGCAGAGCAACGCGGGGGCACGCTGCGCCATTTGTTCGATGGGCTTGGCTTCGGCCACCGCGAGGCGCGTGCCGGCTTCTTCGACGTTGATGCGCCCTTTCACGAGCAGTGGCGAGCCGCCTTTCAGGATCGGCTCCAGGCGTTGAAAGGCTTCGGGAAAAATTAACGCTTCGACTACGCCGGTTTGATCTTGCAGCGTGGCGATAGCCCAGCGCGCGCCTTTTTTCGAGCGCATCGGCCGCGACTGTACGATGATTCCTGCGACGATCACGTCGCTTCCATTGCGGCGGCCTTCTAGCGAGCCAATTTCTACGGCGTTCAATTCTTTCAGGCGGCCTGCGAATTTATCCAGAGGGTGGCCGGAGATGTAGAAGCCGAGCATGGCGTATTCGCCGGCGAGGCGCTCGGTCTCGGACCATTCGTCGATGTCCGAAACGTGATGCTCGGATGCTGAAGACGCGGATGCTGCCGGCGTCGTCGGAAAAGTCGAAAAGAAGACGCTTTGCCCGCTGGTCTTTTCGCGATGTAGCTTTTGACCGTGCTTCATGGCGTTATCGACATCGGCCCAGTGGCTGGCGCGATTTCCGGGTAGCGAATCCATGGCGCCGGACTTGATGAGGCTTTCGATTACGCGGCGATTGAGAAGCCCGGGATCGAGGGCTTCGCAGAAATCGAAGAGGTCGCTGAACTTTCCACGCTTCTCGCGTGCTTCGCAGATTCCTTTCGCGGTATTCTCGCCGACATTTTTGATTGCCGCCAGACCGAAGCGAATGTGATCGCCGACCGGGGTGAAATAGAGCGAGCTTTCGTGAATGTCCGGCGGCAGGACGGTGATGCTCATGCTGCGGGCTTCGGCGATGTACTTCACCACTTTCTCGGTGTTGCCTGCTTCGGCGGTCAGCATGGCGGAAATAAATTCCACCGGATAGTGGACCTTCAGATAGGCGGTTTGATACGCGACGATGGCGTAGGCGCAGGAATGCGATTTGTTGAAGCCATAGCCGGCGAATTCTTCCATTAGGTCAAAAATCTTTTCGGCTTTTTTCAGGTTTACTTTGCGGGTGGCGCAGCCGGCGAGGAATTTATCGCGTTGCGCGCTCATTTCCTGTGCTTTCTTTTTTCCCATGGCGCGACGCAGGATGTCGGCTTCACCGAGTGAGAAGCCCGCGAGGCGGTTGGCGATCTGCATCACTTGTTCTTGATAGAGGATTACGCCCCATGTTTCGGACAGAATTTCTTCCAGCTCGGGTAAATCGTAGGAGACTTTTTTCGTTCCGTGCTTGCGGCCGATGAATTCATCAATCATGCCGCCTTGGATTGGGCCGGGGCGGTAGAGGGCGTTTAGCGCGGTCAGGTCTTCCAGGCGCGTGGGTTGGTACCGGCGAAGAATGTCGCGCATGCCATGCGACTCAAACTGGAAAACGCCGGTTACGTTGGCGCTGGCGAAGAGTTTGTAAACTTCTGGATCGTCGGTAGTCAAGGTGGACAGATCGACTTCGATGCCGCGATTTTCTTTGATCAGCTTCACAGAATCATCGAGGACGGTGAGTGTGGTGAGGCCCAGGAAATCCATTTTGAGCAGACCGATGCGCTCGAGGGCATTCATATCGTATTGCGTGGTTACTTCGTCTTTGTTGGTCTTGTAGAGCGGAACGATTTCGGTGAGCGGTTGGGGCGAGATGACTACGCCAGCTGCGTGCGTCGAGGCATGACGTGCGAGCCCTTCGAGGCGCAACGCGACGCTGATCAGATCATTCACGCGCTCGTCTTCTCGGCGGGCTTGTACGAGTTGCGGCGTATCGGCGAGCGCTTTGTCGAGTGTGATATTGAGCTGGCTGGGAATCAATTTTGCCAGACGATCCACTTCGCCGTAGGGCATGTCGAGCGCGCGGCCTACATCTTTGATCGAGGCCTTCGCCGCCATGGTGCCGAACGTAATGATCTGCGCCACGCTCCCCTCGCCGTATTTCTTGCGAACATAATCAATGACTTCGCCACGGCGGCGCACGCAGAAATCGATATCGATATCAGGAAGCGAGATACGCTCGGGATTGAGGAAGCGCTCGAAGAACAGATCGTATTGCAGCGGATCGACGTCGGTGATTCGCAGCGCGTAGCTGACCAGGCTGCCGGCGGCTGAGCCGCGTCCTGGGCCTACTGGAATCCCCAGCGAGCGCGCGTAATGGATGAAATCCCAGACGATCAGGAAGTAGCCGGCGAAGCGCATCTTCTTGATCATTTCGATTTCGTCGATCAGGCGCTTTTCGTAGACGGCCAGCGGCTGGCGTAATTTTCCTTCAGTAGAAAGTCGCGAAAGAACCGTCAGCCGGTCCGCGAAGCCTTCGCGCGCGACTTTTTCGAAATAACTTTCGGCCGTATGGCCGGTGGGCACTTGGAATTCCGGGAACGAATTCGTTACGCGGTCGATGCGCACGTGGCAGCGCTCGGCGATCGCTACCGTGCGTTCTACGGCTTCCGGAATTTCCCGAAATACCTGCAGCATTTCTTCGGCGGTCTTGAAATAAAACTGGTCGGTGGCGAACTTCATGCGGTTCTGTTCGCTCATGGTCTTGCCGGTCTGGATGCACATCAGGACTTCTTGAGCGCGGGCGTCGGACTGCTGCAAATAGTGGCAATCGTTAGTGGCTACGAGCGGGATTCCGGTTTCTCGTGAGAGTTGCACGAGCTCGCGATTCACGCCTTTTTCGATCTCGAGGCCTTGGTCCTGCACTTCGAGGAAGAAATTGCCTTTCCCAAAAATATCGCGCAGACGGTAGGCGGATTCGCGAGCCTTTTCCAGCTTCCCTTCACTGACGGCTTCGGTGACTTCACCGCGCAGGCAGGCCGAAAGGGCGATCAACCCTTTGCTGTGTTTCGCGAGCAGCTCGTGATCGACGCGCGGCTTGTAATAGAATCCATCGAGATAACCGGTGGAGACCAGCTTGATGAGATTGCGGTAGCCTTCGTCGTTCTCGCAGAGGAGCACGAGGTGATTGGAGCGCTCGGCGTCGGCGCCACGCGTTTTATGGCTGCCGGGGGCGACATAAACTTCGCAGCCGATGATGGGCTTCACGCCGCGGGTGGTGGCCTCGTGGTAAAAATTAGCGGCGGCGAAAAGATTTCCGTGATCGGTGACGGCGACGGCGGGCATGCCGCGGCGCGAGGCTTCATCGACGAGTTCGCCGATATCGCAGGCCCCGTCGAGCAGCGAGAAATCGGTGTGCAGATGAAGATGTACGAAGTTCGAGTGAGCCATGCGGGAATCTATTCTAAACCCCTGTGCAACACTTCGCTATTCGTCGCGTTGGTCGGTAATCGCGACAAGGATGCGTACGACATGTTCAACGCCGTGCTTTTGATTTTTTCGGCGCTGGCTTCCCTGCCGGTTTGTGATGTGCGGCCGGCTTTTTCGCAGGCGCGGGATGCGCGGCTGGCTCCGCGGCCTTTGCAGGAGCCGACTTACCGGTTTTGGCTTCAGCGACCGGCGCTGCCGGCGTCGCTGCGGCCTTCGCTTCGCCCTTTTCTTTGCTCTTAGGCTTTTTCTTTTCTTCCTTCTTCGGCTCGTCCTTGATTCCGGCGAGCTTTTTCAAAATCTTGGTGCGCTCGATGGGGTCGCGGCCTTTGCCTTTGAGTTGAGCTTCAAAGAAGTCTTCCAAGATATTGTCGAATTTCGGGCCGCGCGGGACACCCAGCGAGTCGAGTTCTGCCACCGGCATGCTCGAGCGCAGCGGACGCCACTTCTGCAAGTAATTCCGGATTTTGGCTACAGCTTTCGAATCGCCGTACTCTGCTTGCAAAAAGGCCAGGCGTTCGACGGGCACCGTCTCCAGGAAAAAGTAGGCGTCTTTGGCCGAGTCGGTCTTGCGGTTCTTGAGAATCTTCAAGACTTTTTCAGTTTCCGGGACGAGCCCATTGAAAGTGTCAATTATTTTTGCCGGAAGCTCCAAATGACGCAGCGCCGCAGCGCCTTCCCGATCTTTCAGTTTCTTCAAAAGAAAATAAATCGTCGAATAGACCAAGCGTGGGCGAATTCCGACGGAGAGGAAACTTTCGCGGGCGCGGCTGAGGCGCGTGAAACCGTCGTAGTCCGGATGGCGGCGGGCCAACTGCGGATGAATCGCTTCGATCAGCCCGTGCGTTTCCCACTGCTTCAGCACGCCGGCGGGATTGTCTTCGCGGCCGAGCGAAAGGACTTCGCGTCCCACCTGAGCTGGATCCAAATTCTCATGGAGCTTGCGCCCCATGGCGAGATCGAACCATTCCTGGGTGCGCTGCTCCATTTTGAAATCCATGCGCACGCTATAGCGCAAAATGCGCATGAGACGGATCGGCTGATTGGTGAATGCGTGGATCGAAAGCGACCGAGTTTCGCGTTTTTCGAGATCGGCGAGGCCGTTGGTGGGATCGAGCAGCAGGCCGCGCGAGGCGGGATTGAGCGAGATGGCCACGGCGTTCAAGGAAAAATCGCGGCGGCGCAAATCTTCCATCACCGTGGACCAGCGAATTTCCGGCTTGGCGCCGGGGCGCTCGTAGACTTCGTCTCGGGCCGCGGATATGGAACCGTCGGCGTCCCCGGCGAAGACCACTTCGTAATGGCGAAGCTTTTCGTCTTCGGAGATGATGCGTGCGCCGCCTTTTTCCAGCTCGCGGACGATGCGTTGCGGATTCCCCTCGATGGTGAAATCCAGATCGCGAATGGGCATTCCCGAAATCAGGTCGCGCACCGCACCGCCGGTGAGATAAACGTTTGAATCCTGCGCGCGCCCCAATTCCTGCACGCGAACGAGTGCCGCGCGCTGCTCGGGCGATAACCGGCTCTCCAACAAAAACATGTAATCAGGCATGTCTGCTTACGCCTCCACCAATTCGCAAATAAATTTGCGCTGCTAGGCCCCCAACGAGCCCCGTTTTCTTGCGTGGCCTGTGCGCGAAATCACGCGCGATGCAATTCCCGCGAGCGCCTCGCTTCCGTGTCCTTCTAAGTCCGCGACCCACTACGCCCGCGGATGATGCGCGCGATAAACTTGCTTTAGCCGTTCTTCCACAACGTGCGTGTAAATCTGTGTCGTGGCAATGTCCGTGTGGCCGAGCATCATCTGCACCGCGCGCAAATCGGCGCCGCGATCCAGAAGATGCGTTGCAAAACTGTGACGCAGCATATGCGGTTTCAACTGCTTGGTCAGGCCGGCTTTGCGACCGAAATCTGAAACGGTCTTCCAGAAGCCGTGCCGCGAGCATGCGCCGCCATGCCGATTCAAGAACAAAAGTTCCGGTGAATTTTCGCGCAGAAGCTTGGGCCGCGAATCGCGAAGATAGCGCTGCACGATATCCATCGCCTGGCGGCCGATGGGAACGAGGCGCTCTTTGCTGCCCTTGCCCATGCAGCGCACGTAGCCCGCATCAAAATGAAAGTCGCTGAGGCGCAGCCCGCAAAGTTCGGAGACGCGCAAGCCGGCGGAGTACATCACTTCAATCATGGCTTTGTCGCGCAGCCCGATGACCGTGCCGACATCGGGCGCCGCGAGCAGGCGATCTACTTCCTCGACGCTGAGGAAACGCGGCAACCCCATACGAAAGCGCGGCGATTCCACGGTTTCGGTGGGATCTTCCGTCACGATGCCTTCGATCAATGCGAAGCGGAAAAACTGGCGAAGGGTGACCAGATTGCGGGCCACCGAGCGGCTCTCGAGTTTGCGTTGGTAGAGCGAGCGCAGAAAATCGACGATGGTCTCGCGCGTGGCTTGTTCCAGGCGGAGGTGTTTCTTGGCGGCGAATTCCTGAAATTTTTCAACGTCGCGGCGATAGGCGTCGTGCGTGTTCATGGAGACGCCTTTCTCCACGCGCAGGTAACTCAGGAACGATCGAATGACGCCTTCCAACAGAGCCTCCGCAAAATGCGAGTCCAACGCAGGGCAGAAATTCTCGGCCGCTTCCCTGCTTTACGCCGTACTTCGCGCGCCCGCAACATTGCGCACGTAGCCAATCACTTCCTCAAGTTCCTCGCAGCCCAGCGCACGCGCTGCGAGCAGGTAAATTCCTACGGACACCGCGATCATTCCCGCTAGCATTCCCGCCTGGACCAAATAGCGGTGCAAGGAATCGAAATTCACCCAGCGGAGCATGCCGAAGCACGCTACCGACATGGCGAACACACAGCCGAAGGTGCGCGCAAACGAACCAAGCAGCGCCCAGCCGCCGACTCGTCCGAAACGCCGCCGGAAAATTACGAAGAGAGCCCCTATATTCACGTACGCCGCGAGCGATGTGGCCAACGCCGGGCCGCCATTCGAGAGCGATCGCCACAGCCAGTGCAAAAAGATCACATTTCCTGCGATATTCACGCCCAGAGCGATCGCCGCTACGCGCACCGGCGTGACTGTATCTTGCAGCGAGTAAAATACAGGCACTAGCAACTTCACCGCGGCGAAGGCCGGCAAGCCGAGTGAATAGAAAAGTAGAGGGCGCAGGGTGAGTGCCGTCGAATTGGCTTCGAATCTTCCGTGTTGGAAGAGCACTCGCACTATTGGCTCCCGCAGCAGAATCAATCCGGCCGCGGCGGGCAGCGTGACGAACGAGACTACACGCAGGGCAAATCCAAACGTTGCGGTCATGTCCGGGAATCGCTGCTCGTGCGCTTGCTGCGAGAGCGTGGGCAAGAGCGCCGTTGAAATCGCGATGGCGAAGCTGCCCAGCACCAGCTCGACTACCCGATCTGCGACGTAAAGCGAAGTAATGCTGCCCGCCGGCATTTTCGGCGACATCGCAAAAATCGTATTGATGAAAAAATTGATTTGATACAGGCCCGCCCCCAGAAATGCCGGCAGCAACAAGCGTCCGACGCTGCGGACGCCGGGATCTTCTAACGAAGGATGAAACCGGAAGCGCATGCCGCGACGCACCAGCGCCGGCACTTGCATGAAAAACTGCAGCGCGCCCCCAACGAGAACCCCTACCGCCAGCGCGACCGCTGGATTCCGGTACCCTGCCGGGGCCCAATTCATCACCGGGCGGTAGATGATCGCTGTCGAAAACACGATCAAAGTCAAATTGAAAATGATCGGGGTCGAGGCGGGCAGGCCAAAAACCCGCAAGCTGTTAAGAACACCCATCGCCAACGCGGCGAGGCCTATAAAGAGCACGTACGGAAAAATGATGCGATTGAGATAGACCGCGAAGCCCCAATCCTTATGATTGGCGCCGAGTAGTGTGAACATGTCGATCAGCTGCCGCGAGAAAATCACACCCAAAATGGCAATCGGGGCCAGAATCAGAAACAGGGCCCAAAAAGCCCGGTCGGCGAACTCCCAAATTTCCCGTTTTGACTTTTTTCCCAGGTAACCGGTAAAGACTGGAATGAAAGCCGCGCTTACCGCCCCTTCACCGATCAGCCGGCGTAGCAAATTGGGAATGCGAAAGGCCAGGATGAAGGAGTCTGCAGCTACAGAGGTACCGAGTAGAAGGGTGATGCGTTGATCCCGTAAGTATCCGAGAATACGGCTGATAACTGTGGCTAAAGTGATGGTTGAGGCGGATTGCAGGACCTGCCGGTGTTCGGTCAATCGCGCGGTTCTCCGTTGCTAACCCTTTTATCACCAACAACTTGACAATAAGTGCCGATAAAGATAACATAACCTCGTGAGTTTCGCAACCACCCTGCTGAACTGAGCCTGAAGTGAAGACCCGCTCGAGCTCGCCCACTCGAAAGAAGGCCGTAGTACTCCTGCTGGACCTGACACCGCTCAAAGGATATGTGAATCCAGCGGATCTTCCTGGAACGGACACGATCGACCTCCTGACGGCTGATGGCGAGCATCAGGCTGTACCCGCCGACGAGATTAAGGCGGTTTACTTCGTGGATGACCTCAATCAGACTTACCTCCCGGAGCGCAAATCCTTCTTGAGCCGCCCAAAACTGGAAGGCTTGTGGCTGCGATTGACATTTCGCGACGGCGATTCCTTGGAAGGCATCGTTGTGAACGAGCTGTTGGAGATTCTGGATCGCGGCATCCAATTCGTCCCGCCGGATCTGCACGGCAATTGCTCGCGCGTTTATGTGCCGCGCTCTGCGTTGACTGAGGTGAAAGTATTGGGAGTGGTGGGCGCGGCGAAGCGGTTGGCTCGTCCTGCTGCTGTGGCGTCCGCGCAACCTAAGCTCTTCGAAGAATAGCTCGGCCTTCCGCGTCCTTGTCCTCGCCCTCTGCCCCGCATTTCCCCAAACTGAGGTAAATTGAACGCCGGATGTTTGGGAGAGTTCAATGAAACTTGGCGAGCTTGCCGAGCGGCTTGGTTGTGCACTCGAAGGCGATGCGGGGATCGAGATTACCGACGTGGCCGGCATCGAAGAGGCCGCGCACGGTCACCTGACGTTTCTCAGCAATCGCCGCTACCGCGCCTCGGTGGCGAATACCAAGGCTTCGGCGATTCTTGCGGCACCGGACGATGGACCCATGCCGGTGGCCGTGCTGCGCTCGCAAAATCCTTATCTGGATTTCGCGCGGGCTCTGAGCATTTTTCACCAGGCGCCTAAGTACGCTCCCGGAATTCATCCTACTGCCAGCATTTCGTCCTCGGCGCGTATCGGGGCCAACGCTCACGTCGGGCCATATTGTGTCGTCAGCGAGAATGTGAATATCGGCGACAACGCGGTGCTGCACAGCTTCGTTACGGTTTATCGCGGCGCGCAGATTGGCAATGATTTTATGGCGCATTCGCATACCGTAGTGCGCGAACGCGTGCGCGTTGGCGACCGCGTTACGCTGCAGAATGGGGCGGTGGTTGGTTCCGATGGATTTGGGTTCGCCAAGCAGGCTGACGGAAGCTGGTACAAAATTCCGCAGACCGGAATTGCGGTAATTGGGAACGACGTGGAAATTCAGGCCAATTCGACGTTGGATCGCGCGACGATGGGCGAAACGCATATCGCTGACGGGGCGAAAATCGACAATTTGGTGCACGTCGCGCATGCCGTCAAAGTTGGGGAGAACACATTACTCTGCGCGCAAGTCGGGATTGCCGGCTCGGCGAAGGTGGGCAAGAACTGCGTGCTGACCGGGCAGGTGGGCGTTGTGGGTCATTTGACGATTGGCGACGGGGCGGTGATTACTCCGCAGAGCGGTGTGCCGAACGATGTTCCTGCTGGAGCTTTGGTCTCCGGCTCGCCGATTATCGAGCATAAGAATTGGTTGAAATCGATTGCGGTATTTAGCCGTTTGCCAGAATTGCAGAAGCAGGTGCGCGAATTAACGGCGGAGGTGGCGCGATTGCGGGCGCGGACTTAACTGAGTTGAATCCGTGTGTCGACATCCTAGGCGGCAATTAAGTTTTTCCCGTAGGGGCGCCGGCTTGCTGCGCCCGCCCGAGTAACACGTGAGAAGATGTGGGCCATTTTGTGCTTAGTGACGAGATTGCCTTTTGTTTGTTCCGAGGCCGTCGGCGAGCTTGGTTTTGGCGAAACTTGTGGTCGTAAGATGCCGGCAGAGACGCCGGCGCTACTTTGAATCGTCGATTGGTCTTTGTTCTTCTGGCAGGCCCGCCTCTACTAACGCATGTACCCGCTTTCGCAATTCGTCCCTTTGATCTTGCGAATATTCTGACGCATCTACTGCGGGTCCGAATCGCACCGTCATTTCGCCCGGACGGATGAACCACTCGCCTTTACGCATCAGATTTTGCGTGCCTGCTAGCGAAATCGGAACGACCATTACACCCGCTTCGATCGCCATTACAAAAGTGCCATTCTTGAAAGGCTTTAAATGCGCGTCGCGGCTGCGCGTGCCTTCGGCAAAGACCAAATAAGAAGTTCCGTCGCGCAAATACTCGACGGCTTTATCTACTGTGGCGGAAGCCTCTTCTTTATTTCGGCGATCGACCGGTAAAATTCGGGCTTGCCGCAGAGCGGTCGCCAGCACCGGTATGCGAAAAACTTCCTTCTTGGCCAAAATCGCTACGCGGCGCGGAATGTAGGGCGCCAGAGCCGGCGGATCGACGTTGCTGACATGATTCGAAACGAAAATACAGGTGCGCGCCGGAATATTTTCCACGCCTTCCACGTGCACGCGAATCCCGATTATTTTCAAAACCAGGCGCAGGGCTTTCATGGCGATCTGATACATCGGATTGGGATCGCCGGTGATGGCGCTATAGAGAATGTAAAACGGAAGGATTAGGAAAATGGCGATTGTAAGATACACGATCACGATGATCGTGCGGATCATCGCGCGTCAGTTCGTCGATCCGCGCAACATTCCTTCGCGGATGCGGCGCTGCTTTTCCGTGGGATTGGCGATTTCTTCGATGGAGTATTGCGTTACGTCGCGCGAGCCCATCTTCAGCGAGAAGTCCATCTCCTGCGAGTCGCGGCGAATTTTCAGCGGCAGAGTGTCGCCGGGGACGCGCTCGCGCAGCCAGCGAAATACGGCGGGCGAAATGTTCTGCCCGTTGATTTGGATGAGTTCGTCGCCAGTGCGCAGGCCGGCGGATTCCGCGCTGCTTCCGGCCAGAATTTCTGAGACGATCCAGCTCGACCCGGGACCGCGGCCAAAACGGAAGCCGTAATCTGCCTTGGTTTGATTGCTGCGATTCAAACGCAGGCCGGCGCGGGCGAAGAAATCGTCGTAGGGTAAATCTTCCACGCCGCTCACGTAGCGGCTGAAGAATTCCTCGAAGGATTTTCCCGCGATTTGCTCCACCGTGGCGCGGATGTCGGCGCTCTCGTTGTAGAGGCGGCCGCGCTTGGCGAATTGCTCATTCATTCCGCGCATCACGTCGTCGAGCGATTTCTTGTTGTCCGTGTCGTCGCGGATGGCGATATCGAGAAGCACCCCTAAAATTTGGCCCTTGTTGTAGTACGAGATGCTGCGATCGGGCGAATAGTAGGGATCGTACTTTTCGAGCCAGGCATCGAGGCTTGATTCCTCCACGCTTTGCCACTTGCGGGCCGGGCTCGAATCGAGGCGCTGCAATTGATCCGCTAGATCGCCATAAAATTGGCGATCATTCCAGACGCCTGCGCGGACTTGCGCGAAGGACGCATACGTGCTCGTGAGCCCTTCGGAGAACCAGAGGGCGCGCGTGTACTGCTCTTTCGTGTAATCGACGGGTTCGAGCGCTTGCGGGCGAATGCGCTTCACATTCCAGACGTGGAAGAATTCGTGAGCGGCGATGGAGATCGCGCCGGGTTCGGAGCTGGCGGATATGGCGGTGCAATTCGAGTGCTCCATGCCTCCGCCGCCGACTTCGAGATACGGACCGATGTGGAAGAAAAACGTGTATTCGTGAAATGGCGGTCCGCCCATCATGCTCAGTTCGTATTTCACGACGCGATGCAGTTCGCTTTCGAATTGCGGAGCATTGAAATCTTTTGCGTCGATGATTACGCGAAAGTGGGCACCGGCTTCGTCAAACGCAAGTTGCGAAAATGTGCCCGCTTCAACCGGGGCATCGACCAGATGATCGTAGCTGTCGGCGGTGAAAGAGTTCTCGGTTTTCCCGGGAGTGAGTTCAGCGGCGAGGTGCCAGCCCGCGGGAACGTGCTCGAAGGTTACCTGGGTGTCTTCGCCGCGGCGTTCGGGGAGATACATCAGAATCTCGGCGAAATTCACGAAGGCGTGTTGCGCGTTGAGTTGCGAATTGAACGGACCGGGATCGTTCCACTCGATCTCGTAGCTGATTACGAAATCCGCTGAGGCGCCGGCCGATGCGGGGGTTGTGCGCCCGATTGTCCAGGTCTGCTTATCGACGGGAATCAGACGCAGCGAGGCGGCCGATTGATTGGAGTTTTCAGCCGGGGCCGCATGTAGATCACGAAGACGATAGGAAAAATCGCGCACCTGGTAGAGCGCGTTCCAGGCCGGCAAAGCGACCGTGGTTCCGAGGGGAGCCTGGGGAATCTCCATCCGCACCGCGAACATGTGCTTGTCGGGCTGTTCAAGAGAAATTGTGTAATGGATGGTGGCGGACGCGGGCCGCGCTCCGATCGCCAAGAGGAAAATAAGTGGTACGAGGAATCTGCGCGCGAATCGAATCACGCGCGAACTCCACTATGAGCTGCCAATTTCTCGAGCAGCTTGCCGCTTAAGCCATCGAAGCTGCCATTCGACATGATCATTACAACATCCCCCGGCCGCGATTCGGCCGCGAGATATTCGGCGATTTCTTCCGCAGAGTCAAACGCTTGCGCCGGACGTCCCAGCGCCTGCACATCTTCCGCTACTTTTGCGGGAGAAAAGCGGTCTTCATCTTTCAAAAGTTGGGCGCGGCTCACCGGGCCGATCAGCGCCGCATCGGCGATCGCCAGCGCTTCGGGAAGCACCTTTTCGAAAACTTTGCGGCGCATGGTATTCGAGCGCGGCTCGATGGCCGCCCAAATTCGACGCCCTGGCCAGCGGGTGCGCGCGGCTTCGAGCGTGAGCCGAATCGCAGTAGGATGGTGCGCGAAATCTTCGATCACCGTCACGCCGCCGGCATCGCCCTTGAATTCCATGCGCTTGCGAACATTTTGGAATGTCGCCAGGGCTTGCTCGATGGCTTCGCATTCCACTCCGCGGCCGTAAGCCAATCCTATGGCTGCGAGGGCATCGAGAATCATGTGGCGGCCTGCCACCGGCGTGCGAATGCGCGCGACTTCCTTGCCGCGGAAGGCCACGCGAAACGCGGTCATATTATCTTCCCAGAGCAAATCGCCGGCCGACCAATCACCTTCGCCCGAGAGGCCGTAGGTCTCGACCGGGCAAAATGCTTTTTCCGTGCAGCGGAGGACTTCTTCGCTTTCGCCCCAGACCAGAATGCGGCCGCGGCGCGGGACGAGATTCACGAGCAGGCGGAATTGTTTGCTGATCGAAGCAAGATCGGGATAAATATCGGCGTGATCGTATTCGAGCGAGGTGAGAATCAATTCCTCAGGATGGTAATGGAGGAATTTCGGGCCGCGATCGAAAAAGGCGGTCTCGTATTCATCGCCCTCGATGATGAATTCCTCGCCTCCGCCGAGGCCGTAACTGCGATCGCCGAAATTCGGCGCGACACCGCCGACGAGAAAATCCGGCCGCCGTCCTGCCACCTGGAAAATCCAAGCCAGCATCGCCGTTGTCGTGGTTTTTCCGTGCGTGCCGGCGATCACGATCGAGCTGTGCTTCGGTATGAAAAATTCTTCGATGATTTCCGCCATCGAGCAATACGAAACCTTTTCGTCCAGGATGTGTTCGAGCTCGGGATTGCCGCGCGCGATCACGTTGCCGATTACCGCCAAATCGGGCACAGGCCTTAAATTCTCGGCGCGGAATCCTTCGTTGTATGGAATTCCGAGTGACGCGAGCAGCGTAGAAGCCGGCGGATAGACATTCGTGTCCGAGCCGGTGACATGATAGCCGCGCTCCTTCAGCATTCCGGCGACCGGCGCCATCGCCGCGCCGCCGATCCCGAGCAAATGAATGTGGCCGGAACGGCTTGAGATGTGATTTCCCAGCATCGATCCCTTCCCTACTCGCCTAGCGCTTTTCTATTCATTCGCGGCATGCGGGCTCGAGAATCTCGATTCGCCCCGCGCCCTCTGAGATCAATCGCGCTTGCACTCCCAGAGGAATTGTCAGCATCGGCCGCGCCGTGTGCCCAAATGGCGCGCCCCAAACGACCGGAATTTTGAGCGGGCCGCAGACGCGCGCCGCGACATCGCGCACCGTCTCGGTGCCGGCTGGCGGCTCGCAATCGGGAAAATCGCCAAATATGATGCCTCGAATTTCGCTCAATTTGCCCGCTTGGCGAAGATGCAAAAGCGCGCGATCTACTTGCCAGGGCTTCATCCCTCGATCTTCGAGCAGCAGAATCGCGCCGCGCGCGTCCAATTCCCACGGCGTTCCCAGCGTCATCTCAACGAGCGTCAGACATCCGCCGAGCAAGACGCCGTCGGCTCGGCCGGGCGCAAGCGTCTCTCCGGCCAAATCGATGTTCCACCCGTGCAGCGTCCCGGAAATTGCGTGCGCGAACGACGCCGCATCGTAGCCGTGCGCTGCCCCGGCTCCATGGTCGAATCCTGCTGCAACCATCGGTCCATACAGACTAACCCAACCAAATTTCTGCCAGAAAAAAACCTGCAGCAATGTGACGTCGCTATACCCGACGAAGAGTTTCCGTTCCAAGCCGCGAAATGAATTCCAGTCGGCAGAGTGATCGATCAGATAGCCGGATCCATAGCCGCCACGCGCGCAGAAAATTGCGCGGGTGTCCAGCTCGCGCAAAGCGTCCATCAATTCGCCGCGGCGGGATTCCGTACTCCCGGCGAAAAATCCATCGCGCTCGAGCAGCCGCGGATTGTGACGCGCGACAAATCCGAGTTTTTCGATCTCGGCAATCCCGGCGCGCAAACGCTCCGCGTCGACGGGACTGGCGGAGGCAATCACGCGGATTGCGTCTCCCGGACGAAGTGCGCTGGGTTTCACGGCATTAGCCATCGAAGAATTTGAGAATAAGGAATTCGCGGGAGGGAGTCCAGCAACGCGGCGCGAGAAATTCCTGAATGGCACGGCAACGTAGCACAGCCACTCTTGGCTGTGTCGGATTTAGGCGCGCCTAAGTTGAGTGACGTCGATGACAACAGCCCCAGCCAAGAGTGGCTGTGCTACCAGTGCGCCGCCTCGACTGAGGCTCGTCCTACTTTTTACTTTTCCTCGGGTGGAGCGGCTACTTCCGTTACCGGGCCATACTTGCTTACTGCATCCTTGATCTGCTTTGCATCGCCTACGCAAATTATCTGCATGTGATCGACGTCGACGTACTTCTTCCCCGCTGCCATCACGGCGGCTGCATCGATGCCATCGATATGCTCCGGATATTTATCCCAGTAATCGTCTGGCAGACCATAGTGGTGAACTTCGAGTGCGTCGCCGAGGAGTTGCAATTGATTTTCGAGCGATAGCGCAAAGCTGGCCACCAGTGCGCGCTTAGCTTCATCAAGTTCCGCTGCGGGCACTGGCTCAGTTCGGATGCGATCAAACTCATTGAACAGCTCGTGCAGCGAGCCCTCGGTCACCGCGGTGCGAACTTCTGTGTTGGCGTTCCACGATCCGCGATAGACGTCAGTATTCAGCCCGCTATAGGCGCCGTACGTGTATCCGTGCAGCTCGCGCAAGTTCAAGAACAGCCGGGCGCTTGGCCCGCCGCCTACGATGTGATCCATCACCGTCAAGGCGAAGTAATCCGGATCGGTGCGCGTGATTGCCAGATTGCCTGCGACAATGTTCGTCTGCACGGAACCCGGCCGATCCACCAATACGACCTTCTTCGGTTGCGGCGCAGGAACTTCCGCCAGCTTTACCGTCGGCGGTGCCGTTTTCGGCCAATCGCCAAAGTATTTTTCGGCGAGCTTCAGAATGTCGGCGGTGTTTACGTCACCGACGATTCCCAACACCGCATTTCCCGGCACATAGTATTTGTGGTGATATTCGGCGAGCATTTCGGAAGTGACCGCCTGAACTTGCGCAGGCGTCGGCGCGGTCACGGCGTAATTCGTGTCGCCGTAGAGCGCCCTGTGAAATTCCTTGTCCGCCAGGAAATACGGCCGGGACATTTCCTCGTCGAGATTGCCAAGCTCGCGCTTTTTATATTTCTCGAGCTCCTCAGCCGGAAAACTCGGATGCAAAACAATATCGCTGAGAAGATCGAAGAGAGTTTCGGTGGAATCGGTCAGGCCCGCGATATACACGGTCGAATCGCTGCCGCCAAAATCCGCCTCGCTGCTGAGTTGCGCGCCGATTTCATCGACGGCACCCGCAATCGCCGAGCTATTGCGCTTCGCGGTCCCCTCGCGCAACATTTCAGCGGTGAATTTCGCCATGCCCGGAGTGGGATCGGCAATGGCTCCGGGCTCCATGTCGAGCTCGATCGCGATGGTGGGAAGCTTGTGCTGCTCGAGAATCAGCACGGTCATGCCGTTCGGCAATTTGTGTACGGAAGCCTGCGGCAATTTCACTTTCAGAATTTCTTTGCTCACCGGCGCGCGATTGAGGCGCACCACCGAAGATAGCGGCACACTCTTGTCCTGCCCCGCGCCGCCAGCCTGCGCCCGCGCGCCAGGCGCGAGACTGCAAGCTATCGCACACCCGCTCAATGCCGCGACCGCTTTCCAATTCATGAGCTTCACTGTGCACCTCCCTTAGTCGCGTCCGCTTCCTGTTTTCCGGGAAGTGTAATCACCACTGCGCGTTGATCGCGATCCAGGTATTTCTTGGCTGCCTCGTTGACTTGCTCGACGGTCAGGGCTTCGTAGCTGGCGCCGACGGTGTTGATCAATTCCGGATCGTTAAACTTCACGGCCAAATCACCCATCGTGAGAGCCATGAACAAATCCGAAGCGCGCGTTTGAATATATTGCCGCCGCAAAATCGCTTTAGCTTTGCTCAATTCAGCGGCGGTCACTCCATCCTTTTTCACCGCCGCAATTTCCTCATCGATGGCTTTCTGGAGATCCTCCACTTTGACGCCCGGGCGCGGCGTGGCATTGATATAGAGGAGGCTCGGCCCGATCCGATTGTCGGAGTACGACGAGACTTGGATCGCCAGTTGCTTTTCCTTGATCAGATGCTGGTAGAGCCGCGAGCTGCGGCCTTGCCCCAGAATCAGTGCCAGGGCGCGCGCCGCGCGATTCTCCGGCGTGTTCCCGCGCGCGATGCGATAGGCGATGCTGATTTGCGGCAAACGCGCGAGCTGGTCGTAAATTACCTCGCGCCGTTCGCCATAGTGCGTTTCTTCGTTCAGATCCGGCCCGGGCGGTATAGTCTGCGAGGGAATCGATCCGAAATATTTCTTAACTTTCTCGAGTGTGGCCTCGGGGTCGAGATCACCGACCAGCGTGAGCACCGCGTTATTCGGCGCATAATAAATTCGGAAAAACTCGCGCACGTCGTCAATGCTGGCCGCGTCCAGGTCCGCCATCGAGCCAATCGTCGAGTGCTTGTAAGCGAAATTGTCGTAAGCAAGATTGCCGAGATCGACTTCCGCTTTCCCATAAGGCTCATTATCGACGCCCAGGCGACGCTCTTCCTGCACCGCATTGCGCTGGTTATCCAGCTTGTCCTGCGTGATGGTGAGCGATTTCATGCGGTCGGATTCGAGAAAAAGTCCCAGGTCGAGTTGATTGGTGGGCAATTCTTCGAAGTAGGTAGTGCGATCTTCGTTGGTGGTGCCGTTCATTTCCCCGCCGTTATTGAAAATCAGAATGAAATGCTCGCCCTTGCCCACATTTTCCGACCCTTCGAACATCATGTGCTCGAAAAGATGCGCAAAGCCGGTGCGGCCTGGCCGCTCGTTGCGGCTGCCCACGTTGTAGCAAACATCGATGGCGTACACCGGCGCAGTGTGATCCGCGACAATCAGCACACGCAAGCCGTTGGGCAGCTTGGTATCCATAATTTTGACGCGAGGCACATTGAGCTCCCCCGCGGCCGTCGCCGGAATGCCATCCGCGCGGGAATTACGCGCCCAAAAACTCGCGCCCAAGAAAGTCAGCGCCGCAAGGCTGGTTGCCAGCACCGCCGTCGCGCGCGTTCTTCGAACTCTTTGCAGCATTCTTACCTCCAGGCACACACCTCAGAAGTTCGACGTGCCGGACCTTGAATTGTTTGCAATCCCCGCGGAAATTGAATGGAACTTACTGTGCCGCGGGAAGAATTCCGATAAGCACATCTCCCGCCCCGCTGAGATTACCTTTCAGCCCGGACACCGGGCCGGTAGAAAACAATGCGACCACATTTCCGTCAAGGCTGACGGGCGCGCCAAACCAGGATTTCCCGCCCGCCAACGCGCTCTTTTTTCCAGGGCCCGATCCAACGATCAGGCTGGTGCGCGCAACGCAGGCTGACGACGCGACGCCGCCCACGCACGTATCGCGTAGAAATGCGCGAATCGCGCCGAGCGAGGAGCCGCCATCGTCGGTAACGTAAGTGACGAATCGGCCATCGGCGCTGATGAACGGCGAGTGCGCATCGGCGGATCCCGGAGAGGATACGAGCTCGGTCTGCGGGGCACACGATTCGGTGGCGCGCGCGCTCAAGCAGGTTTCCCGCACCACGATTTTCTGCGCGTGGCTGGCATCGCCCTTCGCGGCATTGCCAGCCCGCGTCGCAAACGCCACATAGCGCCCGTCGCCACTAATCGCCGGGCCGAAACTCGCCCCGTCGACGGCAAGTCCATCGGCATTCACGGAGACGATCGCGGTAAATGCGCTGCAGTCGCTGCCAGCGCTAGCGCCGAGGCAAGTATCCCGCAAGAAAATATTCGACGCGCCCGAGAAAGTCCCGGCCACAAGATTCGATGCCACTGAGTCAAACGCGATATACCGCCCATCGCGCGAAATCGATGACTGTAAACTCGCACTCTTGCCAGGGTGGCCGGACGCGTCTTGCGAAATCAGAGTCGTGCGCGGAACGCAGTCCTTCGTACCTGAGCCCAGGCATGTATCGCGCAAATAAATCTGCGGCACGCCGGCTTCCGCGCCTGCGACGAGATTCGAAGCCGACGAGGCAAACGCCACATACCTTCCCCCCGCACTGACCGCCGGAAATTCACTCGCCGCATCTCCGGCCGTCCCGTTCAAACTCACGGAAATTAATGTCGTCGAGGGCGCGCACTTCTTCGCGGCCGCAATGCCCGCACAAGTATCTCGCAAATAAATCTGCGGTCCTTCGCGGAATTGCCCGGATACCAAATTCGTCGCATGCGACGAGAACGCCACATATCTACCGTCCGCGCTAATCGCCAGCCCGCGTCCTAATCCGCCATTCGCTGCGCCGCCGCCGCGCGCCACATCTACGGCCACCGTATCCGGAGTGCAATTCCCGACGCCTACACACGTGTCTCTCAAAAACACTTCTGCTTTCGTGCCGCTCTCGAGCAAATTTGTTGCCGCGGATTCAAACGCGACGAATCGACCTGACTGATCCATGCGCGGCTCTCCGCTCGGCCCATTTCCTGGATCGCCGGAAGCAGTCGCGGAAACCAGCGAGAAGATCGACGCCTTCGAAGCCGTCGGGCCATTGGTGATCGTGAATGTCGAGGCCGCCGAAGTCCCTCCGCCCGGCGCAGGATTTGTAACTGTGACATTCGCAGTGCCGGCAGTGGCGATGTCGCTCGCCAGAATCGCGGCCGTAAGCTGCGTCGAGCTGCCGAATGTCGTCGCTCGTGGGCTGCCATTCCAATTCACGCTGGAACTATTGATGAAGCCGCTGCCCGCGACCGTGAGAGTGAACGCCGCTCCGCCCGCTGCCGTCGACGCCGGACTCAAACTTGAAATCGTGGGAGCCGGATTCGCAGGAGCATCGATGAAAAATGTGATGTCGTTGGATATGCCGCCACCCGGCGCCGGAGTCACCACGGTAATGTCCGCCGTTCCCGGCACGGCGATATCGGTCGCCATAATCTGCGCCACAAGCTGCCCGGTATTCGGATCGGTGGTGGTGGTGCGCGGGCTGCCGTTCCAATTCACGACCGAAGTGGTTTCCACGTTCAGCGCCACCACATTCAGTTGAAACGCAGGCCCGCCGGCAATGGCATCCTCGGGAGAAATCGTGGAAACAATGGGCGTGGGGTTGACCGTCGGTCCGCCGCTGCCACAGCCAAATAATCCGCACAAGATGACCGCACCAAATGCCAGCCGCAACCCCGATCGAATCAAAAGGTTCTCCCCGTAAGCCCAGCCAGATTTAACACGGCAACGCCCCGCTCGCAAATGCAGCCCGGCCGTTCCATCGGATTCCACTTCGCCCCCGCAGGTTGGCTCGCGGCCCCTCTTCCGTACCGCTCGCGTCCCTGCCGGCTCCGACGACCGGGAACACGCCACATGCAACACCCGCCGACGGAGCGCGCAGCAAAACCCTAAAGCTCAAACGCCGTAAGCCGGTGAAATTTCATCGCCCGCGCACGAATCTCGCGCAGGGTAAGCGTTTTCAAACGCTCCACTCCAAATTTCTCCACCGCAAAACTCCCCAACACCGAGCCAAACACCATAGCACGCCGCAGCGCTTCATCCGTAACGCGTCCAGCGCTCGCCAGGTAGCCCATGAACCCGCCAGCAAAGCTATCTCCGGCGCCGGTAGGATCGTGCACTTCCTCCAGCGGAAATCCCGGCACAGAAAACAAAAAGCGATCGTGCACCATCAAAGCCCCATGTTCGCCGCGCTTGATCACCAGAGTTTTGGGGCCCATGCTGAAAATGCGCTTCGCAGCTCGCAATAAATTATGCTCGCCGCTCAGTTGGCGAGTTTCATCATCGTTGATCATCAAGACTTGGGTGTGTTTCAGCGTCTCGCGCAATTCGGCGGGCGTTCGCTCGATCCAGTAATTCATGGTGTCGAGCGCTACGAGCTTGGGCTTGCCTCGAATCTGCTTCAGCACGGAATGTTGCAAGGTGGGATCGATGTTCGCGAGAAATACGTAGGGCGAGTCCGTAAACGACGGCGGCAATTTCGGATTGAACGCCGCGAAAACGTTCAGCTCCGTCGCCAGCGTCGTTCGCTCATTCATGTTTTGGCTGTAGCGCCCAGCCCAGAAGAAAGTCTTGCCTGCAGCGCGCTCAAGGCCAGCCACATCGATGCGATGATGCCGCAGGATGTCCTCGTCGCGCTTCTCGAAATCGTCGCCGACGACGCCGACCAGCCGCACCGGCGTAAACCGGCTGGCCGCCAGCGCAAAATAACTGGCCGCACCGCCCAGCGTGCGATCAACCTTTCCAAAAGGCGTTTCAATCGCGTCGTACGCCACTGATCCCACAACGAGTAAGGACATCCACGCTCCCGTTCTTACGCCAGGTATTTGCCAGCTATCGCGGCCAGCCGTTTCTTCACGGTCACCGGAATTAGTTTCCGGTCCGTCAAGATGGCATGAGCCAGCGCCGAGCCGCATTTGCAATCGCGCGTGTCCACCATGTGTTTCACTGTTTCGCGGATCACGTTTTGCGCGTTCGTCGCGTTGCGCGTCAAATTCTCGATAATCTCCGTCACGGTCACCGAAGCGTGCGCCGGATGCCAGCAGTCGTAATCTGTGATCATTGCCACTGTCGCATAACAAAGCTCGGCTTCGCGCGCGAGCTTCGCTTCGGTCAAGTTCGTCATGCCAATCACGTCGAAACGTAATTGCCGGTAAGTATGCGATTCCGCGAGCGTCGAAAATTGCGGTCCTTCCATGCACACGTAAGTTCCGACGCGATGTACGTTCACATTTGCGCGCTCACAAGCTGCACCCAGCGCCCCGGCAAGCTGCCCGCAAACCGGCCGGTCGAAGCCCACATGCGCCACCACGCCATCGCCAAAAAAAGTAGAGCGACGCAAGCGCGTGCGATCGAAAAACTGATCCGGGATCAAAAAATCGAGCGGCGCATATTCTTCGCGCAAAGACCCTACCGCGCTGACGGAAAGCACGCGCTCAACGCCCAGCATCTTCAAAGCGCAAATATTCGCGCGGTAGTTGATTTCGCTCGGGGAAAGCCGGTGGCCGCGTCCGTGGCGGGCCAAAAATGCCACGCGGTGCCCTTCCAGCTCGCCGATCACAAAAGCATCTGAAGGTTCGCCGAACGGAGTTTTGACGCGCACTTCGCGAGTAGCGGTCAATCCGGACATGGAATACAGACCGCTGCCGCCGATAATTCCGATGCGAACTGCGTCACTCGATTTTGTTTTGGATTTGCGTTGTGCGGGCTTTTTCGCCATTTCAATCCACCCGTGCCGGCTCAATTTCGAACTGATTCTTGTGCTGGCGCAAATACGCTGCCGGCACATTGAAATCATGGGCAAAAATCACTAGCGCGCCGCTGGCTGCGATCTCCGGAATCCACTTCTTTTTGTTGGCTAGCGTCTGCATGGGATACAAGTCGTAGCCCATAATCCACGGAAACGGTAGATGCGCGGTCGTCGGCACCAAATCCACGAAACAAAACGCCGACTTTCCGCCACCAGAAAGTCGCACGCATTGCATATCGGCATTATGGCCGGGCACGCGAATCAATTCGATGCCCGGGGCGATTACGCGATCGCCATCGAGCAGCTCAAACTGCCCGGCGGCTTCGACTGGCATAAAATTGTCGGGCATGTAGCTGGCGCGGTCTCGCTCGTTGGGTGCCTTGGCGTGCTCGAACTCGCCGCGCTGCACGAAATATTTCGCGTTCGAAAACGTCGGCACCGCTTTCCCATTCACGATCCGCGTATTCCAGCCGCAATGATCGAAGTGCAGGTGCGTATCCACCACGATGTCGACGCGATCCGGCGTCACTCCGTGCGCTGCAAGCCGGTCGAGCAACCGCGGGCCTTCCTCGATCGCGTAAATTCCGCGTAGCTTCGCGTCGAGCTTGTCGCCCGCGCCAGTTTCGATCAGCACGGTTTTCCCTGCCGTCCGAGCTAGCACGCAATTCATCCCGAGCAGAATGCGATTGCGCTCGTCGCCCGCGATTTTCTTTTCCCAGAGCGGCTTGGGCACCACGCCAAACATCGCGCCGCCATCCAGCCGGAATCCGCCGTCGCTGACGAGCGTGAATTCCAATTCGCCAAATCTCACCGCGCGTCTCCCAATCCGGCCGTCGCCAAAATCTCATTCACTGCCGCATACGGATCGATTTGGCGATTAGAAATCCGCACCGCGAGTGCACTCAGCGCCGCATCATCGATCCCTGCCCGCTCGACGCGTTCCATTAACCGCAGCTCGAGCAGTTCGATCAGCCGCGTCTTCCACAAATCGATTTCCCGCGCGCGGCGATTTTCGGCGCCGACTGAATGTCTCCGGAAGCGCTCGATCTCGCCCGCCAGTTCTGCGATGCCTTTATTCTCTGTGGCGATTGTGCGCACCACGGGCGGCCGCCAGCCGCCGCGCTCCGGCGCAATGGTTAACATCGCCCGCAATTGCTCCTCGAAGCGGTCCGCGCCCTCGCGATCGCATTTGTTCAAAACGAAAATATCGGCGATCTCCATCAATCCGGCTTTCAGATTCTGCACATCGTCGCCCATTCCGGGCACCAACACCACCAAAGTGCAATCCGCCAGCCGCACAATTTCAATTTCGCCCTGCCCCACTCCCACCGTCTCGACGAGAATGAATTCCTTCCCGGCTGCATCGAGCAATAGCGCCGTATCGCTGGTGGCCTGCGCCAATCCGCCGAGCGAGCCGCGTGTGGCCATCGAGCGAATGAAAATTCCGGAATCCGTGGCGTGACCCTGCATGCGCACGCGATCGCCCAAAATCGCGCCCCCAGTAAACGGGCTAGATGGATCGACGGCAATAATTCCGACAGTTTTCTTCTGGCCGCGGTAATAAGCCGCGAGTCGATCGACCAGCGTACTCTTCCCTGTTCCGGGCGCGCCGGTCACTCCGATGCGATATGCCTGGCCCGTGTGCGGAAAAAGCTCCCGCAAAAGCTTCTCGCCCTCCGGCGCGCGATTTTCAATCGCCGTCACGGCACGCGAAATTGCCCGCACTTCGCCTGCGCGCACCTGCTCCGCCCAGTTTTCCGTCGTGGTAGGCATTAGGAGCGAGCCATCTACTTCAGGATTTCCCGAGAAGTTGCCGGGCGATCACCAGCCGCTGAATTTCGCTGGTTCCTTCGCCGATGGTGCAGAGTTTCACGTCGCGGTAATACTTCTCCGCGGGATAATCTTTCACAAATCCGTAGCCGCCGAAAATTTGC
Source organism: Acidobacteriota bacterium (assembly GCA_013286465.1). GTDB lineage: Bacteria > Acidobacteriota > Terriglobia > Acidiferrales > UBA7541 > Palsa-147. The sequence goes on along the minus strand of JABDFR010000007.1, from coordinate 13,388 downwards.
ACGGCCTCATTCGCCACACGCACCGCGACTTCTCCGGCATATAGCTTTGCCATACTCGATTCGCGTGTAAATCGGCCGCCGCCTTCTTCTCCGGCGGCAATCGCTCTGTCCGCAAGCCAGGCCGCGTGATACGTGAGCAATCGCGCGGCTTCGATTTCTGTAGCCATGTCGGCCAATTTGAATTGTATGGCTTGAAACTCGCTGATCGCTTTTCCGAATTGCTTGCGTTGCTTCGAGTATTTCAGCGCCGCTTCATAAGCGCCCTGCGCCATTCCGAGGCCCAACGAAGCAATCGAAATCCTCCCGCCATCGAGAATCTGCAAACTATTGACGAATCCCTCGCCCTCTTTGCCCAACAAATTCCCGCCGGGAACGAAGCAATCGCTGAAAATCACTTCAGAAGTGTCGCTCGCTCGCAAGCCAAGCTTGTTTTCCTTCTTGCCGGGCCTAAATCCTTTGGTGCCCTTCTCGACGATAAATGCGGAAATTCCGTGGCTCTTTTTAGATTTATCGGTGACGGCCATCCCTACGCAAACATCCGCGTAATGCCCGTTGGTCGTGAAAGTCTTCGAGCCGTTGATCACCCAGCCGCCGTCTTTCGCGATCGCCTGCGTGCGCGTGCCACCGGCATCAGATCCCGCTTCGGGTTCAGTCAACGACCAGCAGCCAATCTTTTTCCCGGTGGTCAAATCCGGCAGATATTTTTTCTTCTGCGCTTCGGTGCCAAATTTATAAATGTGATTGGAGCAAAGCGAATTGTGCGCCGCGACGATAATTCCCACCGAGCCATCCACGCGCGATAATTCCTCGATCACAATCGCGTATTCGACGTAACCCAACCCAGCGCCACCGTATTTCTCAGGGAAAATCACACCCAGCAATCCCATTTCGCCGAGCTTGGGGATAATTTCGGAAGGAAAGTGAGACGCCTCGTCCCACTCCATCACATGCGGCAAAATCTCGCCCTCGGCAAATTCCCGGACGCTTCGCCGCAACTGCGCTTGTTCTTCTGTTAGCGAAAAATCCACGTCACCCTCGCCGCCTCACTCCATCATTTATAGCACACGGCTCTGATACCGTACGACTCTGCAATCACCAGCCCGTCGGATGCCCGGCGTTCTGCTCGTCCAGCCATTTCTTGAGCGGCGCGTAATATTCCAGGATCGCCGAGGCATCCAACTCGCGCCCCGCGCCAACAGCCTCCAGCGCGTCCGGCCACGGCTTGCTCTGCCCCATCTCCAACATCTTCTTCAAGCGCGCGCCCGCGGCTTTGTTCCCATAAATCGAGCAGCGGTACAGCGGGCCGCTAAACCCCGCCGCTTTGCAAAGCGCCCGGTGAAATTGATATTGATAAATCGCCGCCAGAAAATAACGCGTGTAAGGCACATTCGCCGCCACGTGATATTTCGCGCCAGGATCGAAATCCGCCTCCGAACGTTCCACCGGCGGCACCACTCCCTGATACTTGCGCTTCAATTCCCACCAAGACTTGTTGTAATCCGCCGGCTTGATTTCGCCCGAGAAAACTTTCCAGCGCCATTGATCGATTAAAAGCCCAAAAGGCAGAAACGCCACTTTGTCGAGGGCATGCTTCATCAAGAATCCGATATCGCCGGAATCACCCGGCGTTTTATCGAGCAATCCGATTTCGTGCAAATAATCCGGGGTGATCGAAAGCGCGATGGTATCGCCGACTGCTTCGTGGAATCCGTCATTCGCGCCATTCTGAAAGAGCGGCGGCAACTGGTTATAAGCGCGTTGATAAAAATTGTGGCCCAGCTCGTGGTGAACGGTGGTGAAATCTTCATCGTTGATCTGGATGCACATCTTCACGCGCAAATCGTCGCGGAAATCGATGCTCCAGGCGCTCGCATGGCACACCACCTCGCGGTCGCGCGGCCTCACAAACATCGACCGCTTCCAAAATGTCTCCGGCAGCGGATCGAATCCCAGCGAAACGAAGAAGCGCTCGCCGAATTTCACCATTCCGACCGCATCGGTATTCCGCGATTTCAAAATCTCAGTAAGGTCGTACCCGGAATCTCCCTGCGGCGGGGCAACGAGCGGATAAATATTCGTCCAGCCCTGCGCCCACAAATTCCCCAAAAGTTCCGCGGGAATCGGACCGTCGGCGGGAACAGCGGCGCCATACTTTTCGTGCAACCGTGTCCTTACGTAAGCGTGCAGCGATTCATAGAGCGGACGCACCTGCTGCCAAAGCCTCTCGATTTCCGCGGCAAATTTATCGGGCGGCATATCGTAATTCGAGCGCCACTGCGAGCCCATGTCCGCAAAACCCAATTCGCGCGCCCCTTTGTTCCCGAGTTCGACCATTCGTTCATAACGCTCACGCATCGGCGGCGCAATCGCATGCCAGCCAATCCACGCGCGCTTCAATTCCTCCGGATCGCGGCTCGATGCCATAAGTTTCTCGAGTTGATCGATATTCAGGCATTTCGAAGCGTCCGACGCATCCGGACACCACTTCCCTTTGCCGTAATCCGCATGCAACGACGAATCGATCTTCGCCAGCTCGGCCGCTTCCGCAGGATCGCGCGGCGCCGGAATATCCACCGACAGCCGGATCAATTTCAATTTGCGCGCCACGTCCTCCGGCAATGTCATTCCATCAAACCGCCGCGCCTCAGCCGCGAGCCGCGCCGTCTCCGATTTCACCGCCAAGTCGGCGTCCGCCGAAATGCGCTGCGTGTCATCGGTAATAAATGTTTGCTGCACCCACGAAGCCCTTCCGGATTTAATCCACAAATCCAGCAGCTTGGTCTCCGCGGCGTCGGTAAACGCGCGCGCTTCATCGACAGTCGGCGCCCCATTCGGCATCGTTCCCGAAGCCGGTTCAGTCCCAATCCAAGCCATCAAGAAAACTCCCCCAACGAAAATGCCCAAAACCGCACCCGTCCGCAGAAACCCAGAAAACATGACCCCCCCCAAGCCCCAATTGAATTTCATCTTTCGTAGCGGTGCGCTTCAGCGCAGCATCTTCACGCAACTTTGCGCCGATTGCCGCCTGCCGCTAATGCGTCACAACCTCATCCACTACCTGCAAAGCCTGCTCGCACCCCGCCCGATCCACATCACAATGTGTAACCATGCGAATCAAGAATTTCTCGGTGGGATTAGCCAGGATTTTCTTCCTTGCCAGTGCGCCAGAAATTTCGGCCGCGGTTTTTCCGGTCCCAGTCACATCGAAAATCACAATGTTGGTAACCACTTTCTTCGGATCGACCGAAACCCCTCGAATCCGCGACAGCCCCTCCGCCAAAAAACGCGCATTCTCATGATCCCGCCTCAAAAGTTCCGGCGATTCCTCGAGCGCAATCAATCCGGCCGCCGCCACCACCCCGGCCTGCCGCATCGCCCCACCCAACATCTTGCGCGTCACGTGCGCCTTGGCGATAAACTCCCGCGATCCGAGCAACATCGAGCCCACCGGCGCCCCGAGCCCCTTCGACAAACAAAACATCACCGAATCAAACTTGCGCGATAATTCCGCCACGCTCTTCCCGATAGCCACCGCCGCGTTAAAAATCCGCGCCCCGTCCAAATGAATCGGCAGCCCAAGCGAATGTACGTTGTCGCAAATCTCGTCGGCACTCGCCTGCGGATGGACGGTCCCGCCCGCCATATTGTGCGTATTCTCGAGCCACACCAATCCAGTCTGCGAAAAAAGGTAATTCTTAGGCCGGATCAGACTCTCGACCAACTCCCAGGAAAGTATTCCATCCGTCGCAAGCACCGTGCGCGGGAAACATCCAGCCAAAGCCGACATCGAAGCCAATTCATACTGATTCGTATGCGCCCGCGCCTCGCAAACAATCTCAGTCCCGGCCGGCGCCCAGCCTCTGATCGCCAGCAAATTCCCCATCGATCCACTTGGCACAAAAAGCGCAGCCTCGCGCCCAAAAATTTCAGCAGCCCGCACCTGCAATCGGTTCACGGTCGGATCTTCGCCGTAAACATCATCTCCAACCTCAGCCTCAGCCATGGCCCGCCGCATAGCAGCCGTAGGCCGAGTAACCGTATCGGAGCGCAAATCGACCGCCAAGTGTAGGGGAGGGCCTTCAGCCCCTCCCGCCGTTCGGCCCATTTTTTCGGTAGCGCTCAAACGGCCTCCATCAATTCCACAAGCACGTCATTCGAAACCGTCAATCGATCCGGCGCCAAACGCAATCGCCCACCATCAACAATCACCAACCCATCTCGACGCATGTCTTCAATCCGCGCAGGCAACGAATTCTCTCGCGCACCGGTCAAAGCCGACAAATCAATTCCCTCCAATTGCCGCAATCCAAGAAAAATCCGTTCTTCCAAAGCTTCCCTTTCGCTGACCGTCGACTCCTGCTCCGTAGGCAATCGACCCAGCTCGATGGACGCCACATAACCCGCCGGCTCGTGCGAATTAGCGCAGCGCCGCAGCCCATCAAACGAATGCGCCCCAGCCCCCAATCCCAAATAAAGCTCGCGCCGCCAATATTTCAAATTGTGCCGCGAACGAAATCCCGGCCGCGCCCAATTCGAAATTTCGTAATGCTCAAATCCAGCATCGGCCAACCAACCACACGCCAGTTCATAAGAATCAGCCATAGCGTCATCGCTCGGCAATTCACCGGCAGAGTAGCGCTCGCCGCCAGCGATCGCTTCACGTCCCAATCGGCTGCCCTCATCGATTTCCATCATGTAAATGGAAATGTGTTCCGGCTCAAGGCGCAAAAGACTTTCCACCGAATCGCGCCAGGAATCCGCCGTCTGATGCGGTAGGCCGGCGATCAAATCCAAAGTCAAATTCCGGAATCCAGCCGTGCGCAAAGTCGAAACCGACGCGGCGATATCCGTCCGCCGGTGCATGCGCCCGGCCGCCTGCAATTCCAAATCATTGAACGACTGCGCCCCCAAGCTAACGCGATTAAATCCCGCCGCGAGCCAAGCCTCCGCTTTTTCCCGCGTGATAGTCTCGGGATCAGCCTCAAGCGTGACCTCTTCAAACCGGCAATCAAAATTCGCTCGTGCCGCGTCCAAAATCCGCGCCAAATTTTCCGGCGCCAGCAAACTCGGCGTGCCTCCGCCAAAATAAGCAGTATCGAAAGCCGGCCAGATATCCCCGCGCGCGCGAATTTCAATCTCGCGGCAAACCGCCCGCGCATAAGGCTCGTAAAGCTGAGAGGAAAAAACGCCGGTATGGAAATTGCAGTAGGTGCACTTCGTCTGGCAGAAAGGAACCTGAATATAAAGCCCGCTAGTCATCTCGAAAGAGGTTAACACCGCGCACAAACGCCGACAATCACCCTAATCCGCAACAATCTTCACCCGCACATCGCGATGCCGCGGCCCATCAAACTCGCAAAAGAAAATGGCCTGCCAGCGGCCCAATCCCAAGCGCCCTTGCTCGATAAATAGCGACTGCGACGATCCCACCAGCGCCGTCTTGATATGCGAATCCGAATTCCCTTCCGCATGCCGGTAATCACCCTTGTGCGGAATCAAGCGGTCGAGCGCCACTTCCATATCGCGCGCCACATCCGGGTCATAACCTTCGTTGATGATCACTCCAGCCGTGGTATGCGGCACATAGATATGACAGACGCCGGCAGAACATCCGGACTCCGCGACGAGCGCCTGCACCTCAGAAGTAATGTTGATAAGCTCCGTACGCCGCGAAGATCGCAACGCCAAAGTGGCGAGGCCGTGCGAATCTCGCCGCGCATTTGTTCCTGAGGAAGCCATCTTTTGATTGGTTCGGGAGAGTCCCGCGCGTCAGTCGGACAATGCCGCTGCCGAACTCGCGCCATAGAAACTGAACCACGGTTTCGCTGCGCCCAGACGGTCATTCACATTCTTAATATTCTTAACGCCCTCGTTCGAGAGCCAATCTTCCAGTGCCTTCAATCCCTGTTTAGCGTAGATCGGCATGCCGTCCTTCCAGGTAGCCCGCCCGCATAGCACTCCGGAAAAATTCGTGCCCGACTCCGCAGCCAGGTCTAAAGTCTCCGAAAAAACTTCGTTACTAACCCCCGCTGACAAATAAATGAACGGCTTTTTAGCAGCGGCCGCCGCCTGGCGGAAATAATCCTTGGCCTGATCGCGCGTATAAGCCGACTCGCCCTTGCACGCGCGCGTTCCACCCACGAACGCCATATTCACAGGCACTTCCACTTTCAAAACATCTACGCCATATTGAGGCTTCGAGAATTCCGCCATGCTCTTGGTTACAATCTCGGGCTTCTTCTTCGCAAACTCGATTCCCTTTTCGTCGCCCTTCTCTTCGTAGCCGACAAATTCGAGAAAGAACGGCACGTCCGAGGCGGTACATTCACCGCCAATGCGCTCGACCCAAGCATGTTTCGTTTCGTTGATCTCCGAAGAGTCAAATGGCGTGTAATAAAGCAAAATTTTGATGCAATCCGCGCCCGCAGCCACGAGCCGTCGCACCGACCAATGATCCAGCAAATCCGGCAAACGCCCCGGGCGCGTATTGTCGTAACCGGAATTCTCATAAGCCAGCAGCAAGCCAGCGTTCTTCGCGCGTTCCTTAGCAGCTTTCAATCCATATTCCGGATCCAGCAAAATCGCGCTCGCATAAGGCGTAAGAATCCGCGTCACCGCCTCTTTAAATTCCGACATCATCTCAGGCGTAACCGCGGACTTATCGATGCCCTTATCCTTAGAAATCGCGCTCTTCAAAGAGCCGCGCTGATCCATGGCAGCAGCAGCGATCACGCCGCGCTCATTCGACACCGCCTTCATGCCCTTCTGTTTCCCCGGCGTAACCTTCATCAGTTCACCTCGCTAATCCTCAAGTGATCTCAAAATTCGCGATATTTTACCACGCTCCCCGTACCCCGGCCTCTCGGCTCGCGCCGCGAATTGTGTAGGGGCGGGGCTTCACGTCCCGCCCGGGTTAGCACTGGGTGTTCGCAGTCGAATTCAACTCAAAGCAAGACCACACAGTGCTGCGCCGGCGATTCCCCAGCCAACTTCGCCAGTTCATCCAACAACCCCGCTCCAGCCGAAGCCAAGAAAGGCAAAAAACAAAGCGCCCGTTCCTGAGGCGCACGCAATGGAAAAAGCGCCTCCAACAAAATCCGCTCGTGCTTCTCCAGCACACCACTCCGAAATCCTTCGGCCGCGCCAACCTTCCGCCGCAATTTCGAAAACTGATAAATCATCTTGCGTTCCGCGGTGCCCAAAGAACCCAAAAGGGTCTTGTCCAACTTCCCCAGAGGCTTCTCGAATTTCGTGAGCATTCGCTGCAACGCTTTTTCATCCGCGTCAAATCGCTTCGCCAATCCCCGGGGCAGCGAACCCGCCGCGAGCAAGGCCCGCACGGTCTGCCGTCCGCGAAAAACATCCTCAAGCGTCAATCCATATTTTTTCATCAGATGCGCCACGTGCGGCTCAATCAAGGTAAAGCCAGCTCGCGGCAATATCGCGGGCATCGGCGCTCCAAGCTTGCGATACACCACTTCCACCTGCGCCATGTAGGCCACTTCGGCCGGCCCGCCGACGTACGCCGCCGTCGGCAGCAACGAATCCTGCACGATCGCCCGCAGCAAGACGTTCGGTGAAAAAATCTCAGGGGTTTTCTCGATCAACGCGAGAATTTCACTGGTGGCAAATGTCGTCCCGCCCTTAACCCCCACCACAAATTTTCCGCCGCGCATGCGCACCGGCTCGCGGCGTCCATCCACATTCATAAAAAGCAGTGTAGTCTCGGCAGTAACTTTCACCTGCGAGTGGAAGCCGGTCTTCTCGAGCGCCTTCCCGCGCGCCAGCAACTCATCGCGCAAGCTTTCCGCATTCTCAATCGCGCGGTGAAAGACCGGCGCCGCGATGCGGTGCAAACTGCGATCGAGAGGATCGAGCAAAATCATCCCGCGGCCAGCCAGCGAGCGCGCTAGGAGTTTCCCAAATGCCGATCCAAAAGTTTCCCCGGCCGCATAAGATTCCCGCAGCGCGCGCTCCACTTCTGAAGCAAACGGGCCGGCCAAGCCCCGCGCCGCCGAATCGACCAGCCCGGAAATTTCGGCGCCAAACTTAATTGCGCCAACTTGCTGCCCGGCGCTTGCCTCCGCCGACGTGTCCGAAAATTTCTCCGTGCCGTTCTTAGTCAGCCAAAAGCATTGATTCACTTCGGCCAGATCGTGATCTTCCGTAGCCAACCAGAACACCGGCACCGCGTCGAGCCCGTGCGCCGTCAAATTTTCAGCCCACCGAATCGCCGTCAGCGCCTTGTAAAAGCTATAGGCCGGCCCGCTGAAAAGTCCGACTTGCTGGCCGGTAACGATTGCCACGGCACCCTTGGCCAAACGATCCAGGCTTCGCTCGGTGGCGGTATCAGCGCCAAAAGCGCGGTTCTGGTCGCGTAATACCTCAATCACCGCCCGCCGCGACGCCAAGGGCAGATCCACAGCCCGCGCCGCCGCCACAACGCCAGTCTCATCGGGCGTGTACCCGTAGAACTGCTTCACACGAGAGAAGTCTTCCAAATAAGCAGCAAATAATTTACTGGTATGAGGCAGCGAGGCGAGCCGAAGACAGTGAGACTCCATGAAGGAATTGATGATACACGCCGGAAAAGGACGCAGCAATCAGGACGCGCGCGCCGCCGATGTCATCGAGGCCAGCAGCGCGTCAATCTCCTGCTTTCCAGCCTCGTCCAGAGGCATCAATGGCCCCCGCACCGGCCCGCCAAAATAACCGAGCCGGTCGAGCGCATACTTCAAGCCCGCGATCCCGTATTTTGCGCCCAGGAGCGCCGAAGGTGCGGCCAACAATTTCTGCAACTCCTGCGCCCGCGCGATGTCGCCGGCCTGCGCGGAATCGTAAATCTCGCAGCAAAGTTCCGGAAACGCGCAGGCCAGCGCCAAAATCGCGCCGCAAGCCCCTTTGGCCAGCGAAGGCTCAAGCGTCGAGGCCGATCCCACCAGCAATCGAAAGCGCTCCGGCGCCACAGCTAGAATTTCTGCGACGCGCTCGACGCTTCCCGAACTATCTTTCATCCCCACAATATTTTCGTGATGCGCTACACGCGCCACCAGCGGCGCCTCAATCGTATAGCCGGTAAACACCGGCACCGAGTAAAGCAAAATCGGAATCCGCGCCGCATCTGCCACCCGCAAAAAGTGCGTAGCCTCAGCCTCGACGCTCATAGCCGGCTTGTAATAATTCGGCGTCCGCACCAAAGCAAAATCAAACCCAAGAGAAGCCGCCCGGTTCGTATGCTCGATCGTCTCCGGCGTAGATTCCGCCCCAGTCCCAGCGATCAAAATTTTGCCAGCCGCAGCTTTTTCCCTGGCAACTTCCCAAATCCGGTAAATCTCCGTCCAACGCAAAAGCACCGACTCGCCGGTAGACCCATTCAACAAAAACCCACCAAGCCGGGTAGCGCCATACCGCGACAGGTTTTCCGTGAAGCGAGCAAAATCAACGCCCCCGTAAGAATCAAAAGGTGTAGTAACCGGCGGAAATATTCCAGAAAGTCTCATAGGTCGTGGTGTCGCAGTTGCCGTTGGGTTCGTAGGGGCGGGCCTTCCAGCCCCGCCCGCCTTTCGGCCCTCTTTTCCTTTTTTCTTAGTCTTTCGCTCTCTATTTTTCTGTTGCGCTCTAATTTTCGGTCGATTTAATTTCTTCTGTAATCTTAATCCGCGCCAGCAGGCGAACTCGCAGTCTTCTTCTCCAACACCGCCGCATCCCGATGCAATTCCTGCAAAGAAGCCACTTCAATCGGCTGCTGTGCAATCGCCAAAATCCCGCGCGCCGCCGCCACCGCAGCCGAAAGCGTAGTTATGCAAGGCACGTTGTAACGAATCGCCGCCCGCCGGATCGATTTCTCATCATAAAAAGATTCCCGGCCCAGCGGCGTATTGATGACCAAATCGACTTTGCCAGTTTTCACCAAATCCACAATGTTCGGCCGGCCCTCGTTCACTTTGTAAACCGTCTCGACCGCAATCCCAGCAGCCGTCAAAGCCGCCGCAGTTCCGCGAGTAGCAAGAATCTTCAATCCCGCCCGCGTCAAATCCTGCGCCAAACCAGCGACGTGCCGCTTATCGCGATCGCTCACGCTGATAAAAACCACGCCCGTGCGCGGCAATCGCTGACCCGCCGCCAATTGCGCCTTGGCAAACGCCACGCCATAACTCCCGGAAATTCCCATCACCTCGCCGGTCGAACGCATCTCCGGCCCCAAAATCGTATCCACGCCGCGAAACTTATTGAACGGAAACACCGGCGACTTCACCGCATAAAATCCGCGCACACTCAACTCATCCACGCCATTCGAATGAGAAATCGGTAATTTCATATCGCGCAGCTTGCACCCCATCATCAACCGCGCCGCCACTTTCGCCAAAGGCACGCCGGTAGCCTTGCTCACATAAGGAATCGTCCGCGAAGCGCGCGGATTCACTTCCAGCACGTAAACCACATCGCGCTGGATGGCATACTGCACATTCATCACGCCCACCACATTCAAAGCCCGCGCCAGTTTCGCAGTGTAATCACGAATACGATTCTTTACTGAATCGGAAAGTGAAACGGCCGGCATCACGCACGAAGAATCCCCGGAATGAATTCCGGCTTCTTCGATGTGCTCCATAATTCCCGCGATCACCACGTCAGTCCCGTCAGCCAGCGCGTCGACATCCACTTCGATCGCGTCCTCAAGAAACTGATCGATCAAAATCGGACGCAGCGTCCCGCCCGTTGCGAGCAAAGCCGCCTGCGCCACATATTCCTCGACGGTCTTCAAATCGTAGGCGATTACCATCGCACGTCCGCCTAGCACGTAGCTCGGCCGCACCAGCACCGGCAATCCAATTTCTTCGGCAACCCGACGAGCCTCGGCAGGCGCGAGTGCGGTGCCAGCTCGCGGCTGCGGAATTTTCAACTCCTCGAGCAACTTCCCGAATCGTCGGCGGTCTTCCGCCAAGTCGATCGATTCAGGTGCAGTCCCAATAATCGGCGCGCCATTTTTCTTGAGCTCCAGCGCCAGATTTAGAGGCGTCTGCCCGCCGAATTGCACGATCACACCAGTCGGCTTCTCGCGCTCAATCACCGCCAGCACATCTTCAAGCGTCAGCGGCTCGAAATACAAACGGTCCGAAGTGTCGTAATCCGTCGAAACCGTCTCCGGATTGCAATTAATCATCACCGTCTCGTAGCCGTCTTCCTTCAAAGCAAACGACGCATGGCAGCAGCAATAATCAAATTCAATTCCCTGCCCGATGCGGTTCGGTCCGCTGCCCAAAATGATCACTTTCGGCCGGTCAACAGCATCAGCCTCATCCTCTTCCTCGTAAGTCGAGTAGAGATACGGCGTGAACGATTCGAATTCCGCCGCGCAAGTATCCACGCGCTTGAAAACCGGCCGCACGCCCATGCCCAAGCGTTTCTCGCGCACCGCCTCCGCCGAAGTTTTCCAATGCTGCGCCAACATGTCATCGCTCGCGCCCGATCGTTTCGCCTCCAGCATCAATTCCGGCGTCACCGCGTCAAATTTCACCGCCGCCAGCCGCCCGTCAAGCTTGGCCATATCCTCGAGGTAACGCAAAAACCACGGATCGATCTTCGTAAGCGAATGAATTTCCTCCACCGACATGCCGCGCTCAAAGGCCTCAAACAGCCAATGCATCCGCTCCGGCCGCGGCACAGCCAGTTGCTCGCGCAGCAACGCCACGGAAACTTCCGCGGGCGCGCGCCAGGGCGTATGCGGCTCAAGCGATCGAATCCCCTTACTCAAAGCCTCGGCAAATGTCCGCCCAATAGCCATCACTTCGCCGACCGACTTCATCTGCGTAGTCAGCGTCGAATCCGATCCCGGAAATTTTTCAAACTGCCACTTCGGAATTTTCACCACCACGTAATCGATCGTCGGCTCAAACGAGCAAGGCGTCTTGCGCGTAATGTCATTGGGAATTTCGTCAAGCGTCATGCCCAGCGCCAGCTTCGCGGCAATCTTGGCAATCGGAAATCCGGTAGCCTTCGAAGCCAGCGCCGAACTTCGCGACACCCGCGGATTCATCTCGATCACCGTCATGCGCCCGGTTCCCGGCTCAATCGCAAACTGAATATTCGATCCGCCCGTCTCGACGCCCACTTCGCGGATAATCGCCGCCGCCGCATCGCGCATGCGCTGATATTCTTTGTCCGTCAGCGTCTGCGCCGGCGCCACGGTAATCGAATCGCCGGTATGCACGCCCATCGGATCAAAATTCTCAATCGAGCAAATCACCACGAAGTTGTCGCGGCAATCGCGCATCACTTCCAATTCAAATTCTTTCCACCCGAGCACCGATTCTTCGACAAGCGCCTCATGCACCGGGCTGGCATCCAGCGCCCGCGCGATCGCATCGATAAATTCCTCATGGTTGTAAGCGATCGATCCGCCAGTCCCGCCCAGCGTGAACGAAGGCCGAATCACCACCGGGTAACCCATCTTATCGGCGAGCTTGATGGCCTCGTCGACATCATTCACCACCGACGACTCCGGCACCTCCAACCCAATTTTCCGGCACACATCCTTGAACAACAGCCGGTCCTCAGCAATCTTGATCGCCGAAAGCGAAGCACCAATCAATTTCACGCCATACTTCGCAAGAATCCCAGCCTCGGCCAACTCCACCGCCAGATTCAATCCAGTCTGACCGCCCACGGTCGGCAAAAGTGCATCAGGACGCTCACGCGCAATAATCGCCTCAAGATATTCCTTCGACAGCGGCTCGATGTAAGTCCGGTCCGCGATCTCGGGATCAGTCATGATCGTCGCCGGATTGGAATTCACCAGGACGACCTCGTAGCCCTCAGAGCGCAGCGCCTTACAAGCCTGCGTCCCCGAATAATCAAACTCGCAAGCCTGCCCAATCACAATCGGCCCCGAGCCGATGATCAGAATTTTCTTAATGTCCGTTCGTTTCGGCATGTAGTTGAAGTTCAGCCCTGCTTTTCCATCATGCTCACAAATTCATCGAACAAATACCGCGCATCATGCGGCCCGGGCGAGGCCTCCGGGTGATACTGCACGCTGAAAAGCGGCAACGACCGGTGCCGCATCCCCTCATTCGTATGATCGTTCAAATTCACATGAGTAACTTCGACATCACTCGAAGGCAACGACTCCGGATCCACGCAAAACCCATGATTCTGCGCGGTAATCTCCACTTTTTCCGTCAATAAATTCTTCACCGGATGATTCGATCCGTGATGCCCGAATTTCAATTTGAAAGTCCGCCCGCCGAGCGCCAATCCACACAACTGATGCCCCAGGCAAATCCCAAAAATCGGCACGCGCCCAACGAGCTTGCGAATATTTTCAATCGCGTAAGTAACCGGCTCTGGATCGCCAGGTCCATTCGAAAGAAAAACTCCATTCGGTT
>JABDFR010000006.1 GCA_013286465.1 Acidobacteriota bacterium | reverse complement strand
GCCGCGTAACTACAAGAAAACAAACAGAAGCCGGTGAAATTTCTAATCGGGAAGCACTACGATTAGAAATCGACGTAACTTCAACAAAACAAAGACCCGACCTCCGTTCTAATCGGGAAAAAACCCCACTTTTTGCGCTCTCCGGGCTCAGATGACTCCAACCGCTTCAACGGGCATTCTTTCTCTCCTCTAGGGTGGAGACCGGCGATCGATTGGCCGGGCTGACGAAGTTGCCGCGGCCGTCTCTAAAAACCCTCGATTGTTCTCCGAGCTGATGGAGGGATTGTGGTCGAAGGATCCCCTAGTGCGGATGCGCGCGGCGGACGCGGCCGAGAAAGTTGCGCGAACAAACGCTGCGCTGCTTCAGCCTTATAAGAAAAAGTTGCTCGCTCTCCTAGCTGAGGCTGAGGAGCAGGAATTGCGTTGGCATCTTGCGGCCATGGTTCCGCGGCTTGCGCTTAGTGCTGCTGAGCGGCGTGTTGCGTCGGCGACGCTGCAGAGTTACCTGGAAGACCGCAGTTCGATTGTGAGGACTTTCGCGCTGCAGGGATTGGCTGATCTTGCGCAAGATGATTTGGAGATGCGGGCGGGCGTAATTGAACTTCTGCGCGAGGCTTGCCGGAACGGAACGCCTGCGATGAAGGCTCGCGGCCGGAAATTGCTGGGCCGTTTCGTACGGATGAGAGTTCGGGATTCTTAATGTAGCTCACCTCTTTAGAGGTGAGGCCTTTAGCTTCTAGCTTTTCGCTTTTTCTTAGCCTGTCATCCCGAACCCTCTTTAGGGGTGAGGGATCTGCTCTTGCTTTCGTTTTTGAAGTCGTCGTTTGTATTACGCGGAGGCGATCCAGTTTTATTTGCGCAGCAAATCTTGTAGGTCGCTCATTTTTTCGTCTAGCGAATTCAGTTTTTGGGCTAGGCCTTGGATTTCGGATTCGGCGCGGCGGTTTACTGCGAAATCTAACTCACCTCGGACGCGGTCCTTCATATCTTGGCGATTTTGGCTCATCAGGATGACCGGGGCTTGGATAGCTGCGAGCATCGAGAGCATTAGATTTAGAAGGATGAAGGGATAGGGATCCCAGGCGCTGTGGCCGAGCACCAGGTTGGCGATGGCGTAGAGCGCGCTGACGGCCAGGAAGACGATGATGAAAGTCCAGGAGCCGGCGATTTGCACCATGGAATCGGCGGTTTTTTCGGCGAAGGTCTCTTCTTCTTCAATTAATTCATTGACGTTGCGGGTGGCGCGCAGGCGGACGAGTTGCTGGGCGTTGTGGAATTGGCGGCCGAGGACGGTGAGCATGTCCATGCCGGCTAGGGGCTTGCGTTGGAGCAGGACGGCGATGTCGTCGCGGCTGACTTCGATGCATACGACCTCGTCGACGGCGGTGGCGTTGGTTTGATGCGGGGTTTGCTCGAGCATGGAGGCGAAGCCGAAGAAGTCGCCGTGGGTGGGCTCATCGACTACGACTTCCTGGTGATCTTCGTCGAAGGTAGTGACTTTTACCCGGCCTGAAACCATTACGTAGGCTTGGCCGTTGCCGTCGCCGATTTTGTAGATGCGTTGGCGCGGGGCGAAGTTTTTTAGTTCTACCTGCGCGGCCAGCACGCAAATTTCGTCGTCATCGAGCAGGGCGAAGAGTGGGACGTGTTTGAAGACTTCGGGATCGCAGGGCATTGGTCACCTCGGCTTGGGTTGTACGCCGCGGCTGGCGAGTGCGTCGAGCGGCCGCGGCGATTTGCAGCGGCACATCATAAACCGGATATAAGGATTTGAGTTCAACGGAGAATTAACGGCGAACAGATGGCCGCACTGCGGGAGGGTCTGAAGAACCCTCCCCTACTGGTAGCGCAGCGCGACTACCGGATCTACTCGGGTGGCTCGTCGGGCGGGGATGTAACACGCGAGTAGCGCTACAGCGATGAGCAGGGCCGCGACTGCTAGAAACGTGAGTGGGTCGCTGGGTTTTACGCCGAAGAGCATTTTGGACATGAGGCGCGTTAGGCCGAGCGCCGCGGCGAGTCCGAGAGCGACGCCTACGAGCGCCATCTGCGCGCCTTGGCTGATTACCATTTTTAGGACGTGGCTGCGTTGCGCGCCCAGGGCCATGCGGATGCCGATTTCGTTGGTGCGTTGGGCTACTAGATAGGAAACGACGCCGTAGATTCCGAGAGCGGCTAGCAAAAGAGCTAGAGCTGCGAAGCCTGCTAGCAAAAACATGGAGAAACGCTGCGAGGCTAGTGAGATGGCCAAGATTTCGTCCATCGTTTGCGCTTGATAAACGACTTGCTCGCTGTTCATTTGGCGCATGGCGTTGCGAATGGCGTCGAAGACTGGAGCGGAGGCGCCCTCGTAACGGACGGCTACCGATGTGCCGGAGGGTACTTGCGCGATTTGGTCGTCTGGCATTTGCATGAAGGGGAGATAGATTTGATCGTGAAGTTGAGTGCTGTCGTTGATTAGATCCCACTGCTTGACGTGGCCTACTACGCCGATGATTTCGGCGGTGTTGGGGGCGTTGCCGATGCCGCGATCGAAATAGAGGCGCTTGCCAACCGGATTGCCGGCGCCGAAATATCTGCGGGCGAATTCTTGGTCGATGACGGCTACCGGGGCGGAGTGTTCGTCGTCGGCGTTGGTGAAAAAGCGGCCGCGCTTTAGGGGGATTTTCATTACGTCGAGATACTGCGGCTCGACGATATATTTCAGCGCCCAGTTCATATCGTTCTTGTTGGCTGGTTGCGGATCGCCTTCGCGCCAGAAAAGAATTTCGTCGTCGCCGCTCATGGGGAAAGCGCCCCAGGAGAGAGTGGTGGATTGGACGCCGGGGACGGAGGCTAGAGTGGCATCGAGTTCGCGGAGAGTGGCGCGTATTTGATCGGGTTGGGACAGGCTCATGGAGGGCGAGAGATTTAGGCCGAAAGTTAAGATATTGCTCGAGCGAAAGCCGGGGTCGACGCGCCAGAGAGCTGCGAGAGTGCGCGTGGCCAAGCCTGCGCTGACGAGTAACACGAGGGCTAGCGCTACTTCTACTACGACGAAAATTGCGTGGGCGCGTTGGCGGGATGCGGTGACGGCGCGGCCGCCTTCGTTGAGCGTTTTTTGTAGATTGGGCTTGGACATTTTCAGCGCGGGAGCTAGGCCGAAGAGAATTCCTGCGCCGACCGAAATTGCCAGGGTGAAGAGGAGAACGTGGGCGTCTACGCCTACTTCGTTGGCGCGGGGTAAGGCGCTTGGCATCGCGGTGAGTGCGGCGTTCGTGCCCCAGTAGGCGAGCAGCAGGCCGAGCGCGCCGCCGGTTAGGGCGAGTAGCAGACTTTCAGTGACGTATTGGCGAAGCAGTCGAGCGCGGCCGGCGCCTAACGCGGTGCGGATGGCGAATTCTCGGGCGCGGCCGGTGGAACGGGCGGTCAGCAGATTGGCGACGTTGACGCACGCGATTAGCAGGACGCAGCCTACCGCGCCGAAGAGCACCAGCAGGATTAGCTGCGTGCTGCCTACCATCAATTGGCGCATGGGGATGATCGTTGCGCCGATGCCTTTGTCCGCGTCGGGATAGGTTTCGGCGAGAGCTTGCGTGACTGTTGCCATGTCGGCGCGGGCTTGTTCGAGCGTGACGCCGGGCTTCAGTCGGGCGAGGCCGTGGAAACCCAGGCCGGCGAAGCGGCTCGAGAGAAACGGATTCTCCCATTGGCCGATGGGGGCGTAGAGTTCGGTGGCGCTGAAGTTCATGATCGAGAGATTGAAATTTGCCGGGACTACGCCAACGATGGTGAAGGATTTGCCGTTGAGGGCGATGCTTTTTCCGAGTACGTCTGGGGCTGATGCGAATTTGCGTTTCCATAGGCCTGCGCTAATCAGGACGATTGGAGCGGCGCCGATTCTATCTTCGCCAGGGAGAAACATTCGGCCTAGAGTTGGCTGCACTCCGAGGACGCTGAAGCAATCGGCGGAAATAAATTCGGCGTTGATTTGCTCGGATTCGCCTTGGCCTGTGAGAGTGAAGCCGTTGGGGCGGGAGATGGCCATTTGCTGGAAGGAATGATTTTCGCGCTGCCAGTCTAGAAAATTCGGGAAAGAAATCGAGCCGCTTTCGAAATTGGGCTTGCTCTCGTGCAGGGTGACGAGACGATCGGGTTGCGGATAGGGCAGGGGATTGAGTAGCACGCCATTGACGAGGGAGAAGAGTGCGGTGTTGGCGCCGATTCCCAAGGCGAGAGTGAGGATTGCTACGACTGCGAAGCCTGGGGATTTTGCCAGCATGCGGGCGCCGAAGCGGACGTCTTGGGCGATGCGTTCGAGGCTGGCCCAGCCCCACATTTCGCGGGTGAGTTCGCGAATCAGGCCGATATTTCCGAATTCGCGGCGGGAATTGCTGGCGGCTTCTGAGGCTGGTTCCCCGCGCTCGATGCGATCGTGCGCGGCGAGTTGAAGATGGGAGCTGATTTCTTCTTCGAGGTCGGAGCCGCGATCGCGGTTGCGCCAGAAACGGAGATTCATGACGCGGTTCTCCTTTTCGACGCGGCGAGGACGCCTGCTACTGCGGCGCAGATTTGATCCCAGCGCGATCTTTCGGTGGCTAGCTGTTTTCGGCCTGCGCTAGTTAGGCGGTAATACTTGGCGCGTTGATTGTTCTCGGAAATTTTCCAGTCGGAGGCGATCCATTTTTGTTTTTCCAGGCGATGGAGGGCGGGGTAGAGAGAGCCGGTGTCTACGTGGAGGATTTGGCCGGATTGGGAACGGATGTTGCGGCTGATGGCGTAGCCGTGTTGCGGGCCCCAGATTAGGGATTGCAGGATTAGGAGGTCTAGGGTGCCTTGCAACAACTCTATGCGGCTTTGATAGCGCTTTTTCATTCGGACTCCCTGGATGTAGGCATTCTACTGCTTGGCGTGTAGATTGTCTACATCATTAGGGGGCGCGAGGGCGCGGCGATTAAAGTAGCGCTGGCGTTTCCGCCGGCATCTTACGATTGCAACTCGCGGCCAGGGCGATGCTCATCGGCGGACTGAGCACGTCGAACATTGCCGTTAGTTTAGCTGATTCGTCCGTCCATGAATTTTGCCTGTGCCGAATTTTGCGCTCGTGAGATGCCGGCGGGGACGCCAGCGCTACTTAGAGGCGCTACTCGGTGATAGATTGTCGCGCGGAGGTTTATCTTTGTGAGTACGAAGGCCGGACTCTTCAAACGCGTGATTTGGATCGTGCTCGATAGCGTGGGGATAGGGGAATTGCCTGATGCTGCGGATTATGGCGATGTGGGGCGCGATACGCTGGGGCATATTGCGCGATCGCGGGCTTTGGCCCTGCCCAATTTAGTGCGATTGGGATTGGCGAATATCAAGCCGTTGGCTCATCTCGATCCGCCTGCTTCGCCGATCGGATGCTTTGGGAAAGGGGCTACGCATTCTCCGGGGAAAGATACGACTACCGGACATTGGGAGATGGCGGGGATTTGGTTGCCGCAGGCTTTTCCGGTTTATCCGCATGGATTTCCTGCTGAATTGATTGCGGAATTTGAGAGGCAGATCGGACGGCGGACGCTTGGGAATAAACCTGCTTCGGGGACGGAAATTCTCGAGGAGCTTGGCGAGGAGCATGTGCGGAATGGATTTCCGATTGTGTATGCGTCGGGGGACAGCGTTTTTCAGATTGCGGCACATGAGGACGTGATTCCCGTGCCGGAGCTTTATCGCATGTGTGAGATTGCGCGGAAATTGCTGGATGGGCCGAATCGCGTGGGACGGGTGATTGCTCGGCCGTTTACTGGGGCGGCGGGGAATTTTCGGCGGACGGAGCGGCGGCATGATTATGCTGTGGAGCCGCCTCGGCCTATGTTGATGGACGTGTTGATGGAGCGGGGCGTGCCTGTTTTTGGGGTGGGGAAAATTCATGACATTTATAACGGGCGCGGTGTGAATGATTACGTGACTACCAAAAACAATGTGGACGGGATGCTGAAAATTGACGAGGCGCTTGCGAAGCGGCCTGCTGGATTAATTTTCGCGAATCTGGTGGATTTCGACATGCTTTATGGGCATCGCAAGGATGTGGAGGGATTCGCTCGATCGTTGGAAGAGTTTGATGAGTTGCTGGGTCCGTTTCTGGCGAAACTGGATCGTGGCGATCTTTTGTTGATTACTGCGGATCATGGTTGCGATCCGGATCCGGTGAATCCTACTACCGATCATTCGCGGGAGTATGTGCCGATTTTGGTTTATGGTGCCGGCGCTGCTCGCGGGGTGAATTTGGGCGTGCGCGCTACGCTTGCTGATATGGGGCAGACGGTGGCTGAGAATTTTGGTGGGAGCATTTTGCGGGGGGAGAGTTTTCTGGGTGCGATAGCGGGCTAGCGGTACGTTGCGTTGCTACTTGGCGCCGGCCATGCCCTTTGCGAAATAGCCGGTGCGGGTGCGGACGGAGAGTTTGCCGCGGCCTTTGGCGTTGACCAGGACTTGGACGGCGCGGAAGGTGCCGTTTTTGTCGGTGTTGGTTGGGTAGTAGCCTAGCGTGTATTGGTTGCGGATATCGTGGGCGATCATGGTGCAGATCGGTGCTACTTCGTCCAGGCTGTTCGGGAAATAGGCGGCACCGCCCGTTGCGTCTGCCAACTGCGTAAGGATTTTCTTGGAATTGCGGACCATGCGCTTGTCGTGCGATTGATCGTACTCGCTGAATACTCCGACGGCGTAAATCAAGGCGTTGGATTGCTGGGCGGCCTTGATCGTGTATTCGAAAGATTTGCGGCTGGCGTCGTCGTCGCCGTCGGTGATTACCAATAAAACTTTTTTGTCTTTGTGGGCTTTTTTCAGGTGGTCGAGCGAGCCTACAACCGCGTCGTAGAGCGCGGTGCTGCCGCGGGAATCGATGCGTTCCAGGGCTTCCTGCAATTCTTTTGGATCATTCGTGAAATCGCGATCTAGATCGAGATAGTAGTCGTCGTTGAAATTCACTACGAACACTTCATCTTGCGGATTGCTGGTCTTTACGAAAGTTAGAGCGGCGGAATTTACCTGGGAGCGCTTTTCGCGCATGCTGCCGCTGTTGTCGATAACCAGACCCATGCTTACGGGAATATCTTCGCGGGCGAAAACGGAAATGCGCTGCTCGACTTTGTCTTCGAAGACTTTGAAATTGTCTTGCTTGAGATCGGGGACGAATTGGCCCTTGGCGTCTTCGACGGTGGCGTGCAGGACGACCAGGTCGACGTCCTTCTTTAACGTGGCGCCTGGTGGAGATTGCTGCGGCTTTTGCTGCTGGCCACCATTGAATAGTTCGGAAGGCTTGGCGCCTGGCGGCGGCGGAGGATCGGCTTGCGCGCGCGTCGATGGGGAGAAGAGCAGGGCGACGCTTAGTAACAGTGCCAGCATGGCGATTCGCGCGGAAATTTCTACGCGGACAAAGTTAGTGGCCGGGAGCGAAGTAACCCGAGCGGGCGAAAACTTCGAGCGGCGGCAATCCGTGCGGGGGGCGCAGACGGATCTTGATTTTGCGCCATTTGCCGTCGCGCGCGTGATTGCTTGGCCGGTAGCCGAGAACATATTGATTCCGTAACTCCATACTGATCTTCGACGCGATGTCGGGAAGATCGTTCAGGCTGGCCACGCGAAAGGTGCGGCCGCCCGTCATTTCCGTGAGCTCGCTTAGCAGGCCGGGTCCGCTGCGCTCTTCCGGGGTGGCGTAATCGGGCCCATTATCATAGATGCCGATGGCATACATCTGGACATCCGCCTCTTTCAGGTATTTGCGGACGTCCATTTCAGTATAACGACTATGGTTATCGCCGCCATCAGATATGATGAGCAACGCTTTCTTTGAGTTACGGGCACCCTTCATCTGACTTAGCCCGAGATAAATTCCATCGAATAGAGCGGTTTGGCCGTGGGCCGTGGTGTAAAGAAGGCGGTCTTGTAATTCCTCTACGCTGGCTGTGAAAGGGCTGGCTAGCTGGGCGCGATCATTGAAATTTACCAGGCAGAATTCATCCTGCGGATTGGCGGTCTTGAAAAATTGCACGGCGGCGAGGCGGGATTTTTCGAATTTGTCGGCCATGCTGCCGCTCATGTCGAAAATTACGCCGATGGAGATGGGGACGTCTTCGCCGGAGAAGCGGACGATTTCTTGTTCGGCGTTGTCCTCGAAGATGCGGAAATTTTCTTGCTCGAGGCCGGTGACCAGGCGGCCGTAGGGATCGGTGACAGTTACGTTCACGAGGGTGAGATCAACGTCCAGCTTGAGGGGCTTGCCGCCGGACTTTTTCTGGGCTTGCGTTTGCGGCGGAGGTGGATCGGTGGGCGCCGCGGTCGCTGCCGATTGCGTTGGAGATTGCGTGGGCGACTGTGCGAAGTAGGAGGGAACTGCGAGTAAGGCGATCAAACCGATCAAGAGAGCGCAAACTAGCCCGGAGTACTTATTCGATCCACGCTTCCTGGCGTGATCCCTCAAGTTTTCCCCGGTGCTGGGCCGCGGGCGACGAAGCGTCGGGCGGCATCCAGACTCTCTGGTTCGGATTCTACCACTGGCTTTTTGCAAAGCAAGCGGGCTTGCTATCAAAATTAATGATGTGGGAGAGTGTCCCACGGTGACACTGAGAGGCGTCGGGGAAGTGCGTGCTATCATTTGGCGGCACGAGACCGTGTTTGAAACCTGGCGCGACTTAATCTATGGCTGAGCTGAAAGATCTTGGCGCGATCGTTGTGATTCCGGCACGGTATGAGTCCGTCCGGTTTCCGGGGAAGCCGCTGGCGCCGATTGCTGGGCGGGCGATGATTGCTCGCGTTTACGAGCAGGCTACAAAGGCTGAGCGCGTGGCGCGCGTGATTGTGGCGACCGACGACGAGAGAATTCTGAAGGCGGTGAAGGAATTCGGCGGCGAGGCGATCATGACACGGCGCGATCACTCTTGCGGAACGGATCGCATCGCTGAAGTTGCTGCGCACATTCCGGCGGCGATTTACGTGAATGTTCAGGGCGATGAGCCCTTGATCGACCCGGCGGCGATCGACGCTGTGGTTGCGACGATGGAGGAGGACGAATCCATCCAAATCGTCACGCCTTCGGCCACGATCAAGGTCGCCAGCGAAATCATGGATCCGAACGTGGTGAAAGTGGTGACGGATTTTGATGGGAACGCGCTTTATTTTTCGCGGGCGCCGATTCCTTGGGTGCGTGACCGCGCGGCTTCGGTGGCGGCGCGGCATGCCAAGCATATTGGGCTTTATGGTTTCCGGCGCGAGGCGCTGCTCGAATTCGCTACGTTTCCGCCGGGGGAATTGGAGCGCATCGAGCAGTTGGAGCAGTTGCGCTGGCTTGAGAATGGCTATCGGATTCGCGTGGTCGAAGGGGACTACGAAGCCGTTAGCGTGGATGTGCCGGGAGACGTGGCGCGCGTGGAGAAGATCCTGCGAGAGCGCGGCGAATCCTGAAAATCTCGCTTGTAAGAATTGCGAAGGATGATTTGACACGCGCGGGGATTGTCCTCATAATGCGTTGTACGCACACCTGAGCGGAGGAATTTCCGAAACTTGCGAAGCGGCCCGAAGTATATCTTTGTGACGGGCGGCGTGGTTTCTTCTCTCGGAAAAGGTGTCGCAGCAGCCTCCATGGGCTGCTTGCTTGAAAGCCGCGGCCTCAAAGTTACCCTGCAGAAGTGCGATCCCTACCTGAACGTTGATCCCGGAACAATGAGCCCGTATCAGCACGGGGAAGTTTTCGTGACTGATGATGGGGCTGAGACCGATCTTGATCTGGGGCACTACGAGCGCTTCACCAACGCCAAACTTACCCGCGATCACAACTGGACGACCGGGCGCATTTACGAATCCATTCTTACCAAAGAGCGCCGCGGGGATTATCTCGGGAAGACGGTGCAAGTGATTCCGCACGTCACCGACGAGATTAAGGCGACTTTTCGAAAAATTGCGGATACGGCGGATATCGTCATCGTCGAAATCGGCGGCACCGTGGGCGATATCGAGTCGCTGCCGTTTTTGGAAGCGATCCGGCAGATGCGGTTGGAGTTGGGGCCGGAGAACGCGATTTTCGTTCATCTCACGCTTGTGCCCTACATCGCGACGGCTGGGGAATTGAAGACGAAGCCTACGCAGCATAGCGTGAAGGAATTGCTGAGCATCGGAATTCAGCCGGATATTTTGCTTTGCCGCAGCGATCGACGGTTGGAGCAGGATTTGAAATCGAAGATCGCGCTGTTTTGCAACATGGCGGAATCCTGTGTGATTTCGGCGCCGGATGTGGCGAACATTTACGAAGTGCCGATGTCGCTGGCTAGCGAGGGTCTCGACGAGCAGGTGCTGCGGCTGCTGCACATCGAGGCGCCTGAGCGCGATTTGAGCAAATGGATCGCGATGCTCGAGCGGCTGGAACATCCCGAAGGCGAAGTGCGCATTGGTGTGGTGGGGAAGTACGTGCAGCTCGAAGACGCTTACAAAAGTTTGCGCGAAGCTTTGATGCATGGCGGCTTGGCGAATCATCAGCGGACTGTAATCGAATGGATTGAAGCGGAAGAACTCGATTCGCCGGAGACTGCTGAACAGCGGTTGCGGCACGTGGATGGAATTCTGGTGCCCGGTGGATTTGGGAAGCGTGGGATCGCGGGGATGGTGCACGCGATTACTTACGCGCGCGAGAAAAAAGTGCCGTTCTTTGGAATTTGCCTTGGGATGCAATGCGCAACGATTGAGTATGCGCGGCAGGCTTGCCATATGGACCGGGCGGACAGTACCGAGTTCGATCCTTCGACGCCGAATCGAGTGATTTATAAGTTGCGCGAATTGCTGGGCGTCGATGAGATGGGCGGGACGATGCGGCTGGGGGCTTGGCCTTGCAAGCTGGAGGCTGGCTCGTTTGCGCATCGGGCTTATGGGCAACTCGAAATTTCTGAGCGGCACCGGCATCGTTATGAATTCAATCGCGAGTATGAGCCTACGCTGGTGGCTGCTGGATTTCGCATTACCGGGAAGACGCCTGATGGCGTTTATGTGGAAGTTGTTGAAGTGGCCGACCATCCTTGGTTCGTGGGCGTGCAGTTTCATCCGGAATTTAAATCGAAGCCGCTTTTGCCGCATCCTCTTTTTGCCGCTTTCATAAAAGCTAGCCATGAGCACCGCCGCAGCCATCATGCGGTGGCTGCTGAGGCTGCGCGCGTGCGCACTGCTGAGCCTGCTGATTAACTCCACTCGCATTTGAAATTTTTGGGTTCCGCTACCTAGCCTTCGATATGTCCTTGTAATTTCCATGGGTGGTCCGTCCTTGAGGGTTGCCCGGATGGAAATTTAGCCCGTCGGATGCCGGCAGGGACGCCAGCGCTACTTTCCCTTGCGCTTCGACAGGAGCGGGAGTATATTCCCTGTCGAAGTGTAAGGGGAAGGCATGGCCGAATTGAAACTGGAACTTCCGCAGGGGACTCTCGATCTCTTGATTCTTCGAACGCTCACGCTTGGGCCCGAGCACGGTTGGGCGATTTCGGAGCGCATTCAGCAGATCTCGAAGAAGGTGCTGCAGGTGCAGCAGGGGTCGCTTTATCCGGCGCTCCACCGGTTGGAGCGGCGCGGTTGGATCAAGGCGCGCTGGAGCACTTCGGAAAATAACCGGCGGGCGAAGTATTACGAATTGACGCGGGCGGGCCGCAAGCAACTGGAAGTGGAAGAAAGTGCGTGGCGCAAACTGGCGGCGGCGATTGCGCAAGTTTTGGAAACCGCGTAGGAGTTCGCAAATGTTGAGCGACTTGCTGTATCGCGTGCGTTTGCTGTTTCGCAGGCAGCGCGTCGAGTCCGAGCTTGATGAGGAGCTGCGCTTTCACTTCGAGCATCAAGTTGAGGCGAACCTCGCGTCCGGGATGACGGCGCAGGAAGCGCGGCGGCAGGCGCGGTTGAAATTCGGCGGATTCGACCAACTCAAGCAGGAATTGCATGACGCGCATGGCGTCACGTTTTTCGATTCTTTAGCGCAGGACGTGCGCTTTGCGGCGCGCATGCTGCTGCGTGCGCCCGGCTTCACGCTCGTCGCTGTGCTCACACTTGCTTTGGGGATTGGCACCAACGTCGCCATCTTCAGTTTCGTCGATGCCTGGTTGATCAAAGGCCTCCCGTTCCCGCAAAGCCAGCAACTCGTCGTAGTGAAAGCCCGCGACATCAAGAAGGGCTGGATCGGCAACATCCTGACGCCGGGCGATTTTCTATCGCTGCGGGATCAAGCTGCCCCGCTTTCCTCCATTGCAGCATGGGACATGCGCGATTTTAATCTTTCGGGTGACGGCACGCCCGAGCGCGTGCAGGGCGCACGCGTTAGTGCGAGTTTCTTCGAGACGCTCGGCATCACGCCGATGCTCGGCCGCGCCTTCTTGCCACAAGAAGAGCGGCTGGGCGCGAATCACGTAGCTATCATCAGCCGCGGACTTTGGGCCAGTCGCTTCGCCAGCGATCCGCGAATTGTCGGCCGCAAGATTACCGTGGACGGAGAAACCTGCACGATCGTCGGCGTTGCGCCCGCGAATTTTCAGTTGCCGTTGATGGGCGCGGCGAATATTTGGACGCCGATGGCCTGGACCGATGCGCAGCGTGCCTCGCGCGAAGGCGTCGGCTACGGCGCAATCGCGCGTATGAAGCCCGAATCGAATTTATCCGCGGCTAACATGCAACTGAAATCCATTTCGGCGCAACTCGAACGCGACTTTCCAGCCACTAATGAAAACGAGCTTTTTTATTTGGCTTCTCTGCGCGACGAAATCGCGCAAGAGGAGGGCGGCGATCAGGTGTTGGTGTGCTTTTGGATCGTCGGCCTGGTGCTGCTGATCGCGTGCGCGAATGTGGCGAATCTGATGATCGCGCGGGCCTCGGGACGTGCGAAGGAAATCGCGGTGCGCAGCGCGTTGGGAGCCACTCGGCGCCGGATTGCGCGGCAGTTGCTCACCGAATCTGCAATTCTATTTTCGTTGGGTGGCGCGGCGGGACTGCTGTTCGGCGTGCTGGGAATGAGTTGGATCGATTCGCTGGTCCCTGGGCGCGTCCGCGGCTATCTGGTGAATTACGGCCACGTGGATTTGGATCTCTTGACGCTCGCTTATGCGTTTGGTCTCGCGTTTGTTTGCGGAATCATTTTCGGTCTCGCTCCTGCGCTTCAAGCTTCGAAGCTCGATCTGAACGGGGTCCTCAAAGAAGCGTCGGGCCACATCTCGAGCGGCAAGCGCGGCATGCGCATGCGGCGAACTTTTGTCGCCGGCGAAGTTGCGGTCGCAGTCGTCGTGCTGATCTCTACGGCGTTTCTGGTTCAAAGTTTCGTCCATATGGCGAAGGCTGATCCTGGCTTCCGTCCTGCACATCTGATCACGACGCAAGTCGACCTGCCGAAAAACAAGTACTCGGCGGATGCGCAGGTGCGGGCCTTCTTCAATCAGGGTCTTGAACGCATGCGTGCTTTGCCGCAGGTCGAGTCTGCGTCGGTCACCCGGTCGGTCCCTTTCACTGGCCTGGGCGACGTCGAGAAAATTTATCGCGCCGACCGGCCTGTGCCTGCGCCGAATGATGCGATCTATGCGCAGTATTCCGCGATTACACCGGACTACTTTTTGACTTTGGGCATTCCGCTGCGCAGCGGCCGCGCATTTACGGAGGCGGACGACACCGGAACGGCAAACGTGGCCATCATTAACGAGCGGCTTAGAAAGCAGTTGTGGCCGGATGTGGATCCGGTCGGGCAACAGCTTGTGATCGGCGATGCGCATACCGTTGTGAGCATCGTCGGAGTTGTTGGCGATGTGAAGATGGATCGTATGAGCGAAAAGCCGCGGCGCGAATTGTATCTTCCATTCGCGCAGGCGCCGCCGCGATCGGCGGGTTTCGTAATTCGCTCGTCGGGCAACGATGAAACTTTGGCCGCGGCGATGCGCGACGCGATTTGGTCGGTGGATTCGCAGCAGCCTGTTTCGAAGGTCAGCCGCATCGATTCGCTGATGGCCGACGTCCTGGCGCCCGATCTGATCCTCAGCCAACTCGCCGGTTTTTTCGGGTTGCTGGCCGTTTTTCTCGGTGCTATCGGAATCTACGGAGTGATGGCGAATTCCGTGGCGCAACGCACTAGTGAAATTGGCATTCGCATGGCGCTGGGGGCGAGCCCGAAGCAGCTTGTGACGCTGGTGGTGGGTGAAGGGCTGAAGCTCGCGATCATCGGAATTGTTGCCGGCGTGTTGGTTGCACTCGCGCTTACGCGCTCGATGGCCTCGATTCTCTATAACGTGAAAACCAGTGACCCGCTAATTTTCACCGCCGTTGCGATCTTCTTCGCTTTCGTCGCGGTGCTGGCCTGCGGAATTCCGGCGTGGCGAGCGCTGCGCGTCGATCCGACTATCGCGTTACGATACGAATAGTGGGAAGTACAGCTCGCGCCCCCATGCGTGCAGCCGCGTTGTGCCTTCGTAGGCGATTCCGTTAGAATCCAGACCGCTGAGGACATGGCGGAACACACATTTTCGGTTGGCAAAATTCGGCTGGGGGCTGGCGCGCCGCTTTTTGTGGTTGCGGGGCCTTGCGTGATTGAGAGCGAGGCGCATGCTTCTATGCTGGCCGAGCGCTTGGCGGCTGCGGCGGGCGAACTTGGCGTGCCTTTGATCTTCAAGGCTTCGTTTGATAAGGCGAATCGCACTTCTGTGGCATCTTACCGCGGGCCTGGGTTGACCGAAGGGTTGCGGATTCTTGGGGCGATTGCTCGGCGGACTGGTCTGCCGGTGCTTACGGACATCCACGATGCGTCGCAGGCTGGGGCGGCTGCGGAAGTTTGCGATGTATTGCAGATTCCGGCGTTTCTTTGCCGGCAGACGGACTTGTTGGTGGCGGCGGGACGGACTGGGCGGTTGGTGAATATTAAGAAGGGGCAGTTTGTGGCGCCGGCGGAGATGCGTACTGCGGCGGAGAAAGTGGCTAGCGCGGGGAATGAGAAAATTATTTTGACGGAGCGCGGAGCTTCGTTTGGGTATCAGAATCTTGTGGTGGATATGCGCTCGTTTCCCGTGATGCGGAAATTTGGATATCCGATTGTGTTTGATGCTACTCATTCGGTGCAGCTACCTGCCGCTGATGGGAAATCGAGTGGGGGGCAGCCGGAATTTATCGAGCCGTTGGCGCGGGCCAGCGTGGCGGCGGGCGTGGATGGGATTTTTGTTGAGGTGCATGACGAGCCGGCTAAGGCGCTTTCGGATGGATCGAATGCGTTGCCGCTGGAACAATTCAAGCCGTTGGTGAAGCGGCTTATGGAAATTTCGCGGTTGGTGCGAGGGTGGGATCACCCATGAGTATAGAGACGGCCAAGCGCGTGCTGCGGATTGAGGCCGAGGCGATTGCCGGGTTGATCGAGCGGCTGGACGCGCGCTTCGAGCGGGCGGTCGAGCTTCTGTACGGCTGCAAAGGGCGCGTGGTAGTGACGGGGATGGGCAAGTCGGGATTGATCGGACGGAAAATCGCGGCAACATTTGCGAGCACCGGAACGCCGTCGCTATTTTTGCACGCTGCGGAAGCGGCGCACGGGGATTTGGGGATGTTGGTGGCGGAAGACTTGGTGGTGGCGATTTCGGCCAGTGGCGAAACGGAAGAGCTGCTGGATTTGCTCGAGCCGCTGAAGCGCTTGGGAATTCGATTGGTGACGCTGACGGCCAAGCCGCAGTCGACTTTGGCGCAGGCGAGCGACATCGTGCTGGATATCATGGTGAAGGAAGAGGCTTGCTCTTTGAATTTGGCGCCGACTGCTTCGACTGCGGCGGCGTTGGCGATGGGCGACGCCTTGGCGATTTCGCTTTTGGAGCAGCGCGGATTCAAGGAGGAAGATTTCGCGGCTTTGCATCCTGGTGGGAAACTTGGCAAGCGGTTGCGGCGGCTTGAAAACTTGATGCACGCGGGCGACAGTCTGCCTTGCGTTGCGGCTGGGGCGAAGATGCCCGACGTGATTTATGAAATGAGCCGCAAGGGGCTGGGTCTCGCCGCGGTTGTGGACAGCGATCGAAAACTATTAGGTATCATCACCGATGGCGATTTGCGGCGCATGATGCAGCAGCGGCCGCAAGACGCGCTTGGACTGTCCGCGGCGGAATGTATGAGCAAGAATCCGGTGACGCTGAGCCGTACCGAACTCGCTGCCAGTGCGCTGCGCGTGATGGAAGAGAAGCGCATCACCTCGGTGCTTGTGGTTGATGCCGAGCGGCGCGTTGAGGGCGTCGTGCATATTCACGATCTTTGGACTTTGCAGCTTTTTTGAATTTGTCGGCGGGCAGTTTTCAGTTTTTTGCGGCTCGGTGAGGTTCGACATTTAGGACCCTGCCGAATAACTACGGGCCGAAATGCGGGAGGGCTAAAGCACCCTCCCCTACAAAAACAAAAGCGTTAGGGGAATTGAATTGGCGAAAAATTCTGGGCGGGTGCCAACGAAGATTTTGAAGCGAGCGAAACACATAAAGCTCTTTTTGATGGATGTGGACGGGACTTTGACGGACGGGAGCGTTTGTTTAATTTCGAATATGGTTAGCGGGGAATTGAGCGAGATGAAAACTTTCGATGCCCATGATGGGGCTGGGCTTACGCTCGCCCACATTATGGGAATGAAGACTGGCTTGATTACGGGACGAAATTCGGCGGCTACCGCGCAGCGGGCGAAAGAGATGAAGATGGATTTTGTGTCTCAGGGACGGGCGAAGAAACTTGAGGCTTATGAGGAATGTCAGCGGCTGAGCGATGCTAGCGATGCTGAGACTGCTTATCTTGGCGACGATTTGCCCGACATTCCTTTATTGCAGCGGGCTGGTTTGGCCATCGCTACTTCGAATGCGGTGCTGGAGGTGAAGAAAGCGGCGCATTTTGTCACGCGGGCTGGCGGGGGGCACGGGGCGGCGCGCGAAGTGGTGGAATTGATTTTGCGGGCGCAGGGGCGTTGGGGAGAGGCTGTGCCTAAGGCGCTTGCCTAAGTAGGGCCGGCGTCTCTGCCGTCATCTTACGAACTGGATTTCGCCACTGGCTGATCTCTCCGACGGACCACTCTATCAAAACACAGCACTGATTTTTTTTCTGCGCGCAGTCCACGATTTCTGCTTTTGCCTGCTTTGATCTTCGTCGGATGCCGGCGGGGACGCCCGCGCTACTTTCCGCAACCTTAGGACTTGCGCATCGCATCTAAAAGTCTAGAATGCCCTTAGAGTGGGCTTGCGAGTTGGCTGCCCCAGTTTAGGGCATCTATCCTATATAAGGATGCCTGTTTGGGCCGGCTTGGCTTCTCGTGCCACCGAGCTAGAAGGAGGCGGGGATGAGCAATCATACTTTTCGGAATATTTTTATTCTTATTGCAGCGGCTTTGATTTTTGCTTTCGGACCTTCTCCCGTGTTTGCGCAGCATGGCGGCGGACATGGTGGAGGTGGCGGTTCTCACGGCGGAGGGGGCGGCGGGTCTCATGGAGGCGGAGGTGGCTTCCATGGAGGCGGCAGCTCACACGGTAGCGGAGGATTTTCGCGGGGAGGAAGCGCTCCTCGCGGCGGCAGTTTTGGCGGGGGGCGTTCCGCAGGACCGAGCGTCCGTGGCGGATCGTTCGGTGGAGCGCAACGCGGTGGGTCGTTCGGCGGAGCGCAACGCGGTGGACAATCGCGCGGGCCATCGACGAGTCGTCCCGGTGCGTTCGGCGCGCGTCCCGGCAATTCTACGGCGATGGGCGGCGGGCGCCCGAGCGGCGTCGGCGGCAGCAGGGGAGGCAACTCTGGGGCTACGCGCAATGCGAGCTATGGAGCTGCTGATGGAGCGTGGCATTCGTTCGGCGGCGGGAGTCGCGGTGCTGGCTCCTCCGCAAATTCGAGCGGATTTCACTCGTCCAATTTGAGTTCCAGTTTCGGGCGATCGGCCGGTGCGAGCGGGAGCTCGCTCGGGCGCGGCAGCTTTTCGTCGCGATCGGTGGGATCGCGTTCGTCGGCGATTTCCTCTTCGCGGGCGCTTTCGAATATTAATGCCGGTCATAGCGGCACTATGTTCGGCGGGCGCTCGTTTGGCAATTCCACTTCGGGCGGTTCGCGCCTCGGCGGCACCAGCTCGCTTGGATCGCGCGGCTTGAGTGGCTCGCGATTCGGTAATGTTTCGCTGATGGGTAACCGCGGCAACTCGGGCTCATTGCTCAACAGCTTCGAGCGAAATGGATCCGGATTTGGCCGCGGCTTTGGTGGATTCAATCGCGGGTTCGGCTGGCGCGGAGGCGGTTGCTGGGGTTGCGGCTTTGGCTGGGGCTTCGGTTTTGGCTGGGGACTCGGATGGGGATTCGGTTGGGGTTGGAATCCGTGGTTCGTGAATCCCTGGTGGGGCTGGGGCGGTTATTGGGGCCCGGCCGCTTATTACAATCCGTGGTGGGGCTGGCCTTCTTATCCGCCAGTGATCATCAACAATGATTCCAACTATTCGACGCCACCTCCGGCTTATGGAAGCTGGGGCAATAGCGACGACAATAATTACAACGGCTCGCCGAATACGTCCGCGTTTCCTGATATGGATACGCAGTTGGGGACGGGGACGTTTGCGTCGTCGCGATACTCGCTTGCCGGACCTTCGCTGCAATTTTGATTGCCAAGCACAAGGCTCGGTGGCTCGACCGACTCTAATGTAGCGGAGGAAGGGAATCGACGCGCCTTAGTAACAGAGCGAAAGCGGATACGACCTGAAATTTGAGAAGGGATTACAATGAGAGTATTCGCTTTCGCGGGCGCGGCTGTCTTGGGAACGGTGGTTGTTCTTAGTTTAGGAAATCCAGCGCATCCCAGGGTGCAGCAAGTGGCCAATTCCGACGTGACGAACCTTCCTTCCGCTTCACCGATTTCCGGCCAGGTCACATTCCTCTACTGCAACGACCTCGCAAAAGGCAGCGAATTCTATAGCAAGCTGCTTGGGAAAAAACCGAGTTTGGATATGGACTGGGTGAAGATTTATCCGGTCACCGATACTTTTTCTGTGGGGTTGGTGGACAAGGAGCATGGATCGCTGCGGCCTTCTCCGTCGAAACCGGTGATGCTTAGCTTTATCGTGCAGAATCCGAAGCTGGTGGATGAATGGTATGCGCGGCTCAAGGCGCTGGGCGCGGAGATTCGAACTCAGCCTAAGTGGGAAGAGCCGAAGAATGGGCGGCGGATGTATGGATTGTCGTTCAAGGATCCTGAGGGTTATATCCTGGAAGTCTTCAGTTGGGTAGACTAATCGCGCGGTTCGCTCTCCATAAGTGTTAGTCAAATTCAGGGGTCGTGAATGAAGCTAATCGCTCGGACTGGGGTTCTGCTCGCGCTCCCGCTCGCACTCGCGGCTGGCATCTGGGCACAAACGGTGCCGCCTGACTGCAAAATCTTATACGACGCCGAAGACAAATTGCTTATTACTCCGCATCACGGTTTCAACAAACGGACGGCTGACTCCACGAAAGCGAAAGTCGACGTGAGCGAATCAATTTTTGCGAACGGAGCCTTTTACGTCCTAGCCCGCGGCGAATGGCGCAAGAGCTCTCTCACGATCGACGAAATGCGCCAGCAGGCCATCGAGAACCGCAAGAACGCTCGAAACATCTCATGCAAATTTCTGAGAGATGAGACCGTGGACGGCGCCGCGGCGCGCGTATTCCAGGCGCACTTTGAAACTGAAGACGCCAAGTCCGATGCAACCCTGTGGATTTCTAAGTCCACCGGCTTGCCGTTAAAACAGGAACAGGATACCGACTTAGGCGGCGCTGCAGAAAAATCGCATATGTCCATCCGCTACGAATATTCGAACGTGAGCGCGCCTGCAGTGCATTAAAGCAGTCCGGACTTTTGGGTGAAGGAAGCACTGCCCGTGTGACAGCGCCGCAGATGTGATTCTGCGCTAAGTGAAGCGTCGAATTGTTGGAGCGGGAGAAGGGAATCGAACCCTCATCTCAAGCTTGGGAAGCTCGCGTTCTGCCACTGAACCACTCCCGCTCCGTTCACCGAACGAAGAATAACATTCGGGAGAAACTGCGTGCAAGCGTGGGCGCGGGCGATCACGTTTTTGCCGCGTAAAAGAGCCGGCAGGGACGCCGGCGGTACGTAACGGCGTTGCGGCGGTTGGATTATTTGAAGCCGGTGAAAATTACTACGTCGGCGTCGTTGTAGCGGGCGCGGGTGACCGCGAATTTTTTGCCGTCGCGCGACCAGGCGTAGGCGGGTATGAGCGCGGGTTCGGAGTCGAAGTGAGTTAATTGGATCGGGGCGCCGCCGGACAACGGCTGCATGTAGACGTTTTGTGTGTTGCCCGTGGTATTGCGAACGTAGGTGAGTGCGCGCCCGTCCGCAGTCCAGTTCAGCCCAGAGATGAACGCTGGAGCTTCGAACTCGTTTACAGTCGCGCCGCCTTCTACCCTTTGCACGACGAATTTTGATTTTTGGCTGGCTCCCTGACCGTCAGTTCTGCCGTACGCCAACAACGTTCCATCCGGAGAAACCGCGGGGAAAACTACGTTCCCGCGAGCAATCTCCACCGGCGTCCCGCCGTCGATTGGAATTTTGAGAATACGATTGACCTGCTCGAAGTTGATGTAGAAGAGCCATTTGCCGTCGGGCGTGCAGGACGGCTGCGTATCTGCTCGTCCGACGGTCATCTGCTTTAATTCGCCGGTCGAACTATTGAGCCGCCAGAGATTGACCGAATTATCTTCCGAAAACCGGTTCAGGACGATCAGATCCGCCGGACCACACGGAGTCGGGAAGTTCACGGCATCGTCATTTTCCAGCAAACGAAGGCGGCCGCCGCCATCGGCGGCGGTGACAAATGCGTGGTTCGAAGAATCAAGCTGCACGAGTTTCCCGGCGGCCGTCCAAAAAAGAGAGTATCCGGTTGCTTGCTCGGAGGAAATGGGTGCGAGCTTCCAGGTGATCTTGCCATTCAGTGCGGTTGGAGAGTCACCGGCGAAAATGGTCGCGGCCTGGCGTTCCTGGGTGGTGACGAGGGACTTTCCGTCCGCGGTGAGGCTGAGAGACTCGTATACATCCAAGTCGTTGCTAATCTTAAAAGGCTGACCTGCCGGATACGGCTGAAACCAGATTTGCGCGCGCAACCCATTCGATTTTTCGCCGCCGAGGAAGAAAATGCCGGACGAATCAGGCAGCCATGCAACGGCCAAAACAATCATTGGAAGCGGAAAAGTCTTTATCATCTTCCCTTGCGGAGTTAGCACCAAGATTGATGTGAGGGAATTCTTTTCCAGCTTTACGGCACCGATGGCAATGAGGTCGCGCGACGCCGACCACGAGGGGTCACCGAGCAAGCTGAACCCGGATTGATTCCGATACATGACTTGCTCGCCGCTGCCGTCTGCGTTCGCGATTAGGAGCTGATCTTCCCCTTTGTCCGCAAGCACGCGGCGATACACCATGTGTTTCGCGTCGGGAGAAAACGCAACCGCGCTGGCGACGTCGGCGACGAGTTGCCGCGAATTTCCGCCCAAGGCTGGAACGGAATAGAGATTTTTGACGTTCGGATTCGCGGGATCGTCGTGGAAGTAGTAGAGATCGTTTCCGTCCGGCGTGAAAGTGGCGCCCTCGCCGAAGAAGCCGGGCTGCGCTGGAACCACGGTGACTTCGCTGCCCGAGCTGACTTGTTTGACGCGGAGACTGCGGTCGCCTTCGCGGCGGCCGTAAGCCACCAACTTTCCATCGGGAGAAATGGCGGCGAACCCGACGGCTTGTCCGTGCTCGGTGAGCGGGCGGACGTTTATGTTTCGAGTATCAATCGAGGGACCGCTTCGGCCCAGGAGTTTGTAAACGCCGAATGCGGCGGCCGCGACTAGCACGAGAACCGCCGCGGTGACCAGAACCAGCGCTGGCTTGTGGCGGCGGGCTTCGGCGAGCAGGACGGAACTGGAGGATGCCGTCGCTGACGATGGCAGACCCGCCTCCTTTGCTGAGGACGGCGAAGTTCCTGACTGATGTGAAGGGGATGTTCCGGACGAGGGAACTGCGCGACCGGATTCGGATTCGCGCTTGAGGCGCTTCAGGTCGGCGCGGAGTTCGGACGCGTGCTGATAACGAAGGTCGCGATCCTTCTCCAGGGCTTTGTGGATGATGCGTTCGAATTCGGCGGAAATTTGCGGATTCAGGCGCACCGGAGCTGCGGGTGTGCTGTGGAGTATGGCGTCGAAAATGTCGCCGGAGCTTTCGCCGCGGAACGGAACCGAGCTGGTGACCATTTCATAGAGAACGGCGCCGAAGGAGAAAAGATCGGAGCGTGCGTCGAGCTCGCGCCCGCGGACTTGCTCGGGGGACATGTAGGCGATGGTGCCGAGAGTGGCGCCGGGGCTGGTGAGATGTTCGTCGCTGAGCAGTTTATCCTGCAGCGTGGCGGTCGCGCCGTCTGCGACGCGTGAGTTGCGCTGGGCTAGTTTGGCCAGACCGAAGTCTAGAATTTTGGCGTGGCCCCGCTTGGTGATGAACAGATTGGCTGGCTTGATGTCGCGGTGAACGATGCCGGCTTCGTGCGCGGCGTCGAGGGCGTCGGCGATTTCGATGGAGAGAGCGAGAATGGTGTCGAGATCAAGCGAGCGCTCGGCAATACGATGCTTCACCGTTTGGCCATCGAGAAATTCCATGGCGATGAAGGCTTGGCTGTGCTGATCATCGATTTCGTAGATGGTGCAGATGTTGGGATGGTTCAGGGCGGAGGCGGCTTTGGCTTCGCGCTCGAAGCGGGCGAGGGATTGCGGATCTTTGGAGACATCGTCGGGGAGGAATTTTAGAGCTACGAAGCGGCCGAGTTTTATGTCCTCGGCTTTGTAGACGACGCCCATGCCTCCGCCGCCGAGTTTTTCGACGATGCGGTAGTGCGAGATAGTTTGGCCGAGCATTGACGGATGCTTAGGCGATGAGCGGCAATATCTTACGGAGGTGACATGTGCGAGTCAATGAAAGGGCGTCGGAGAGAGGCGAACTCCGATGGCTTGGCATGTTAGAGTGTGCGGTTTGCAGTTTGTTTGAGTGACATCGCTTCCGGAGGGCTCGTGGCTTATCGGGATTTGCGGGAATTTATTGCGCGTTTGGAAAAGGCTGGGGAACTGCGACGGATCTCGGCTGAAGTCGATCCGATTTTAGAGATTACTGAGATTACCGATCGAGTTTCGAAAGTTGGCGGGCCGGCGCTGCTTTTCGAGAAGCCTAAGGGGTCGCGAGTTCCTTTGCTGATTAATTCCGTGGGTAGCGCGCGGCGGATGAATTTGGCGCTCGAGGTCGACGACTTGGATGAAATTGCGGAGAGGATTCGCGGTTATTTGAATTTGCAATCGCCGCAGGGGTTTTTCGACAAATTGAAAATGCTGCCGAAGCTTGCCGAACTTGGCTCATTTTTTCCGAAGACGGTGAAGTCGGGGCCGTGCAAGGAAGTGATTCGGAAGGATGATTTTTCGCTCGACTATTTTCCGATTTTGAAATGCTGGCCGCAGGATGGCGGGCGTTACATTACCTGGCCGATGGTGATTACGAAAAATCCGGAGACCGGTAAGCGGAATGTTGGCTGCTACCGGATGCAAGTTTTCGATGCGTGCACTACCGGGATGCATTGGCAGACGCAGAAGCATGGGGCGGAGCATTACCGCAGCGCCAAATCGAAGCATGGAAAAGGGAAGCTGGACGTAGCGGTAGCGATAGGAGCCGATCCCGCTACGGCACTCGCGGGAATTCTGCCGGTGCCGCCGGACATGGACGAATTTATGTTCTCGGGATTTTTGCGGCGGGAATCGGTCGAGATGGTGGCTTGCGAAACTGTCGAGCTGGAGGTTCCGGCGAACGCGGAGATCGTGCTGGAAGGATATGTAGATTTATCGGAGACGCGGACTGAGGGGCCGTTCGGCGATCACACCGGATTTTATTCGCTCGAAGGCGAGTATCCTGTTTTTCACATTACCTGCATCACGCATCGGAAGGATCCGATCTACCTGACGACCATCGTCGGGCCGCCGCCGCAGGAAGATTTCTGGATGGGGCATGCGATCGAGCGCGTTTTCTTTCCGGTGATGAAGATGCAATATCCGGAAATCGTGGACGTGGCCATGCCGGCGGAGGGAATTTTTCAAAATTTGATGATCGTGGCGATCAAGAAATCCTATCCGGGGCACGCGCGCAAAATCATGAGCGCGATTTGGTCGCTGGGCCAGGCGATGTTCACGAAAGTGGTGGTAGTGGTCGATCACGACGTGGACATCCACAATTCCAGCGAGCTGGTTTGGAAGGCGCTCTGCGCGATTGACCCGGAGCGGGACGTGCAGTTCGTCATGGGGCCAGTCGACACGCTGGATCACGCCGCGCGGATGCAAGATTACGGGTCAAAAATGGGAGTGGATGCCACAAAAAAGTGGGCCAGCGAAGGATATGCCGGACGCTGGCCCGATGAGATCAAAATGGATGGCAGCACAAAATCTCGAGTGAACGAAATCTGGAAACAGCTCGGGTTGGGTGATTTAAAAGGGAAGTAAGACAATTTTTGCCCGCTGGCGGCCATTTTCTGCGCTTTTTGCGCTCGCCGGGTCGTCGTTTTGGGCCTGTACTTCCGATGTATTTGCCGCGCGTGCGTCCAGTTTGCTCTTAACCAACAGCGCACCGCAGAAACACCTCGCTTGACACTCCACGCTGGGGATGTAATAAACACAAAAAGCACTTCGTACCGGCAGGCATAGTACTCATATGCTTTGCACGCGAGAGCTGACTGGATTTGCAGTCGGCAGTGGGACCCGGGGAATCGTTCTAGAAGACATCCGAAACGTTCGGATTCTCCCGATGTGCAAATGAAACAAAGGCCGCAAAGACTGCGGAGCAGGGAGCGAGGGGCCGCGCGATGTTCAATCTAGGAAAGACCAGGTCGCTAGTCGGGCTCGATATTGGCTCGAGTTCGGTGAAGGCAGTCGAGCTGAAGAAATCGAAAACCGGCTATGAACTCGTGAGCTTCGGGCTCGATACTTTGGCGCAGGACACCGTAGTGGACGGCGCCATTATGGACGCGCCCTCCGTCGCCGAAAAAATCAGCTCGATTTTTGACTCTCAGAAAACGAAATCGAAAGATGTGGCTACCGCCGTATCGGGCCATTCGGTGATCGTGAAGCGCGTGCCCATGCCGTTGATGAGCGAGGAAGAGCTTTTCGACCGCGTGCAGATGGAAGCCAGCCAGCATATTCCCTTCGACATTGCGGACGTAAACCTCAGCTATCAATTGCTCGAGGCTACCGACAACACGATGGACGTGCTGCTCGTGGCCGTGAAGAAAGACAAGATTCTGAATCACACGAACGTGTTGGCGCAGGCAGGTAAGACTCCAGTGGTCGTCGATATCGACGCGTTTGCGCTGCAGAACTGCTTCGAAGTGAACTACGACCCTGATCCGGGCCAAGTGGTGGCGCTGCTGAATATCGGCGCGAGCGTGATGAATATCAACATCGTGCGCGGATCGACGCCGCTGTTCACTCGCGACGTTTCAGTGGGCGGAAATCAGTACACCGACGCGCTGCAGAAGGAACTAGACCTGAGCTTCGAGGACGCCGAGAAATTGAAAATGGGCGGAACGCATGCCGGCGTTTCCGATGATCAGCGCTCGGGAATTCTGCGATCGGTGTCGGACATTTTGATTCTTGAAATTCAGAAGACCTTCGACTTCTTCCGCGCCACGGCCAGCGGCGAAAACATCCGGCGCATTCTGGTGGCCGGCGGAACGGCGCGCGTCCCCGGCTTGCTCGATTTGCTGCGCGAAGAGTTTGCCATGCCGGTCGAAGAACTTTATCCCTTCCGTAAGATCGGTGTAACTCCGGGTCAATTCGACGAAAACCAGCTCCGGGATATGGCGCCGCGACTGGCGATCGCCGTGGGCCTGGCTTTGAGGAGTTTCGACTAGCCATGATTCGGATCAACTTACTCGGCCAGGCGCGCCCGAAAGCCGCCAAACAAGCGGTGCCCGTCGAAGCAACCGTACGCGTGTTGATGTTGATTGGCGCGCTGGCGGCGGCGTTCATCGTGCTGTTCGTCGTTTACGTGGGGCAGAACAAAGAGCTGACCGCCACGAAACAACACATCTCCGACGTGCAAGCGGAAAAAGCGCGGTTGCAGCAAGTGAAGGCGCAGGTGACGCAGTTCGAGAGCGAGAAAGCGGTACTGCAGCAGCGCATCAACGTGATTGAAGAGCTGCAAAAGGGACGCACCGGCGGCCAGGAATTGCTGACGGCGGTGGCGAACACCGTGTCGCGTACCGACGGGGTGTGGCTGACGTCGCTTTCGAAAACAGGGAACACGCTGACGCTCGACGGCGAAGCGAGTTCCGTGAATGCAGTGGCGAATTTCATTACGCAAATGAAGCGCTCCGGCTACTTCGACAAGATTGAAATCAAGGAAGCGAAGGAAAACGACCTGGAGAAGGCCGTGCAGACCTTCGCTTTCACCATGAATGCAGAAATCGCCGTGCAGGCGCCGCCAGCGGCCGCCACGCCGCCAGCCGCGGCACCGGCAGCGAAGGGCAGGAGCTAACCGATGGCAACACCATTCCGAGATTGGCCCTGGCCGATTCAAGCGCTGATTTATCTGGGCGTCGCATTCCTGATCGTGTTGCTCGGTTTCTGGGTTCCCTTTTCACCGGTCGCCAAGGTTCGCACAGACCTCGAAGCCGCTAAGGCGCAATTGAAACCGCTGGAAACCGAGGTGCAGAATTTGCGGGTTTACCAGCAGCGCCGCGTGGAATTGCAGAGCGAGATGGAAGCGTTGCAAAAGCAACTGGCCACCTTGCAGACGATCGTGCCGGAAGATAAGCAGGTCGATCAGTTCATCATCATGCTGCAAACGGCGGCGAGCACTTCCGGCGTTTCGATTCGCCGGATTGCCACCAAGCCGATCGTTCCGAAGGATTACCACGACGAGATGCCGTTTGATCTGGAAGTCGACGGGCCGTATTTCTCGGTGCTGGATTTCTTCGGCAAACTGAGCCGGCTCTCGCGAATTATCAACGTGGGAGATCTGAAATTGAACGGCATCGGCGGGACCACGGCCGCGCCGCAATTCCAGACAACGCCGGGAACCACGGTGACAGGCACGATGACCGTAACCACCTATTTCAGCAAGCCCGCCGACGAGCAGCCGCCGCCCGATACGAAAAAGACCGCGGCGCCTGTGAAGCGATAGGGACGAGAGACATGAGACTCGCATACTCGATTACGAAGACAATCGCCGCCGCCGCACTGGTTGTGTGGCTCGCCCCCGCCATGTTCGCGCAGGGTAGCGCGCCGCAGCAGCCTGCGGCAACGCCTGCCGCGAAACCGCCGGCCAAGAAGAAAGCGCACAAGGCCGCCGGCGCGAATTCCGCCAATCCGCAAGTAGCCGCGCAAAAGCCGTCGGCGAAGAAGCCGGCTGCTGGAGCCGCGCAGGGCAAAGAAGGCGCAGCGGGTACGGAACCGACAGCGGCACCGGGTGGAGCACACCGCGACCCGTTCCTTTCATTGCTGGCCATGCGCAAGTCTGGCCCGCCATTGCCTCCGGGAAAGGCTGGATTGGTGATCGCGCAGATCCGCGTGGATGGAATCGTGAAGTCGCAGACGGGAATGATCGCGGTAGTTTCGAATCCGCAGCAGCGAGTTTATTTCGTACGCGAAGGCGACCGTCTGTACGACGGTGAAGTGGAAAAGATCAGTTTGGAAGGCGTCATCTTCCGGGAATCGTCGAAGGATGCATTCGGGAAACCGGTCGAGCGCGAAGTAAGCAAGCGACTCTATTCGAGCGCAGGAGAGCAGCAATGAGGATCATAAGGCAACCGTGGGGACTCGCCCTGGTGTTGGCGGCGAGCCTGATAGGGTCGAGCGGCGTGGCGCGGGCGGAATCCCGGCCGGTGGTGCGGCTCGATAGCCAGGTAAAGGACGGCGTGGTGCGGCTCTCGGCGCAATCCACGGCGCCTTTCCAATACACCACGAGCCGGCCGAACCGGTCGCTCTTCGTGCTGGATCTGACCGGGGTGAGCGCGCCGCAAGCGAGCGCCAAGGTCCTCGACTCGGATTTGGTGAGCGGCTATCGCGTGCTGTCTTACGGCAGCGGCGACAAGTCGGTGGTACGCATCGAATTGCGCATGAGCGCCATGGCCGAGCCGGTTGTCGAGCGCAACGCTTCGACGGATTTGACCGTGGTGGTGGCGAATGGCCACGGCGCAGCGAAAGATGCAGCCCCGAAGCCTTCCGCGGATTCCGGAGCGCCGGCGGCGACTCCTCTCGCAGGAAATGCGAATACCGGCACGAGCGCCGCGGCGATCGAACATGTGCGCCTCGAGCAGGCTGGAAAAGATACCGAGGTGAACGTTACCGGAGACGGACCGTTGACCTATCACGTGCTGCGGCTCAGCAATCCCGACCGCATTGTGCTGGATTTTTCGGCCACGCACGTAAAGACTTCCGAACACAATATTGCCAGCAATCTCGATCCGGTGCGGCAAGTGCGTCTGGCGCAGTTTTCGCCGGACGTGGCGCGCGTGGTGATCGAGCTGCGCTCGCCGTCGCCTTATACGATTACTGCCAAGGGCAACACGGTGACTGTGGATTTCGCGCCTGGCAAAGGCAAGTCGCAGGATAACGACGCGACCGAGCCGGTCAACACAACCGTCAACGTGCATCGCTCGAAGAGCCCGAAGAAGGACAGCACTGGCGTAGCGGCGCCTGCAGTGGTCTTGCCGGCAACCTTGACTCAGCCCGGCGCTGCGCTGGCTTCCCCCGATCCGGCAAAGATGACCTTGTCGGCGGGCAACAAAACACATTCTGCGGACGATACGAAACCCGCCGGAACCTCGCACCAGCCGCTCGTCAATGGGCAAGCAGCCGCGGGTCCCGCTTCCGGCAAGTATTCCGGTGAGCCGATCTCGGTGAATTTGAAGGATGTCGACCTGCGCGATTTCTTCCGCCTGATTCACGAAATCAGCGGCTTGAATATCGTGGTGGATCCGAATGTGAAGGGCAGCCTGACCATCGTTCTCGACGACGTACCGTGGGATCAGGCGCTCGAGATCGTGCTGAAGAACAACGATCTTGAAAAGCAGCTCGAAGGCAACGTGCTCCGCAT
This sequence comes from Acidobacteriota bacterium, assembly GCA_013286465.1. GTDB lineage: Bacteria > Acidobacteriota > Terriglobia > Acidiferrales > UBA7541 > Palsa-147. Next base: position 46,899 of record JABDFR010000006.1, on the reverse strand, counting down.
CGCCACGCGCGACACGGTCCGCAAAGAAGCCGAAGAGACGCGCGATCTGGCCAAGGCCCAAGCCGAAGCCGCCGATGTGGTGACCACCACTCGCGTGCTGAGCTATGCCAAGGCCGACGACATGGCCAACACGCTGAAAAAATTCCTGTCCTCTCGCGGCGACGTGATTTCCGACGCGCGCTCGAACACCTTGATCATCCGCGATATTCCCGCCGTGATGCCGGTGGTCGATAACCTGATCCGCCAGCTCGATCGCAAATCGCAGCAAGTGGAAATCGAAGCGCGCGTGGTGGCTGCCAACCGCAGTTTCACGCGTGAACTGGGAACACAGTTGGCCTTTTCCGCGGGCACCTCGAGCGGCAACAATATCGTCGGCGGCAACTCGCAGGTCGGTACCAGCAGCTTGACGCGCGGCCCTGGCCTGCCCACTCCTCCGCTCGTAGTCACCTCCGGTGGATCGAGCACGGGGTCGACCATGCCGCTTGAAACCAACCTGGGCGTCGGTTCGCCCACCAGCGGCTTCAGCTATCTGTTCACGTCGCGGAACTTCGCCCTCGATTACATCATCACTGCGGCGGAGAACAAGGGCGTCGGCAAGCTGCTCTCGAAGCCGCGTTTGATCACCCAGAACAATGAAAAGGCGACCGTGAAGCAGGGAACCAAGATTCCCGTGCAAACGATCGTGAACAACACTATTTCTGTGCAGTTCGTGGACGCGGTGCTGCAACTCGAAGTCACGCCGCAGATTACCGCCGAAGGCACCATCTTCATGGACGTGAAGGTGACCAACGACCAGATCGATCAATCGATTCCGCGCGTCGAAGGCATTCCCGCCATCGACACGCAGGAAGCGGACACGCGCGTGCTGATTTCCGATGGCGCCACCGTCGTGATTGGCGGCATCATCGTCTCGCAGCAGCGCACTTCGGTTGACCAGGTGCCTTTGCTCGGCAGCGTGCCGGTGATCGGCAACCTGTTCAAGCACACCACCATCAGCTCGACCTCTTCGGAGTTGCTGTTCTTCCTGACTCCGCGAATCATCCCGAACTAAGCGGGAGAATCGGGTCGGGCAAGTTGACAGAACGCAATCTTGAAGGAAACCGAATCCGGGGCCGCATCGAGCGGCTCCGGATTCGCATTTTAGGCCTGCGCGGCGACGCCATTCTGGTCACGCATCTCCCGAACATCGCTTATCTCTGCGGATTCACGGGCAGCAACGGAATGTTGCTGGTCGAGCCGCATCGGGCCACCCTCTTTACGGATGGCCGCTACACGATTCAGGCGCCTGAGGAAGCTGCCGGGACCGGCGTACGCGTGCGCATCGCGAAGAAAGGGCTATTAGGCGAAGTCGGCACGGCGCTGCGGGGCGGCGACCGCGGCAAGCGGCGAGTGCTTTTCCCACCATCGAAAGTATCGGTCGGTCAGGCCCAGCAACTGCGTGCCGCCTCCGGTCCGCGGGTGCTCTGGAGCAGCGATAAGAACACTGTGGAAGAGCTGCGCGCGGTGAAGGACGCCGGTGAGCTCGATACCATGCGGGAGGCCGCCCGGCTCATCAGCGAGGTATTTGACGAGCTGACCGGGCTGATCCAGCCGGGAATCACCGAGAATGAGATCGCCGCCGAGGCCGAATACCGCATGCGGCGCAAGGGCGCCTCGGGGCCTTCGTTCGAGTCGATTGTGGCTGCGGGGCCACGTTCGGCGTTGCCTCATGCGCGTCCCACGCAGCGCCAGATTGGGAAAAACGAGTTGGTCGTCCTAGACCTCGGTGCTATACTCCGCGGATATTGCAGTGACATGACGCGGACGGTTTTCGTGGGCAAGGCGCCGCGAAAAGTCCGCGGCTGGTACCACGCAGTGCTCGATGCGCAGCTAGCGGCCATTGCAGCTCTCGGGGCCGGTGTTGCGGCGGGGGACGTGGATGCCGCGGCCCGGCGCACCTTGCGCCGTCATGGCCTGGCGAAGGCCTTCACACACAGCACCGGACACGGCTTGGGGCTTGAGGTGCACGAAATCCCACGGCTGGCGCGGGGCGATACGGCCAAGCTTGCGGCCGGCAACGTGGTGACCATCGAGCCGGGCGTCTACATCGAAGGCAGTGGGGGAATCCGAATCGAAGACGACGTGGCAATCGGCGAGCGTGGGGTTGAGATTTTGACCCGCGCGACCAAGGAATTTCTAGAGCTATAAATGGCGGGATCGAAGAAACCCAAACAAAGCGGGGGCGGTTCCGGAGTGGATTTACGGGAACTGGAGCACGTGCTCGAATTTATGGGCAAGCACGGGCTCGAGGAATTCGAGTACGAGCGCGATAGTTTCCGACTCCGGCTGAAAAAAGCGTCGCACAATTCCGTGCCGGTGCTGCGCTCGGCCATCGTGCCGGAGATTGTGATTGCCTCGTCCTCGGGCCTGGCGGCGCCGGCGGCAGCTTCCAGCGCGGCGGCCGCGGGTAGCGGCGGAGCGGCGCGCGATGCGGCGCCGGCCGAAGCGGGACGCGCTGAAGACCTGCACATGATCAAATCGCCCATCGTGGGCACCTTTTATGCTTCCCCGGGCCCCGAAGCCGATCCTTTTGTGCGGCCCGGCGATCGCGTCAAGTCCGGCCAGGTTCTCTGCATCATCGAAGCGATGAAGCTGATGAACGAAATCGAGTCGGATGTGGATGGGGAAGTCATGCGGATTTTTGTGGAGAACGGCCAGCCCGTGGAATATGGCGAGCCGCTCTTCGGCATCCATCCGCACCGGAAGAAGTAGGCGAGCGGGATGGCTGCGCACCCAGCGAGATGTTCGGAAAAATTCTGATCGCCAACCGGGGCGAAATCGCCCTTCGCGTCCTCTCGGCCTGCAAAGAGCTGGGCGTCCGCACTGTTGCAGTTTACTCCGAAGCCGATAGAAATTCCCTGCATGTGCGTTTTGCCGATGAAGCGGTGTGTATTGGGCCGCCGCGCTCCTCGGAAAGCTATTTGAATATTCCTCAGGTCATCAGCGCCGCGGAAATTACCAACGTGGACGCTATTCATCCGGGCTACGGCTTTCTTTCCGAAAATGCCAACTTCGCGGAAGTGTGCGAGGCCTCGCAGATTACTTTTATCGGCCCGCGCCCGGACATGATCCGGCTGATGGGCGAAAAAGATAAAGCGCGCCAGGCTATGGCCGATGCAGGCATGCCGGTGATTCCCGGGAGCGAAGGCGTGGTTCCCGACGAAGACGCGGCGCGCAAGGCTGCCAAGGAAATTGGCTTTCCTTTGATGATCAAAGCGGCCGAGGGCGGCGGCGGACGCGGCATGCGCGTGGTGAATTCCGCGGGCGAGCTGATCGCCGCGTTTCAAACGGCGCGCAATGAGGCGCAGCAGGCGTTTGGATGCGCGGATGTTTATTTTGAGCGGCTGATCGAGCGGCCGCGGCACATTGAGTATCAGGTGATGGGAGATTTGTTCGGCGATGTGATTCATTTCGGCGAGCGCGAGTGCTCGATTCAGCGGCGGCACCAGAAAGTGCTGGAAGAATCGCCCTCGCCGGCGCTTGACGCGAAGACGCGCAAAGAAGTCGGCGATAGAGTGGTCGCCGCGCTGAAGAAGCTGAAATATTCGAGCGCGGGTACGGTGGAATTCCTGCGCGATTCGACCGGCAAACTTTATTTTATTGAAATGAACGCGCGCATTCAGGTGGAGCATCCCGTCACGGAAATGGTGACCGGCGTGGACTTGGTGAAATCGCAGATCCGCGTGGCGGCGGGCGAAAAGTTGAAAGACGTCGTCGGGCCGTTCGAATTCCGCGGACATGCCATCGAGTGCCGCATCAACGCGGAAGATCCCGAAACGTTCGCGCCCTCGGCTGGCCGCATCACGGCATTTCGCGTGCCGGGCGGGCCCGGCGTGCGCGTCGATACCGGCGCCTATTCCGATGCGGTAATTCCTCCTTACTACGATTCTCTAGTAGCGAAATTGATCACGCACGGGCGCGACCGGTCGGAAGCGGTCATGCGCATGCGCGGCGCGCTCGAAGGATTTGTCGTAGAAGGCATCAAGACCACGATCCCGCTGCACCGGCGGATTTTGACCGATGAGGAGTTCCTCGCGGGAAACTTCGACACCCATTTCCTTGACCGATCGGCCGCATTGGCGGCGAAATAGACCTAACGCGATTTGCAGGATGGTTTGTCAGGGCGTGACTTCAGTCATGTCGCAAGCGCCGCAAATTTGTTGGGCTTCAGCCGCTGAGGGGACGTCTTTTGAGTCCTCCCACTGGCTCACAAAGACCGAGAGGGGCCGTGTTCCCCAGTCTTTACGCGATTTTGGACGCAGACCTGGTGGGCGAACGCGCTGTGGAAGTTGCCGATGAGTTCGCTGGGGTGGGCGTCGAGCTGATGCAGTACCGCGATAAGACGGCAAGCGCGCGGAGATTTTTTGAGATTTGCGGAAGGCTGTCGGCGCGGTTGCGGGGCCGGGCGCGATTTATCGTGAACGATCGCGCGGATATCGCGGCACTGTGCGATTCCGGCGGCGTACACGTCGGGCAAGAGGATTTGCGCGCGGAAGATGCGCGGGCGATCTGTGGCAGCGGGCGCTGGGTTGGAGTTTCAACGCACAATTTAAAGCAGTTTCGCGCGGCGCTGGAGACATCGGCGGATTACATTGCCGTCGGTCCCGTGTTTGCGACGAGCACCAAGAAAAATCCGGACCCGGTGGTTGGTCTGGAATTCGTCGCGCGCACGCGGGCCATGACTGAAAAACCGATCGTGGCGATTGGCGGAATCACAGCGGAAAACGCGGAATCGGTGTATCGTGCAGGCGCCGATTCGGTCGCGGTGATCAGCGATCTGATGGCTGCGGGCAAGCCCGCTGAACGCGCCGCCGAGTACCTGCGCATCGCGGCGAAAGTTCGAAGCGCGCGCTGTCGCGCGCAGATTACGGAGAGCGGCATCGATGGCTGAAGCGGCGGTACCGAGAGCCGGAGTAGCCGGCGGCCAAACCGAACTGGTGAAGGGGCTCGGCCTCTTCGATTCGACCATGATTGTCTGCGGCTCGATGATCGGATCGGGTATCTTCATCGTCTCCGCCGATATTGCTGGGCAAGTGCAAAGCCCCGGGCTTTTGCTCACGGTCTGGATTGTTTCCGGCATCATGACGTTGATCGGTGCGCTCAGCTATGGCGAATTGGCCGCGGCGATGCCGCAAGCCGGCGGGCAGTACGTTTATTTGCGCGAATCGCTTGGGCCGATGTGGGGATTTCTCTACGGCTGGACCATGCTGCTGGTGATTCAGACGGCCACGATTGCGGCGGTGGCGATTTCGTTTGCGAAATTCACGGGCGTGATGGTGCCGTGGTTCTCGGCGAGCGGATGGATTTGGAAAGCGGGCACCATGGGCCCGTGGCATCTTTGGTTCGGCACGCTGGGGCCCTACAACGTCGGCTTGAACACGCAAAATTTGCTGGCCATCGCTTCCATCGTCTTTCTGACCTGGCTCAATTCGCGCGGCCTGCGCATCGGCGCGATCGTGCAGAACATTTTCACGGTGACGAAAACCGGCTCTCTCGCGGCTCTCGCGGTTATCGGGATCGTTTTTTCCACCGCAGTAGCGCGCGAAGCGAACTTCACGCATTTTTGGCGCAATGCCGGCTTATCCACGATGCACCCGTATCCACCGGGCGAATCCACCTGGATGGTTGGCACGCTCACCCTGGTGGCCGTAGCCATGGTTGGTTCTCTCTTCGCTGCCGACGCCTGGAACAACATCACCTTTACCGCGGCCGAAGTGAAAAACCCAAGCCGCAACCTGCCGCTTTCGCTGGCGCTCGGCACGATCATCGTGATGACGCTGTACATCCTCGCGAACTTCGCCTACCTGCGAATTCTTCCGATTTCCGGCGATCCCAACGGTCACGCGGCGCTGGCGCGCGGAATTCAGTACGCCTCGGAAAGCCGCGTGGGCACCGCTGCGCTCGAAGTGGTTTTCGGTCCTGTGGGCGCAATCGTGATGGCCATCGCCATTTTGATTTCCGGATTCGGCTGCAATAACGGTTTGATTCTTGCCGGCGCGCGGATTTATTACGCCATGGCGAAAGACGGTCTGTTTTTCAAATCCGTCGGCAAAGTAAACCGTTTCCATGCTCCAGCCGCCGCGCTGGTAGTTCAATGCATATGGGCGAGCATACTTTGTCTCTCGGGCACGTACAGCCAGTTGCTCGACTTCCTGATTTTCGCCGTCTTAATTTTCTACATTCTCACGCTCGGCGGACTCTTCGTTCTGCGCCGCACGCGCCCGAATATGGAGCGCCCGTATCGCGCCATTGGCTATCCGGTGCTGCCGGCGTTGTATCTGGTGATGGCCGTCTTCATCGAAATTCAGCTTCTTAGATACAAACCGCAGTACACCTGGCCGGGACTCATCATTGTGATCCTTGGCGTGCCGGTGTATTTCTTGTGGAATCGCATCCGGAAATCGGAATCTGCGGCAGCGTAGTTTGTAGCGGCGGGGAAGCGAAGGAACGGATTTCGCTCCGAGGAGGAGACGAATGGGCGGCTCGGTCCTAGCAAAGAAACCGATGTCACTGATGATCGAGGAGTCGCGCGAGACCGGCGAACATTCGCTGAAGCGCACCCTCGGCCCCGTTTCGCTCACGGCGCTCGGAATCGGCGCGATCATCGGCGCGGGAATTTTCGTGCTCTCCGGCTTGGGCGCGCATTATGCCGGACCGGGGTTGATGCTCTCCTTCGTGATTTCCGGTTTCGGCTGCGCTTTCGCGGGGCTTTGCTACGCGGAATTTTCGGCCATGATTCCACTCGCCGGCAGCGCTTACACCTACGCGTACGCTGCGCTCGGTGAAATTTTCGCGTGGATTATCGGTTGGGACTTGACGCTCGAATACGCCATGGGCGCCAGCACGGTTTCCTCCGGCTGGTCGAATCACTTCATCGAGTTCCTGAATATATTCCACGTCCGCATGCCTCTCTGGCTGGCATACGATCACTGGACCGCGCTGCGTACGGCCGAAAACATCGTGGCGCGGCAAATGGCGCATGCTTCCGATGGCTCACTGATGGACGGAACGCAGGCTTTTCTCAGCAGAGTAGGCGACATCATTTCCGCCCAAACGCCGGAGTTAATCCAGAGGGCACACGATCTAGTTGGCGCGCCTCATTTATTCGGCGTGGAGGTCGGATTCAATCTCCCGGCTTTTTGCATCGCGCTAATAATCACGGCGATTTTGGTAATCGGAATTCAAGAATCGGCGCGCTTCAATTCCGCCATCGTGATGATCAAAGTCGCCGTAGTGCTTTTCGTAATCGCGCTCGGCATGCACTACGTGAATACTTCGAACTGGGGCCACGATTGGTCCACCTTCGCGCCCATGGGATTCGGAGGCATCGGCGCTGGAGCGGCCTACATTTTCTTCGCCTATATCGGCTTCGACGCCGTCTCCACCACCGCGCAGGAAGCGAAAAATCCGCAGCGCGATTTGCCGATTGGGATTATCGCGTCGCTGGTCGCCTGCACCATTCTTTACATTCTTGTAGCCGCAGTTCTCACCGGCATGGTGCCCTGGAAAGAGATCAACATCGAAGCGCCGCTGGCCGTTGCGTTCATGGATCGCGGACTCACGAAAGCTTCGTACCTGATCACCGCGGGAGCGCTGGCCGGCTTAACGAGCGTGATGCTGGTCATGCTTCTGGGCCAGACGCGCGTTCTCTATTCCATGGCCAACGATGGGCTGCTGCCACGGAAATTCTTCGCCGCGATCCATCCGAAGTTCCGCACACCGTACAAGAATACGATTTTGGTCGGTTTGCTGGCGGCAGTCGTCGGAAGCACCGTCCCAATTGATGACATCGGAAAAATGGTGAACATCGGCACGCTACTGGCCTTTGTGATCGTCTGCATAGCCATCCTGGTGCTGCGCAAGACGAATCCGGGACAGGAGCGGCCGTTCCGCACGCCGTGGGTTCCGGCGATTCCGATCCTTGGCGTGCTCTTCAACGGCTACATGATGTACAAGCTCGGTTGGATCAACTGGGCGCGGCTCATCATCTGGCTGGCAATCGGCATGGTGATTTATTTCACGTATAGCCGGAAGCACAGCAAGGTGCAGAAGGCTTTGAATCGTTAATATTCGACTACCGGCGCACGGCGCTTTCATCGCGCAATCTTGCCTGAAGAGGCCCGGCGTAAAGCGCGGGCCCTACGGGATTCGTTCGCCTCGCTCACGAGTCTGATCGCACCATTAGCCCTAATTTCCAATCTGGCGCTTATCCGTTGAGTATGGGCGCCTCTCTGCGTCACAATGAACGCCATGTCCGCGAGACCTATCGCGCGCGTGCGCGCATTTGCACGGCGTCTGACGCCCGTCGACGCAGGAGCGTTGGGTCTCCTCGTGCTTTTTCTTCTGGCGCGTACCGTTAGCGGATTCGGCGTCAACGTTCCGCTGCTCGGCCTGCTCGATTATCTTTTTGTTCTCGCGCTAATTTATTTCGCCTTCCGCCTAACTCCTTGGGTGCGCGGGCAGCTCATGTGGAGCCTGCGCAACCGGCTCATTGTTGCTTACGTGTTCATCGCCGTGGTTCCGGTGGTGCTGCTGCTGACCATGGCCGGAATCGCGATGTATTTGATTTATGTTCAGTTGGGCGCGCACATCTTGCGCGATGGCCTCGCGGAACGCATGCACGAACTGCGCGCCGTCTCCGACACGATCGCTCATTCCATCGCTCGCGAAACCGCCAACGATTCCAGAGTAACCACGGATGCCGTTCTGCAGCGGCCGGACGTGGCAGCGGTCGTCGCGTCGGAGTCGAGCGAGTATAGCGGCCTTACCGTGGACGGCACTCCCGCCGATATTTTGGTTCCGCGCGACGATGGCCGCGAACGCCGTGAATTCGTAGGCCTGGTCGATCGAAATGGTCAATTGTGGATTCAGTGTTTCCGCCATGTACGCGCGGCGCGTGACTGGATTCCCCTGCGCGTTTCGCTTCCGGTGAACTCCGAGTTGCTCGACACTCTGCCCGCGGAATTGGGGCCTATCCATTTTACGGTGATGAAACAGGCCTCTGCCGCGAGCGCGCCGGATCCGCAACGTCCGGCCGATTTTGTTCCCGCGTTCGATATCGGCAGCCGCCGCCGCGAAGTCGGCGCTCCATTGCATTGGATCGATCCGCAGATCAGCGGTGCATTGACGCTCGAGGCTCTGCGCGTGGATCCGGGAAAATCCGATCCGCAAGTTACGCCGATTTACGCCGCATTCTGGGTGCGGCCATCGCGGCTCAATGGCACGCTGTTCGCATCGGTCGGTGCGATCGGCCCGCTCGTTACGCTGGTTTTCATCCTGGCTAGCATCCTGTTCATCCTGATGGAGGCCGGCGCGCTGGTTACCGGCATCATTTTGACGCGCCGCATCACCTCTGCAGTGGCCGAACTTTACGATGCCACCCGCAACGTCCGGCGAGGCGATTTCTCGCGCCGCGTTCGCGTGCAGAAGAGAGATCAGCTCGGAGTGCTCGCCGAATCTTTCAATGAAATGACCAGCTCGATTGGCGGCCTGATTGAAGAACAGCGGCAGCGCCAGCGCCTCGAAAATGAAATCACCATCGCACGCGAAGTGCAGCTGCAGCTCTTCCCGCGGACGATCCCGCAGCTCCCGGGCGTCGAGCTGGCGGCGATCTGCCGCGCCGCCCGCATGGTCAGCGGCGATTATTATGATTTCATTCTGCTCAGCCCGTCGAGAGTCGCGATTTTGCTCGCCGATATCAGCGGGAAGGGAATTTCGGCGTCGCTGTTGATGGCCAGCCTGCAGGCAGCGTTGCGAAGTTTGCTGTTACTCGATCCCGGTGCAAGCGCGGCACAAACCGTCGCGCGGCTAAATCTCCATCTTTGCCGCAATACCGCGGACGATCACTACGCCACGCTGTTCTATGGAATCTATGATTCCGATCGCCAGTCGCTCGAATATACGAATGCGGGTCATTGCGTTCCGTTTCTCGTCGCCGGCGAGACCACTCGAAAATTGGAGGAAGGCGGGACGGTCGTCGGCCTCTTTGAAGAGGCCGAATATGAATCGGTCACAGTGCAAGCGGCGCCGGAAAGTTTGTTCGTAACATTTAGCGATGGATTGACCGAGCCGATGAACGTATTCGGCGAAGAATTCGGGACGCACCGTCTGCTCGAAGAAGTTCTGCGCCATCGCGCGGCGGCGCCCAGCAGAATCGCCGAAGAGTTAATCGACGCGGCCGAACAATGGGGCGGCTCCGATGAGCAGGCCGACGACATGACCGTGATCGTCGCGCGGCTGAATTCGAACGGAAGCAAAGGAAGCGGCTAGGGCAACAGCCAAGTTTCCCTTATACTTGCGAGTTCTCGTTCGAAAGGAGCTGGCGAATTGTCTCTGCGTCAACGGGCGGCGCTTGTGAGCGGCGGAAGCCGCGGCATTGGCAAGGGCATCGCGATGGCACTCGCGCAGGCGGGCGCGCGCGTGGCCATTTCCTACCGCTCGAACAAGGCGGCGGCGCAAAATACATTGCGCGAGATGCAGGCGGCCGGCGCGGAGTGCTTCGCGGTGGAAGCGGACGTCACCGACGCATCGAAAGTGCAGTTTCTTTGCGATACGGTCGTAGAGCGGTTCGGACGGCTGGATGTGCTAGTGAACAATGTGGGCGCGTTTAATTGGAAGCCGGTGATCGAGACCACGCACGAAGAATGGCAGCGCGTGCTGGCGTCGAATCTGCTGAGCGTTTTTTATATGAGCAAGGCGGTACTTTCGGTGATGCGCCGTCAGCACTGGGGACGAATCATCAATCTGGGTGCCGTGGGCGCCGAGCGCGCGTTCGGTCAAGCGACAATTTCGGCTTACGCTGCAGCGAAAGCGGCGGTAGTTTCGTTTTCGCGCTCGCTGGCTGTCGAAGAAGCGAAGCACGGTATCACCGTGAACGTGATCAATCCATCGAATGTGGACGAGCGCGATCTGACCGCGGATGAAGCGCGAAAAATTCGCGACACGCGCTCTCCGATTGGCCGGCCTCCTTCGGCGCAAGACGTGGCCGTAGCGGTGAATTTTTTCGCCAGCGACGAGGCCGATTTCATCACCGGCCAGGTTCTAAATGTAAGCGGCGGATGGATGTTGTGATGGCGCGATGCGCCCCGCTGCCAGGTTTGACTTGCTCGAAACTCCCACAATCGAATTGAAGCCATGAAAGTCCTCACCGCCGCGCAAATGCGGGAAGTCGATCGTCTCTCCACCGAGCGGTTCGCCATTCCCAGCGCGCAATTGATGGAGAATGCGGGTGCGCGGTTCGTCCAGATTCTGCTTTCTCAGGTTGCAAATATCGAGCAGCGGCGAATCGCGATCATTTGCGGCAAGGGAAATAATGGCGGCGACGGCTTCGTGATCGCCCGCCTTCTCGCCGAAATCAATCGCAAGTCCGCGGTGATTTTTTGTGGCGCTCCGGCCGATATTCATGGCGATGCGGAGCTGAATTACCGGCGCTACAACAAATTGGCCGGCCAATGTCTCGTCGCACGGGATGCCAGTGAGTGGGCGGAAGCCAAAAAATCGATCGCCTCTGCCGATATCATTATTGACGCGCTGCTTGGCACTGGAATGCACGGTGCTGTTGGAGGCTGGCTCGCGGAAGTCATCGAAGATCTCAATCGCTTCGGCAAGAAAGGTCGCATTTTTGCGGTCGACATTCCTTCGGGCCTGTCGGCCGACGTCGGCGAGGTCGCCGGCGCGGCAATCAAAGCGGACGTCACGATCACTTTTACCGCTCCGAAGATCGGTATACTCCTCTATCCGGCTTCAGAAAATGTCGGCCGCCTGATCGTTGGCGCAATCGGGTCGCCTGCGACGCTGGTGGAAGAATGCTCCGATTCGCGTGTGCGCTGGCTCGAGCCTCTTGAGTTCGTGGGCATCTCGCTGCATCGCAAAGCGAACTCGAACAAAGGTAATTTTGGACACGCGCTAATCGCGGCTGGATCAGTAGGCAAGACCGGCGCCGCGGTGATGGCCGGATCGGCGGCGCTGAAGTCTGGCGCTGGGTTGGTGACCGTGGCAACGCCGGATATTTGCGTCCCCATCGTCAGCTCCTTTCTACCCGAACTGATGACTGCGCCCTTGCCGGCAACGCAGGCAGGCACGCTCAGCGTCCGCGGCCTGGAACATTCCGCGTTCGCAGATTTGTTGCGCGGCAAGGACATTCTAGCGATGGGCCCTGGGTTGACGACGCAGGTGGAGACACAGGAATTCGTGCGCTCGGTGGTTGGCGAAACGCCGACACCGCTGGTGCTCGATGCAGACGGCTTGAACGCATTCGACGGGAAGAGCGGCGAGCTCGCCAAGCATCGCGCAGAGCAGATTGTGCTGACGCCGCATCCGGGAGAAATGGCGCGACTGCTGAATTCTTCCGTACAAGAGATTCAGCGCCATCGCGTCGGCGTCGCGCAAAAAGCAGCAGCGGAACTGAAAGCAACGATCGTACTCAAAGGCCATGAAACGGTGATCGCCGCGCCCGACGACCGCACCTGGATCAACTCGACCGGAAATCCCGGCATGGCGAAAGCCGGCAGCGGCGACGTACTTACCGGGATGCTCGCGGGAATTCTGGCGCAACACGGCAATGAGGATTGGCCGAAAGCAGTTTGCCTCGCCGTCTATCTGCACGGCCTCGCCGCCGACATCGCCGCGGAAGAGTCGGGCGAAATCTCGTTGATGGCCACCGACATCATCCGCGCGATTCCGAAGGCCTATGCGAAACTAATCGCCGAGCTAGACGATGCCCGACCATGAATGGATCACGCATTCTGCAGAGGAGACGATTCGCCTCGGCAAAGAACTCGGCGCGCGCCTGAAGCCTCCGCTGCTAATTTTGTTGGCCGGGGAACTCGGGGCAGGGAAGACCACGCTAACCAAAGGACTCGTGACGGGTCTGGGGGCCGCGCGAGAAGAAGATGTCACGAGTCCGACGTTTACTCTCGTCCATCAATATCGAAACGGCGCGCGCGTATACCACATCGATCTTTATCGCATCGCCGACTTTCGCGATTTCGAAACGCTGGGCGTCGAAGATCTTTTCAGCGAGCCTGCCATCGTGATCGTCGAATGGCCGGACAAGATGTCCATGCGCAGCGATTGGCCGCAACTGCGATTCGAGCTAGAGCATGTCGATGAAGATTCCCGCAAACTCCGCGTAGTCGATGACGCCGGGATCCTAAAGTAGCGCCGGCGTCCCTGCCGGCATCTTACGACGAAAAATTCCGGCGACATCGGCGAGTTCGGACGGCGCGCGATCACAAATGCTCGGCCTCAGTGGCCTTGTGTGGTCCGGCCGTGATTTCTGCCCATGGCCCAAATTGCGTTCGCAAGATGCCGGCAGAGACGCCGGCGCTACTTAAGACGCCGCAATTCGCGCACTACATCCGCAATCACCGGCCACAGCAGCGCCCATAAAAGAAACAGCGCAGCGGCTAGCCGCACGAAAGAAAATGCCGATTTCGAACTCCGCTCCGGATCGTGCCTCTCGCAGAAGCCACTAATCGTCGCTGGCCTGTAACATCGCTTCCCGTCCGCCCCGAAATGCAAACATGTACCGGCCGAATGGCCAGTTTCAATCGCGCCATTAACGGGTTGGGTGCTCACAGTTGCGCCTCAAGTCCATTCTGCTACAGTGAATTTCAAGCTGCCAGAGGCGAGGAATGGCCGATTCGCACACTATAATTTCGCCCACGCATCCGGCCCGCATGAAACTCGAGCCGTATACGCTCGAGCTGCATTTGCAGAGCATCAACGTTGGCCTGGACAACATCCACTACGATGTCTACCTCAGCCCGAAGTTTACCGAATCAACCCGCAAGTATTTGCTCGACAGCATTCGCGCCATTGCCAGCCTGAATTTTTCCTACACGCAATCGCGCAATTCCACCGCTCCGGACACCTCCAGCTTTCGCAAGCAGCTCTTCGAATTGCTGCAAATTTCGCTCACGCGCGCCAAGTACGCGCAAAACATCGAAGTGGACATTCTGAATCGCCTCGCGGTACTGAAATTCCTGCTCAGCGAAATAACCGCGCAGTTTTCGAGCCTGATTGTCGAGTGCAAGGAATGGATCCACTCGCGCGGCGTCCACTTCGAGCGCAGCGAGCAAGCGCACGTCATGCGGTCGCGCATCGCCGAGCTGCAAGGCGATCGCCGCGGAATCTATCGCCAAGTCGGCCTTTCGATTTATCAAATCATGCGCGAATTGGATGAAAATGCGCTTTCGAAATCGCGTCGCGCGCTATTCGGCGAGGAATTTCCGGAAATCTACGAGCTCTTCCGCAATCGGTTTCTATTTCTCGAAGGCGGCACGGACGAAACATTGCTGCTTGAGAACTACGTCCTGCTCGGAAACTTCATTCATGATCCGGACCGCTTCGAAGTTTTCGAGGAGCTGCTGCTCGATTTCATCCGCGATTTCGTGCACACCGACGAGAACGCCGAAGAACTCAGCCGCAGCCGCAAATCCTACGACCGGCTGATGGAACAAGCCCGCGCGCTGCGAGGCGAGGTGATCGGTCTCGAGGAAGAGCAGGAAGAGGCGCGACGGAAAGCCGGCGGTAGCGACGATCTGTTTGCATGGCCGTGGAAGCGCCGCCCGTCAGCAAGCGAGCCATCCGGCGGACCGGAAGAACTGCGCAAGCGCGCCGCGCTTCTCGAACTGAGTATCGAGGAACTCGGCCCCGGAATTGACGCGGCCAAGCAGCGGATGGATTTCCTCACCGAAGAATATCGGGCCAGAATCGGGAATTACCTGAATGATCCCGAAAATATGCGCCGGCTGTTTGACGCGCGCGGTGCTTCGAGCGGCAGCGAAGCTCCTCCCGAAACGCGCGAGCGGCTGCTCCGCGAATGGGTGAATCGTCTCGATGAACGCGATTTGCTGGCCCACGTCTTCGCCGGTTACGAGCTCCGGCAGATTTACATGGACTACAATCCTCCGGTCCACTTACAGCAGTTGAAGAAGGCGCTGGTCGTTCGCGAGGAAACCAAGCGCGTGGAACAAGTGCTGGCTCAATTTCCAGCCCGCAAGTTTTCGCTGAAGAAACTGGAAGATTCCGCGCGTGCCATTCGCCGCATTCCGCCGGAAGAAATTCCCGCGATCGCCTTACGATTCGCGGAAGATTTCACTCGCCTGCGCCGCGATCGCCGTAATTACCACCACGTCGTCGCCTGGATGGAACGCATCAATCTGGTGCGCTCGGAACATTCCCGCGAGCTTTCGCGCGCCAATAATTGCCTGTACGAGCTGGTTTTCACCGACGAGGCAGGAAAAGACAACGACCCGGTAGTCTCTCACGCGGTAATCAAAGCCGATGTGCGCGGCTCGAGCGGAATCACCAAGGATCTGCAAGCGCGCGGTCTGAATCCGGCCTCGCATTTCAGCCGCAATCTGCACGAGCCGGTCAAGCGCCTGCTCGACCGCTACGGCGCCGCAAAAGTTTTCATCGAAGGCGACGCCATCATCCTGGCCATTTACGAAACCGAATCCACACGCGCCACTCAGCGAGCCGTCGCCAAAGCTTGCATTCTCGCGCGCGAGATTCTGGCCGTCACGCAAGCCTACAATGCCCGTCCCGAAGCGGTGGAGTTGCCGCGCATCGAGCTAGGCGTCGGGGTCGCGTTTCAGAATTCCGCGCCATCTCTCTGGATGGACGGCGATTCGCGCATCATGATTTCGAAAGCGCTAAATCTCTCCGATCGCCTCTCGAGTTGCTCGAAAGTAGCGCGGCGCATTTTCGCCCAGAATCCGTCGCCGTTTAATGTTTTCTTGCTGCAGACGCTGATGGAAGATGTCGGCGATGACGAAGGCGAGGAGTTGCTGGTCCGCTACAATCTGAACGGCATTGAAATGAACGAAGAGGGCTTCGAAAAGCTCTCCGGCGAGATTTCTCTAACTCCGCTGGCCGGAAATTTCACGATGCCGTGGGGAAAAGAGCGAGTGCAGCTTTATATCGGCGAACTTCCGCTCGGCAATTCACTCGAGACGATCGTAGTGCGAAAAGGCTCCGTCCGCGAGCTGCTGCCCGACGCCAAGATCGGCAATCCAGGCCCTCGCTCGTATTACGAGGTATGCACCAACCCCAAGCTGCTAGAAATTGCCCGCAAGAAACTCTCGGAGAAAACGTAGGGGAGCGGGTTTACCTCGCTCCCGGTGTGGCATTGGGTGTTCAGTCTTAGTTGGGGACCGCTCGGCAAAAAATCTCAGAGGGAAAAAATCCGAAGAATCCCGCAAATTACTTTGAAGGCGCCTGCCAGAAGAAAAAGAAATCGCTCGTAGGCTTATCCGTAGCGCAAGAACCGAATTCCGGCGTAGTGCTGTCTGCCAAACGTCCCATGGTCTTCTTAATTTTTCCGGCCACTTCGTCCACATTCAAAACCATGTCATCGGTATTGGGTCCAGCCTCGCCCAGCACCTCAATAAAGGTAGTTGCGAAAGGCGAACCCTGCCCGGCATGCCCGTCCTTCACCGCGCCCTTACCGCCCGAAGTCATGCACTTGCGCGTCTTTACGCCACGCAAGCGTTGCAAAGCAGCAGAGGTCTCGTGAATCGCGGGCGCGGGCACATTGCCGCGCTCCTGCTCGAAGATCGTGCCGCCCTGGCAAATGTCCAGCACCAGCAAAATGTGTCCGACATTAATTTTATCCATCCAGGTAATCAGCTTCGGAAAATCAATCTCGCGATCGCGATCGGAACCTGGTGGCGACGAGTCCTTTGTAATCACGTAGCCGCGGTTATCGTCGGGATCAAAATCGCCGTGTCCGGCAAAGAAAATCAGAAGCTCGTCGTTGGGCTTGAAATCCCGTTTCTGATAATCGTCCACCAAAATGTGCTTGATGGCGCTGTAAGTCTGATTCTCATAGACCTCGGCATGAAATCCATAGAAGTTATGCAATTCGCGCGCAATAGATTTCGCGTCGTCGACCGGATTATTCAAATGCGGCCAATCTTTCGCATCGTAATTGTCGGAAGCAAACATCACCGCATAAAAATTGGGCATGCCGTTGTCGGAATCGCCGGTGTCAGCCGTAGCCGTAGGAATCACGCCACGCGATTCGCCCTGATCATCGCGAGCAACGCGAGATTCGCGAGGAGCCGTGGCAGCCACTGCCTGCACCTGTGGTCCGCTGGTACGCGAACTGTCGCCACCGCCGACGCGCTTGCTCGGGCCAGCGGTGGGACTCTCATCGCGCCCCGGCTGCGGCGCCGAGTTCGGCCGTTTAGAAGCTTCCGTGGCGGATGGCTTAGCGCCCGCAGTTCGCTTGATCTTGAATTTCCCTTTAGCGTTGTCCCGCGTGAAGGTGCCCTCGATCGAATCGCCGCTCAATTGTCCGTCGAGGCTAACGGAAGAAAAGCCCATCTCCAGATCGATGCGCACCCGCGCCGATTCCACCACCACCGATTTTGCCGCATAAACCGGCGCAGTCGTCTCGGGCAAAAGAACAGTGCCGTTCCATCCGGCATCCGAGCGATCGAAATCCACTTGTATGAGAATCGTCTTTTCGGAAAGCGTTACGGTGCCTTCCCAATGTCCGGCAAGGTTTTCTTGGGCGCGAAGCACCGCAGGAAAGAGGAAAATCGAGACGAGCAGAGCCGCACGCATTATCTTGCACACAACTCGAAGCGAGTAATTCTCGCGCCTCATGCTGGGCTCACGTGACGGCCTAAAAGCAACATCCGTAAATGGCTATTTCGAAATCCTGCCGGAAGAACGCCAGACTTATCCGTTGACATTCTTCCAATCACTAATTATTACTCTCTATGAGTATCTGATGCAACTAAGATGAATGTTCAGCCAGAACGGATGTCTAACCGCCGCCCCCCCTTTTTATTTTATTCCGCTCGCGCTGCCGTTTTTTTCGGGCTGCTCGCGTCCTCCGTTTTGCTCATCGCTGCGGGCGCCTCGGCCAGCGCTTACCCTTTGAACGCCGATCCATTCGTTTCTTGCACGCTTGAAACGTGTGAAATTCTCGCCGCAGGCTTGCCAACCGCCCAACAAGCAGCGCCAGCAGAGCCGCAATTTCTCGCTCTCGGTCAGCCGCCCGTGCAGGACATTCTAAAAGGCGGCGACAAGCACGCCTACCGTATCGCGTTGCAAGCGGGTGATTTTCTTCACGTGGTGGCTGATCAGAAAAGCATCGACATAGTGCTGGCCATCAGCGGCCCGGACGGCAAGGACGTCGGCACGATGGATAGCTTGAACGGATCCTTCGGCCCGGAGAACGTCTCGATCATCGCACCCGTTGCGGGCACCTACCGAATCGAGGTTCGCAGCTTCGATCCAAGCGCCGTCGCCGGAGTATTTGCGATTCAAATCACCGAGCTACGGCCGTCAAAACCCGGCGACGAAGTTCGCGTCCGCGCCGAGAAGACGTATGCACAGGGCCTGCTCGGCTATCAAGGCGACGCGGAAGCGACAAAAGCGGCGCTTCCAGTTTTGAAAAGTTCCCTCCAGGATTTTCAATCGATCGGAGATGTACACGGCCAGGCCGCCGTGCTTTACGGCTTGGGCGCCACCCATCAGAAATTGGGAATGAACGGTGAGGTGAAGAAGGAACTTGAAGATTCCATCCGTCTCTTCGGTCAGGCGGGTTCCCCGGCGGAAGCGGCCGAAGTTCTTGAGGCCCTCGCGGGATTTCAGCAATCTCAGGGCGAGTCTGCGGACGCCGAAACGTCGTGTCGCCAGGCACTCGATATGTGGTCGAAAGCAATCGGGACCGAAGACTTCGAGTACGCGCGCATCAACATTGGCTTGGGACGCGTCCTCCTGGGCGAACGGAAATACTCGGACGCCGAGCCATATTTCGAAAAAGCAATCGCCATACGTGAAACGGTATTCGGCGCGGACTCGCTCGAGCTCGCCGACGCTCTGCAAAGTTACGGCGTCACGCTGCACGATCAAAAGAAATTCCCCGAAGCCGAGAAAATTTACCGCCGTGCCATCGCTATACGCACCAAGGTAGCGAAGCCCGGCGATGAAGCCGTGCTCGCCACGGTAATCAATAATCTCGCGGTGCTCTTCGACGACCAGCGCAACTATGCCGACGCCGAGAAGTACTACAAGCAATCGCTGAGCATCCGCGAAAAAGCCCTTCCACCCGGCGACTCCGAAAAAATCGCCACCATCGAGAATCTCATTCGCATTTACAAGGATGCGAAAAAGAACGACGAGGCCGAAGCGCTTCTTCGCGAGGCTCTCGAGGATGTGAAGAAAGCGAACGGCGAGAGTTCCAAAGAAGCCGCCTATCGCCTGGATGCGCTCTCGTTCTTTCTCGTCGACGAAGGCAAGGTCGATGAAGCGCTGAAGAATTTCGATCTCACTCTCGCAATTCGCAAGAGAATTCTCGATCCGAAAGATCCAGACATCGCCACCAGCACCAGCAATATCGCCTTCGCCTATTTCAAAAAGCAAGATTACGCCCCGGCAATCACGCTAGAGAAGGAAGCCATCCAGCTTTACGAGGCCGACAACGGCGCCAACGCTCCCGGCATTTCCGATCACTATTCATTTCTCGCCACGCTCTACTATCGCTCCGAAAAATATGACGATGCGATCGCCTGGCAGAATAAGGCGCTTACCTCGCTTCAGAACGCCAAGTCCCCGGACATTCGCACCATCGGCGTGGCCACCAATAATCTCGGCCTGTTCATGAAGGGCGGCGAAAAATATAAGGAAGCGATCGAAAAGTTCCAGGCGTCGATCGAAATGCTTGTGAAGGCCAAAGATCGCGCCAACGAAGCCATCGCGCGCCACAATCTCGGCAACACTTACGAAGCCGACGGCCAATATCCCGCGGCGCAGGAAGCCTACCGGCAAGCAGTGATCATCCTGCAGGAGCTGCACGATAAGGCCAATGAAGCGGACACGTTACTCGATCTCGCCGGCGTTCTCGCGCGCCAGCGGCAGACCGGCCCTGCGCTCGACACCTACCGCTCGGCGCTGGCCATCGAGAGCGATTTGAACGATCGCGGCATGCAAGCCTACGCGCTGAATGGAATCGGCGACCTGTACAAAACCGCGAATCAGTATGACCAAGCCACAGAGACCTATCTCAAAGCAGTGGCGATTCGCGAAGATCTGTATCCCAATAGCAACGGCCTCGCCGAAACTTTCACCAATCTCGCCGACGTTTATAAGGCGCAAGGAAAATACGCGGATGCCGAGGCGCCGTTGCGCCGCGCACTCGAAATTCGCGAGAAAAATGCAGGCGCGAATGGCGATGCAGTCGTTCTCGCGCTCAACAATCTCGCCGCAGTGCTCAACTCGGAAGGGAAGTTCCCGGAAGCCGAGCCTCTCTTCCGTCGCGCCATCTCTATCCAAGAAAAAAAACTCGGCGCCGACAATCCCAAGCTCGCCGGACCACTTTCGAATCTAGCCAGTCTCTATGCGGATCAGGGCCAATATGCCGAAGCCGGGCCGCTCTACCGCGCCGCGCTCAAGCTGTTGCCCGCCGCGACAGAAGCGAATCGCTCGCAGATCGTGGATTTGTTGAATGGTCTATCGGCCGTCTATCGCGCGGAGGGAAGATATCTCGACGCGGCGCGCAGCCTAAGCCAGGCCATCGCCATCGAAGAGAAAACGCCGGGCACCGATCCGTCCTCTCTCGCTGATTCCTATTCCACTCTCGCGGACCTCTACAAGACGCGTCATCAATATGTCGCAGGCACTGAGGCCGCCGAGCATGCGCTCAAGCTCCTGGAGCAGGATCAAGGCAAAACCACCGCGCTCTACGCAAAGACCCTCGATAGCGTCGCCGATTTTTACGAATTGCAAGGCAAGCATGACGACGCCGCGAAATTCTATTCGTCCGCTCTCGAAATACAGACCAAGTTTTCCGGCAAGGATTCACCCGATCTCGCCCTGACTGCCGACTCGCTCGCCGAAGTCTACCTCGCGCAATACAAGACGCAGGAAGCCGAACCGCTTCTCCTCCGTGCCCTAGCCATTCGAGAAAAAGTCTTCGGCCCAAATCATCCGCGCACCAGCGACACGGTTCAGGATCTCGCGGTTCTTTATTATTACGAAGGGAATCGCGGCAAAGCCCAGGAATTCTTCCATCGCCGCGAAGACACCTTGCGCGCGCAACTCTCGCAGTCGCCGCCCGCGATGAGTGACAAAGACCGCAAGGCCATGCTCGACGCGGTGCAGGATTTCTTCCCGAATGCTTACAGCTTCGCCTATGCCAATCGCGAAGGCGATCCGGGCGAAGCCGCACGCATGTACGATCTCGCCGTTTGGCAGAAGGCGGTCTCGCTCGCAAGCTTCACTCTCGCGCGGCATCGCGCCACCGCCGGCAGCGACCCGGAAGCAACAGCGCTACTCGAACAACTCGCCTCTAAAAGATCGCAGCTGGCAGCTTTCTTCGCGCAAAAACATCCCGACACCGCCGAATGGCGCGCGGCCGAAGAGAAGCTTGCCGACCAATCGATGCAGCTTGAACGCGAATATTCCCGGCGCCTCGGCTCGCATCCTCCAGCGCCAGCAACGGTCCCGCCGACGCTGAGCGATATCCGCAAACAATTGCACGAGGGTGAAGCGGCCGTTGAGTATTTGCGCTTCGATTTTGCCGATGCCGAAACCCGCGCAAGCAAACCGATCTATGTGGTTCTGGTTCTCACTACGTATGTGAATTCGCCGACGCTCGTGACTCTCGGCGACGCAGCCACGCTTGAGGCAGAGCCTCTACGCGCGTATCACAGCTCGCTCGCACCCGCCGCCCATCCCGACTCGTCGAAATTCTACGAAGCATTCTGGAAGCCGATCGAATCCGCGCTCGGCGGTGCCACTCGCGTCTACATCTCCCCAGACGGCGCGCTCAACGAAGTAGCGTTCGGCGCCGTAACCGCGGGCGACCACAAGGTGCTGCTCGAGAAATACGACCTGCACATGGTTCCAAGTACGCGAGATTTAGTTCGAGCCGCCGCTCCGCGCACGGATAGTCCCGCGAAAACCGCAGTCCTTCTCGGCGATCCAGATTTCGCGTTGTCCGAGACGCAGTATCGCTCCGCGCTCGCCGCGATCGACGCAGTCGCAAAAGGCATGCCGGCACCCGCGATTCCATCGGCGCCACCGGCCGCGGACACAAAGACAATTCTCGCGCGTCTGCCGGATAGCGGCGCGGAAGTTCAATCGATTTCAAAAATGCTGCAGGAAAAGAATTGGCAGGTTCAGCTTTACGAAGGTCCTCTCGCGGTCGAAGAAGCCATTCGAGGCGCGCACAGCCCGCGAGTCCTTCACATCGCGACCTCCGGATTTTATCTGCCGCAACCCGAAGGCGGCGACGCGCAATCCGCAAATGAAATCCCCGCGGGCCTCGACGATCCGTCGCTTCGCACAGGAATATTCTTCGCCGGTGCGGACGCAGCATTATCCGGAGTCGAGCCGCCGCCCGATGTTGAAGATGGAATCCTGAGCGCCTACGAGTCCGCAGGACTCGATCTCAACGGAACAGAACTCGTGGTCTTGAATACTTCCGCGGGAAAAATCGATCCCAAGAGCGCCCGCGAAGCCATTTACGGCATGCCCCGCGCGATGCTGCGAGCCGGCGCCGCCACCGTCCTGATTTCTCTCTGGCCGATGAGTGACAAAGAATCCGCCGAACTAGCCGAACTCTTCTACAAACACTGGCTAACCGGCGAAGACAAATGGACAGCCCTGCGCAAAGCCCAACTAGAAATCCGCGCGAAAATTATCAAAAGCACAGGGAAGGATGACCCATCAAAGTGGGCGTCCTGGGTGCTGGTCGGCCACTAAGTAGCGCCGGCGTCCCTGCCGGCATCCTACGACCACAACTCAAGCCAGGGGCAATAAACAAGGTCGGACCAAAAGTTCAAATTCTAGGTAAGTCGATTCAACCCATTGAACGCTGCAGCCTTATAACATTCCGCCAAAGTGGGATAATTAAAAACCGTATTCACAAAATAATCGAGCTTCCCCTTCAAACAAAACACCGCCTGCCCAATATGCAAAAGCTCGGAAGCATCCTCGCCAATAATATGAACGCCGAGAATTTCCCGAGTCTCCCGATGAAAAATCAATTTCAGCCGCCCGGTAATCTCCCCGGAAATCTGCCCCCGCGCAATCTCGCGGTAATATCCAATGCCCACTTCGTAAGGCACATCTTCCTCAGTAAGTTGCTCCTCATTCTTCCCAATAAATGAAATCTGCGGAATCGTATAGATTCCATAAGGATAGCTAGCAGGATCGGAGTGCACCGGCACTCCAAAAGCATGCGCCGCCGCAAGCCGCCCCTGTTCCATCGACACGGAAGCCAAACTCGGAAATCCAATCACATCGCCGACCGCATAAATGTGTTCCTTGGCGGTCCGGTAGTGCTCATCCACCGTGATCCGCCCACGATTATCCGCCGTGAGTCCGGCGGCCGGCAGATCCAATTCCGAAACATTTCCGTGCCGGCCCACCGCATAAAGCAGCGCGTCGGCATAAATCTGTTTCTTACTCATCAGATTCGCCACCACGCGCCCGTCAGGCGTCTCTTCCACGCTCTCCACTTCCTCATTCAATCGCATGGTCACGCGCCGGTCGCGCAACTGATACGAAAGTGCCTCCACCATCTCCGCATCCGCAAATTCCAGCAAGCGCGCCCGCTTCTCCACCAAAATCACGCGCACGCCAAGAGTAGCGAACATACAAACGTATTCCATCCCGATCACGCCGCCGCCCACTACAATCAGCGTCTTCGGAATCTCCTGCATGGTAAAAATCTGGTCGCTATTCAAAATGTTGCGCTGATTGAACGGCACCTTAGGCGAAGTCGCAGGCTTGGTGCCGGTGGCGATGACGATCGTGTTCGCGCTAACTTCCAGCGCCCCGCGACTGTTCTCGATGCGAACATGATTTGGCCCGGCAAATTTCGCCGTGCCATGCAGCATTTCGATCCCATTGCGCTGCAATTGCGCCTGCGTCACGCTGACTTCCGTCTCGATCACCCGCTTCACCCGGAAGATCAAGTCCTCCATGGTGATTTTTTCTTTCACCCGATAGTCCACGCCATAAAGATTCTGATAATGGAATCCAGAGAGATGCAGCACCGCCTCGCGCAGCGTCTTGCTCGGAATCGTCCCGAAGTTAATGCAGGTCCCGCCAATCGAACTTTGCTTTTCCACCACGGCCACGCGTTTCCCGCACTTAGCCGCCTGAATCGCCGCGCGCTGTCCACCAGGGCCAGAACCAATTGCCAGCAGATCGTAATTTTGCATCGCGAACCCTCACCTCTTCTCGGCTGGGTATTTAGTCGACGAACGATTCGGTTGTCCCCGCGACGACAGCGTCCGCCGCGGGCATGGCCTGTGTTTCTAACCGTATTAGGTTAATCGGATATTACAGCCGCCACTTGACCGGCTAAGCTGCCGCGGAACCGTCGTCGCTCCCATCGCAATAAGCATAGGCAACTTTCACCGTAGAGTCATGCAGCTTTCATCATCGATGAGTAACCTCCCCGCGTCAGTTCGTTTTTCACTCTGGAGGAAACATGTCCAAGCAAGCGGCAGAGCATCACACCAAGGCAGCGGAGCACCACGACCACGCAGCAAAGCATCATCGCGAGGCGGCCCGGCATCACGAGGCCGGAAACCACGAAACGGCAGCCCATCACGCTCATTCGGCGCAAGGCCATCTTCACCACGCCACGCATCACGCGACGGAAGCCGCCAAGTCGCACGTCGAGCACCACGGGCATAAGAGCAAGGCTGCCGGGCAGTAGTCAGGCGGATCGAAGGCCCGGCAGGCTGGCGCAATCGGAGCTAGTGTGCCGTGCGCGATCACGACGTCTCCGGTGGCGCCTTTTCCTGACCGGCGCTTTTGCGATGCCTGAAATTTGGCCGCGGCGTCCGTTCACGCAGTATTCATCTGGCAGTCATCGCGAATTTACAAGCGGATTGGTACTGTCCGCGCGTTCCAATCTCCTTCGAGGGTCCCTATGGCCGACACCGTCGCCGCCGTACCGAATATCGCGCCTCCGCCGTCGCTACTCGATCAAAAGCTGAAGAAATCTTCTCCCGGTCGCCTGGGCATCCTCGCATTCCTCGTAATCCTAGTCGGCGGAATCATCTTCATCGGCATACGCCTGATGTCCGATCTCGCCGGCGTCCACGTCGCATCCGCGTGGCCCTACGTTCTTCTCGGCATCGCGCTATTAATCGCCCTCGCCTTCGAATTCGTCAACGGCTTCCACGACACAGCCAACGCCGTCGCCACGGTAATCTATACTCACTCGCTCGAGCCGCACGTAGCGGTGGTCTGGTCCGGCCTATGGAATCTGATCGGCGTGCTGCTCTCCTCAGGCGCTGTGGCTTTCGCCGTCGTTTCGTTGCTCCCAGTCGAATTAATTCTGCAAGTGGGCCGCGGAGCTGGTTTCGCGATGGTCTTCGCCTTGTTGGTCTCGGCGATTCTGTGGAATCTGGGAACCTGGTGGTTTGGCCTGCCCGCTTCGAGTTCGCACACTTTGATCGGCTCGATCATCGGAGTCGGCCTAGCCAATCAGCTTATGGCCGTGAAAACCGGCACCAGCGGCGTCGATTGGGGACAAGCCGGCAACGTGTTCCGCTCGCTTCTGATTTCTCCGGTGGTCGGATTTGTTTGCGCAGCGTTGCTCCTGCTGCTAGCTAAGAAGCTGATCCGCAATCCGCAACTCTATAAGGCTCCCGAGGGTGCCGAGCCGCCTCCGTTCTGGATTCGCTCGCTGCTCATCCTCACTTGCACCGGCGTAAGTTTCGCGCACGGCTCCAATGACGGCCAAAAGGGTATGGGCCTGATCATGCTCATTCTCATCGGCACGGTCCCCACCGCTTATGCGCTAAATCACGCTGTCGGCATCAATCAAGTGCAAGATTTCGCCGCAGTTTCCGAGCAAGCCATCACCGCAGTGAATCACTATATCGATCCCAACGCAGTGGTCGGCGACACGCGCGACGAAGTCACCACCTATATTCGCACCCGCGAATTCAAACCCAGCACCATGCTGGCCATGCAGCAACTCATCGGCGACATCGAGCACGAAGTAGCGCTCTATAAAGCGTTGGCTCAAGTCCCCGCCGATCAACAAGCCAACGTGCGCAACGATATGTACGTAATCAGCGAAGGGCTGCGCCTGATGCAAAAATCGGGCAAGCCAGTTCTCGCCGATGCCGATAAGGCCGCGCTCGCGAATTACAAGAAGCATCTCGATCTCGCCACAAAATTCATCCCCACGTGGGTGAAAGTAGCCGTCGCGCTAGCTCTAGGTCTCGGAACAATGGTCGGTTGGAAGCGCATCGTAGTCACAGTAGGCGAGAAAATCGGCAAAGAGCACCTCACCTATGCCCAAGGCGCGTCAGCCGAACTAGTAGCGGCCGCCACCATCATGGCCGCCGACATCTACGGATTACCTGTCAGTACCACGCACGTCTTATCGTCGGGCATAGCGGGCACCATGGCCGCAAATCGCAGCGGCCTGCAATTCGCCACGGTCCGCAACATCGCACTAGCCTGGATCTTCACGCTGCCAGCCGCCGCCTTACTCGCGGGCAGCCTATTCTGGCTATTTAACAAATGGAGCTAGAAGGGGCCGGAAGTAGGAGCGGGGGTTCACTCTCCCGCCCGACTTAGCTTTGGTTGTTCGTGCCTTGTCAGGGCATGACTTCAGTCAAGCCGAATATGCCGTGCCACTAAAACGGCTTTAGCCGCGGAGCTCGTCGAACTCGAGTTCTCGCAACGATCGATCGCCATAACAGAAGGAGCCACATGTCCACATTCACAAAAATTCTCTCGCCAATCGACTTCAGCGCTCCATCCCAGTCAGCCCTAGAAACAGCCGCCAGCCTAGCCAAGCAATTCAACGCCGAGCTCCTGCTAGTTCACATAGTCCCAGCCATTCCCGATCTACCGTCGTCAGTCTCGATGCTAAAAGAAGGCCAATACGATGAGTCCCTGCACACAGACGCCGCAACGCGCCTGGCCGAAATGGCGCTAAAGCTCAAGCAATCCGGCATCAAAGCCGAATCCACCATCGGCACCGCCAACGACACCGCCATGGAAATCATCCGCCAAGCCGACGAAAACGACGCCGACCTAATCGTAATCGCCACCCACGGCCTCTCCGGCCTGCACGCCTTAGTCTTCGGCTCCGTAACCGAAAAAGTCCTACGCGAGTCCCACGTTCCAGTCTTGGTAATGCACACAACCAAAGCCGCCGAAGAAGCCAAGTCCTCCGCAGCGTAATTCATGTAGCTCACCTCTTCAGAGGTGAGGTCTTTCGAAGTAAGGTTCTGTAGTAGATTTTGACGTTGGTGTAAGGCCCAGCCGTGAATCCGCCTTAGCGTCCCAGCAAAATCGCCGCGATCAATATGCTACGATGACGCCTACTCCGACGGAGGCGCAAGGGGTCCGGTGATCCTCCCGGCCTTCAAAGCCGGCGATTCGGCTCTTCGCGAGCCGAATGGTGGGTTCGACTCCCACACGCTTCCGCCACAAAATATTTTCGAAGCAAATATTAATTCTTGTTGACAATTAATTAATACTGTGTGAATTTGCGCGCACTCTGGGACCGCAGTGGGGCTTCGAATACAGTATTAAATCGTAATTGAGTGAAATCCCGACTTTCACTGAAGGTTGAACAGCACGAGTGTGCCTATTTTACTGCGCAGTTCTCTGATCAAGGAGGACGGTAAGCTTATGATTTTGAATCGCTTGATGGGGGTTCTACTCGTAGCGGTTGTATCTGTCGCACCTACGTTCGCCCGATCCGACGACGATTCAACGAAGGCAAAGGCGAATGCCAACGCAAGTTCCGCCAAATCATCCGACAAAACGGCGGCTCCCACGGATCCAAATTCGTCCTCCAGTCCCGCAGCTGCCTCCAGTGCAAAAGTATCGGCCCTGTTAGACGTGCTCGTGTCCAAGGGTGTTCTCGCGCCCACGGAAGCCAACGAAATCCGTAGCGCCGCTCCTGATGCCGAGTTCCAGCTCTTGGTCGATCTCCTCAATCGCAAAGGAATATTGACCGCCGGCGATTTACCAGGCACCGCACCGGCAGCAGCACCAGTCCTGACTTCAGTCCCGGCTCCGCCGACGGCGATCCAGCCGTCCACAAGTCCCGTAGCTCCAGTTGCAGCTCCGGCAACCGCGCCTTCGAACTTCGATCCGAGCCCGAATACAGCCTCCTTGCAGCCGATTCCCGCGCCGCAAGCCGCGGCACCTCCGAAGCCCGCCGGCCCGTCAGTAGCTCCGGCGGCCGCCCCCGTGCGCGTGATGTCGTTCGATTCGCCGAAGCCCGGCGGGCTAATTGGCCTGAAGATCGGGCCAGTGACTTTCACTCCGTACGGTTTCATCAAAGCCACCGCGGAACACGACAGCAGTTCGCCAAATGGGGATGATTTCCCGATCGTCGGCGGTCTGATGTTGCTGCCGGGCAGCAATACCGGCCCTAACGCCGACCCCGAGTTCCACATCAAAGCCCGCCAGAGCCGCATCGGGCTCAACATCGAGTGGCCGGACATTTCTCCCAATCTAGTTCTTACGGGACGCATCGAAGCGGACTTCGAAGGCAACTTCAATGAGTCCGACAACTCCGACGTGACTTCGATTCGCAGCCCCAACCCGCGACTGCGGTTGGCTTACGCTCGCGTCGATTGGCGCGCCTCGGATAAGACCAGCCTATTCTTCGTAGGCGGACAGGATTGGACGCTATTCGGTTCGAAGGCCTTGCCCAACTTGCTGGACACCACTTGGGCCGGTGCCTCCTACGGTGCCCTCTACAACCGCACGCCGCAGTTTCGCATCGGAGCCGTGCAGCAGATTGGCGACTCCGACCGCAAATTCAAGATCTCACCGGAGTTTGCGATCCAAATGCCCGCTACGGGCCAGATCGAAAAGCTCACTTTTTGCACTCTAGCGGATGCGTTTTGCAATGGCGCGTCGCCAACTTCCGGCTTCTTGAATCAGATCGGTCAAGCCGAACGCCAGGGCGCCGATGCCGATCGTCCTGAACTCGCTGCCGGCCTGACTCTGCAGTTCCAACTCGACAAGGCTCCCAACGTTCCCCCGGCGCAAATCTTCTGGACCGGATTCTTCGGGAAGCGCGAGTCCACCGTCACCAATACCGCGACCGACCTGTTTGGCAACCCGTACCCGACAGCTTTGGTCGCGAACACTCAGTTCGCCAAAGGTTACACAGCAAGCAGCGATATGTACGGCAATCAGATCGCGGTCCAATTGCCGACGCGCTGGTTCACGATCGTTGTCAGCGCCTATCGCGGCGGCGACTTGCGCGCCATCCTCGGAGGCCAACTCACAACCAACTACACGAACGCCATCGGCCTCACCCCGGTGTTCTCCGGAACCGGCATCGACAACGTCGCGGGCGTTCTCTCCGGATTCGCCATGCTCGGGTGCACTGGCGTATACAACGCCGCAGCGGCAACCTGCTCCGGAAAACTCGAAGTTGCCCCAGAGCATGCCGTACGCACCTACGGCGGATTCGCCGAAGTGGGTCTGCCAATCTCCCGCTGGTTTAACGCCGACCCCAAGGGTCACAACGCAGGCTGGCAGCTCTACCTGCACGCCGGCAAGGAACAGAACGTCCACCGCGACGCGCTCATGCAGCTCGGCTTCGTCGATGGCGTCGGCCCGAACCAGAATGGCCAGGGTGTAGGCATCCCGATGATCGGCAGCGAATTCATCGGCGGAACTCTCTACTACAAAATCAATCAGTGGTGCTCGTTCGCTTTCGAGCAGACCCATTACGGCTCGCGCGTAGTACCGGAGCTGGGTGGCTTCTGGACGATTGCGGCAGCCCCGTCCCGCATCTGGCAGGATCAACGCGAGGAGTTCGGCCCGGTGTTCACGTTCTAACGGTTGACAGCGGGTTGTAACAAGTTCTATAAACTGCCGGATTCGAAGACGGGAAGGGCACGATGGGCGCGTGGCCGAAAAGTCTTAAATCGCTGGCGGCGCTGTTTTTACTCAGCGCCGTCTTCGCCCCCGCCATGCTCGCCAAAGACGGTTCCTCTCGCTATCCCCTGCGAATCACGGTGCTAAGCGCCGAGTCGCACGTGCTCGACGCCGGCGCAGCCCCGGTGAAGAATTGCACGCTCATGGCCTATTCATCGGACTGCAATGGCAGCACGGCTCCGCCCACGCAGAATATTCTGCTCGTGCAGGATTCAGATGGAAAATCCTTCCGCATCACTTGCACAGCCGACTCAAAGTGGTCGGAATGCGAGGCATTGTCTCCCGGCGAAACCATTTACGGACGGAAAGAAAAGCGCGGAATCACCGTTTCATTCAGAAATTCGAAGGGCAAGCAAGCCAAGCAGTTTTATGAGTACGTAGCGGAAATTTCCGCGCCTTCCGCTCCAGCTTCCGCGGGATCTCCGCAGCCGGGCGCAGCTCCAAGCCCGAGTTCTTCGACGGCGACTCCCGCTCCAACCCCAGTTCCAACTCCAACACCAGCGGCTGCTCCAGCAACGGCTCCAGCTTCAGCGCCTGCTCCGGCGGTTTCTCCCGCGCCGGCTACCGCTCCTGTCCGAGCTCCCGCGCCGCCCGCGCGCGCAGCGCAGGAATCTCCCGCCGAAAAAGTTAAGGTCAATTTCGCATCCACACCCCCCGGCGCAGAAATTACTTTAGACGGCAACTATGTAGGCAGCACCCCGTCGTCAATCGTGCTAAGCGCGGGCACACACTCCGTCGTTTTTTCTTTACCAGGCTTTGCTCAATGGAAGCGCGAACTAACCGTTTTGGCGGGATCAGATCTGACGGTCAGCGCGATTTTGCAGAAGGATCAATAAGGCCGCAGCTCGAAATAGTTTCATCGATACAAATCTGGATTGGCGCTATCGATTCGTGTCGGCCGGCGATTCGCTCCAGCGAAAGTTTCGACGCCGGCAACTCGTCGCAAAGCTTAGGCAAAGGATATTCAAACTCGCATTGCGGAGACTAACCTCTCCAGCCAGGGGACGAAGCGATGACGACTGCTGCATCGGCGGTAGGAACCAGCAAGCCCGAGTACGGCATCTGGCGCGTGATCATGGCCTCCTCGGTCGGCACCATGATCGAGTGGTACGACTTCTATATTTTCGGCAGCCTCACCGCCATCCTGGCGCTGAAGTTCTATCCTCCCGGCAACGACAATTTCGCCTACATCGCCTATCTCGCCACTTTTGCGGTCGGCTTCCTGGTACGGCCTTTCGGCGCGCTTTTCTTCGGCCGCATTGGCGATCTGGTGGGACGCAAATATGCCTTCCTCGTGACCCTCTCAATCATGGGATTTTCTACTTTCGTAATCGGTCTGCTACCCAGCTTCGCCACCGCCGGCTGGTTTGCGCCCATTATGCTGATCCTAATCCGCGTCCTACAGGGCCTGGCCCTCGGCGGAGAATATGGCGGCGCCGCGGTGTATGTCGGCGAACACGTCCCGGACAGCAAGCGCGGCTACTACACCAGTTTCATCCAGATCACAGCCACCCTGGGCCTTTTCGTCTCGCTCATCGTGATTCTTGTGACTCAGAACTCGATGTCCAAGGAAGACTTTGCCGCTTACGGCTGGCGCATTCCGTTCCTGATCTCCATTTTCCTGGTGATCATCTCTCTTTACATCCGCCTGAAAATGAAAGAGTCGCCCATCTTCGCGCAGCTAAAGAGCGCAGGCATGACGTCCACGCAACCGCTCAAGGATGCTTTCACAAAGTGGTCGAATCTGAAGCTCGTGCTGATTTCGCTATTCGGAGCCACTGCGGGGCAGGGCGTGATTTGGTATACGGGCCAGTTTTACGCGCTCTTCTATATGCAGACCATCCTCAAGATAAACGTAAAAACCGCGAACATCATCGTGGCCATCGCTCTACTGTGCGGCATGCCATTCTTCACGGTGGTCGGCGCGCTGTCCGATCGCATCGGCCGCAAAAAGCTAATGATGGCCGGCTGCCTCCTCGGCGTTCTCACCTATATCCCGATCTACCATGCGATGGCGAGCGCCGCGGGCAACAACGTCGTGACCGTAAAGTCCACTCGCAACAAAGTGACCAACGCGATCTCGCTGACAGCCATGACCACCGACGCGACAGGCGCGTTAGTTCCAGCCAAGGAAGCGCCCGCGCCCAACGTCCCCATGTTAGTTTTCCTAATTTTCGTGCAGGTTCTCTACGTCTGCCTGGTCTACGGCCCGATCGCCGCCTACTTGATCGAAGCTTTCCCCGCCAAGATCCGCTACACGTCGCTATCGTTACCGTACCACATAGGAAACGGTGTCTTCGGCGGCCTGCTACCACTGATAGGGTTGTCGTCAGTAGCAGCCACCGGCAACATCTACGCCGGTCTCTATTACCCGATGATAGTGGCAGGCATAACGTTCATAGTGGGGAGCCTCCTCCTGAAAGAAACTCGTGGGGTGCGAATCTGGTCAGAAGCCAGCGGCGGCGGGCCTACTCCGTTGGGAGAATAAGAGACTAACCGGCTACAGGCGCGCGTTGCGCCGTGTTCAAAGCGATCGGGTGATATCGAGCGCGTTCACTTTCGCGCGGTTCACCGTCAATCCCCAATGCAAGTGCGGACCGGTTACCCTGCCCGTAGCCCCCACTTTCCCAATCACGCTACCGGCAACGACCGCATCGCCAGCCTTCACACCAAACGCGCTGAGATGTCCGTAAAGCGTATAAACCCCGAGGCCGTGATCGATGATCACGGTATTTCCTGAGAAATAAAGCGGCTCGGCTAACACCACGCGCCCATCTTGCGCCGCGTGTATCGACGTCCCAGCCGGCGCCGGAAAATCCACTCCCGTATGCGGCGACGAAGGCTCCCCGTTCAGCACTCTCCTCCTTCCAAAATTTCTCCCATTCGTAGCACCCGTAATGGGTACGCGGAACCGCCCGCTCCAAAGCTTCTCTGGCGTCACGGTTGCGAAAATTTCCCGCAATCGCTTGCCCTCCTCTTCCGCACGCGCGAGTTGCTCCGGATTCGGTTCCACAAATTGTGGCGCCACCGTCAATTTCTCTACCGCGAACTGTCCCTCCCTCACGGTCAAGGTTGCACCGCAACTAAAGGCCTCGCCGTCAGCAGTTTTCCCGGCGGCCGCAAAGTCGTGCGCTCCGGCCGCCAGCGCGAGATCGATTCCCAGCAGCGCCCGTCGCACATCCAATCCCTTGCCCGCCCCGCTCGACGGCGTCCAAAATTGCAACTCGTCGCCGTTCCACTTCCCAGACACCTCCGCCAACCTCTTTCTACTGCGAATTTCAACCAACTGCAAGCTCCCCTGACGCGGTTCCATCGCGCTAAAGAACAAATCGATGCCCGCAGAACATTCCTGCCTGCTCCATTGCGCGCTAACCGTTTTGCGCGGCCCCGCCTTCTTTTGGGCGGCCGCGCCCGATGGCAACGCAAACACCACGGCAACAGAAAAAAAGAATCGAATATTTCGAAATAATCGGAATGAGTCAGCGGATCGCATCGGACATATTTGAGTATACGCCGGCAGACGCGGAGGACAGAAAACTGAGCCAGCTCAGATTTCTCCCCGTAGGGGCGCCGGCTTGCTTGCTGCGCCCGCCCGTCTCACGCCAGCGAAATCGTTGGCTATTCGCCCCGGCGTAACGCGATCCGGCATGTTCCGCGTTACATCGGTCTTGCAAATGTGCGCGATGTCAGCAATGCCATTTGAAATTTCTTTTGCCTTGGCGTCAGCACTGTCATTGTCTCGCCACTCGCATCGAATCCCGAGCGTTCAGATCCCATCTAATTAAGGGAGACATGTCAGGACCGTCAGCCCAACGAAAATCGCAGCTATGATGGTTCCTGCGCTCCACAAACCAAGGAGAAGTCAACAACCGCATGCGACTCCCGCTCTCCGTTCTCGACCTCGTTCCACTCTCGCACGGCAGCACCAGCATCGCCGCGTTACAAAGCGCCACGAAAATCGCGCAAGCCGTCGATCGCCTCGGCTACACGCGCCTCTGGTACGCCGAACACCACAACTTGCCAGGCATCGCCACCACCACACCCGAGATCCTAATCGCCCACGTAGGCCCAATGACCACCCGAATCCGTCTAGGCGCCGGCGGAGTAATGCTCCCCAATCACTCCCCGCTACAAGTAGCCGAGTCCTACAAACTTCTCGAAGCCATCCATCCCGGCCGCATCGATCTCGGCATAGGCCGCGCCGCAGGCACCGATCCGCTAACAGCCCTGGCGCTGCGCCGTTCGCGCGAGGCCCTAACCAAAGACGATTTCCTCGAACAACTCGGCGAACTAATCGCCTGGGGCAGCGGCGAATTCCCACCCGCCAGCCCATTTCGCAACATCCGCGCAATGCCCGAGGACCGTCCGCTCCCGCCGATCTACCTCCTCGGCTCAAGCGATTACGGCGCAAAACTAGCCGCAGAAATGGGCGTAGGCTTCGCCTTCGCCGGACATTTCAGCCTCGATCCACCAGATTTCCCAATGCACGCCTACCGCAGCGGCTTTTCCACCAACGGCGTGCTAGAAAAGCCGCACGCCATCCTCGCCCTCTCCGTCTTCTGCGCCGACACCGAACCAGCCGCCCAACGCATAGCCTCATCGCTACTACTCTCGTTCGCTCAATTGCGCACCAACCGCCCCGGCCAAATGCCCAGCCCCGAAGAAGCGCAGTCCCACACCTACACGCCAGAAGAGCAAGCGGTAGTCTCGTCCTACAAGCGTCTTCTAATCGTAGGCACGCCGGATCAAGTCCGCCCGCGCATAGAAGCCATAGCCAAGCGCACCCAAGCCGACGAAATAATGATCATGACCCACGCCTACGACCCAGAAGCCCGCGTCCGTTCGTACGAACTTCTAGCAAAAGCCTTCGGCCTGACAGAAACGTAGGGGCCGGGGTTTACGACCGGCCCGGGTTAGCCTTGGGTTTTCGGTTTTGCAATTGCGTTCGACTGAAGGGCGGGTCAATCGCTATACGGTCGCACAACATCACACCAAGGCAGGGACATCTCGGTGCAAAAACCACCGGTCCAAAACTATATGCCGCGAAAACCATCCGCTCGCCAGCAACAACCGCGCAAACCCACTCATCACCCGCGTAGGCAATCGACGTCCAATGGCCGTTGACCAATCTTCCTTAGCATCGCCGAAACGCGATTGCAAAAGCCCCCGATACTTCGCAAGCCCGCTCTCGGAATAATCTCCGCGCGCGGCAACAATCGCTCTCGCCGCCAGCAACCCCGATTCAATCGCCGGCCGAATCCCCTCGCCGCTCTGTGAATAAGCCAGCCCGGCAGAATCGCCGATCAGCAACACCCCATCGCTTACCACCCGGCGATGCGCTTCGCGATAAATCAAATAAGCATGCCCGCGCATTCCCGCAGGCAAATCAAACGTAACCTTTCCCGTCGTCTTCAAAAATTCCACAAACGCAGCAACATGCTGCGGCAGCCCCTGGCCCTCGTCTAATCGTCCCAATCCGATATTCAGGAAATTCTCTTTCCGAAAGCACCATCCATAACCCTTCATATCCGCGCAGAAAAATAATTCCGGCAATTCCGCCCGCACAGAACATCGCGCGTGCTGCGACGGATCCATCTCAAACTCAATTTCCTGCGCCGCCACTGCAACTTCACTGCGCGCCCCCGCTCCAAGCGAGCGCGCCACGGGACAAAAGTGGCCCCCAGCGCCAATAATCAATCGCGCTTTGATCGCGGAATTCACCAGCCAGGAATCTCCGCTCCGTTCGAGCGTCGTCAATGGCGCGCCCTGGAAAATCCGCGCCCCGCAACGCTCCAGCAAAAAAGTGTCAAATTCGCAGCGCCGAATCCCGTAGCTGATAGGCCGGCCGTAGTCCGTCACAACTTCCGTTCCGCCCATCCGGCCGGTAAGAAATCCCGCAATCGGCTGCAACACGCGCCCGCGGCGATACTCATCCAAATCGATTCGCAATTCTTCAGTAACGGCAGGCGTGATCCATCCGCCGCAAACTTTATCGCGCGGAAAGACGGACCGGTCGAGGATGGCAACGTCCAAGC
The DNA here is from genome assembly GCA_013286465.1 of Acidobacteriota bacterium. GTDB lineage: Bacteria > Acidobacteriota > Terriglobia > Acidiferrales > UBA7541 > Palsa-147. The sequence goes on along the minus strand of JABDFR010000006.1, from coordinate 10,903 downwards.
CGCTCGCGCGCAAAGCCCAGGCGCAAGACGACCCCGCCGGCCCGCCGCCAACAATCAAGACATCGCACGAATCCATTTCGGCTCTTTCTCCGCCGCAGCTTCCTGCTGATCCTGATAAAGGTAAGCCCGCGTCCAAGGAATCCGCGCACATTCCGATCCCGCAAAGGTGACCTGAAATAATTGCAGCGATCCAGTCGTAAACGCGGCAATCGACCCGGCCAAATAAAGCCGCCAGGCCCGCACAAAATCCGCGCCAAACATTTCCTGCACCTTTTCCGTCGAGCGTTCAAATCGCGCCAGCCAATGCTCCAAAGTCCGCGCATAATGAAAACGCAAATTCTCCACGTCCAGCACGGCAATATCCGAAGGCTCAAAAATATCCATCACCTGCCGCAACGAAGGCGCATGCGCCCCCGGAAAAATCCGCTTGCGAATCCACGGACTGAACAAGCGATTTTGATTCCGCCCAATAAAATGCAGCAACCCGCGCCCCGAATCCCCCATCGCGCGATGTATCACCCGCCCCAGCCGCTTATAATTTTCCGCGCCCACATGCTCCAGCATCCCCACGGACATAAACACATCGCACTTCCCAGAAATATTCCGGTAATCATCCTCAATAAATTCCACCTGCCGGCTCAACCCTTCCTTCTTCGCCCGCTCCCGGGCAAACGCAATCTGCTCCTTCGAAATATTGAAAGCCCGCACATTCACGCCATAATGCTTGGCCATATGAATCGCCAGCGCGCCCCAACCGCATCCCGCCTCAATCACTTTTTCGCCCGGCCGCAGCTGCACCTTGCGGCAAACGTGATCCATCTTCGCAAGCTGCGCTTCCTCGAGCCCCGTCGATGGCGTCGGAAAATAAGCGCAGGTATAGACCATGCGCGAATCCAGCCACAGTTTGTAGAATTCGGAAGTCATATCGTAGTGCGTATGGATATTCTTCGCCGACCCGCGCGGCGTATTCGCCTGCGCCCAAGCCAGCCAACGCGAAATCATCTTCCCGTACCAGGTTCCCGCCTGCGGCGCGCGCATCGACCGGATCACGTCCTCCAAACAGCGCACCAAATCCCCGTCGACTTCCGCCCGCCCCTCCATATAACTGTCGCCGAACCCAACCTCAGGATCGAGCAGCATCCGTAGAAGCGTCGTCCGATCGCGCAGAATTACTTTCCCCGTGCGATCGCCATCGCTCGCGCCACTCTCATCTCCATTCCCAAGGACCAACTGCAGCGGAGCGTTCCCAATCGACCGGTGAATTTTCTTAACCAGCCACTTCTCGGCTGAGGAGAAGTTAGATTTCGCCACGGATCGAACCCTCCCTTTGTCGTGTTCAATTGTTGAGCTCGCCGTCGAGCGCATTCATCGTGTTAGATTCCGCAACCGTTAAACGGTCGCAGCCCGAAAGCACCAAACCACCGCCAAAAATGACCCCGCATCACTCGCTCGCAGCCCGCTTGCCATACAACATCAACTTCCCATCCACCACATTCGCAAAATATCGCCCCTGCATCAGAAACTGCATCACCTTATGCCCTTTGCGCGCCAATTGCGCCCAACGTGAAGCCGTCTTCGGATTCTGCTCAATCCCGCGCACAGCATCCTCTCCCACGCGAAAATCAATCTGCCGCAAATTCTTCTTCGCCGTAACCCGCACCGTAAAACGCGAGCCATTCACCTCGACTTCCGCCTTCTCTTCCACCAACGCCTGGCGCCAAACCTCAATAAGCGCATCCTCTAAATTCATGTCCCGTTTGCCAGTCATAAGCGATGAGCCACACGATTCAGCACAAAGGTTTTGTAGCTAAGTACCCCGAGAAGCCCCCGGCGTCAATCAGATTGTTTTTTGGTACCGCGCACGACCCAGAAACGCACCCAAGGGTTGTCAGGGCCACTATCGGGGGTTTGGCATTTCGGTGGGGGCCCTCGCATTCATGCGGGGGAGGAGCGCTTCAGCGCTCCGAAAACAGCCTCTCAGCTGAACATGCGCTTTAGCGCCGGGAATTGCTCCGTCAAGCTCATCCCAAATTTACGACGCCTCTAATTTCCTTCTCGAGACCAATTGCGCAATCACAATCGCCGTCAACAACATCGCCACCGGATCGACGGGCTGCCGATACCGCGGCTCCACAATCGTAAGATAATAAGCCCAAGGAAAAATAACCGGGAAAACAGCAAGAGGAACGACATACGCACTGCGACGAATCCAGAGCACAATAATCCCGCCAAGCGCCCCAATCGCTGTCAAAAGATTGAAGGCCACGACGTATCGAAACCACCAAGAATGGCTGCGAATAAAATCAGCGAAAGGCGCAGGCGTCCCCCCACTCCAAAAAGTCTTGAATCGCACCCAAGTCAAATGCAATTCCCGCCGAGAATGCGTCGCCATGTAATTCAAAGCCTCAGCCCTTTTCTCCCGTTCATAAGCAATCTCACCGATCTCAATGTAATGCGCCCGCTCAAACGAATCATGAATCGGATGTCCCTCGCCAAGCCACAAATCCCGCGCCGAATCGCTGTTCCCGCACCAAAGCTGCACGCCCAAATTCGCCCGCAAAGGCACAAACGTATCGAACGCCAGGTAATTCCGAATCGTCCAAGGCACGCAACACAAAATCATCACGCCAAGCGCGAATCCGGCAGGCTTAAGCAAAGCACTCGCGCGATCGCGCCGGCGCCAAATCACCCATCCCATCAAAAACGGAAGCAGCCCCAGCAGCGTAGGATTCGTCATCAAAGCAAATCCCCACAGCGCGCCGTATGCGATCCAATCGCGCACCCGCAGCGAATCCGCCAACTCAATCGTTGCCCATAAAATCCCCGCGGCCAGCAAAGCCGCCAGCGACGCATCCCACATACATTCAAAAGGCACCAAAATCGCATTCGGAAAAACAGCCCAAAGCCAAGCCGCCCCGGCAGCCACACCAATCCCCCCAACGCGCCGCCCAATCCGAAAAACAGGAATGCAGGTGAGCACCGAGAAAAGAATATTCAGCAGCGTGGCCGCGACAAACGAATGAAAGGTATAGGCCCCGAAAATCCGGAACACAGCAGCAAGGAGCAAGGGATAAACCGGCGCCATCCAAGCTGTTGGCCCGCTAGGCACCCGAAACGGCGAACTAAATCCACCCCCCGAAACAATCGAAGCCGCAATATTCCCAGGCTCAAAAAGAAAAGGCAGCACCCCCAACGCATGATGCGAATTTTGCGCGGCATAATCCCAGAAAAATCCCAGCCGCAATATCGCCGCGATGACCAATATCAACGGAAGGGAAGTAGCAACAGCGCGAAGTCGTCGCATCATGCAGATCCATTCGACAGCAGACGAGCACGCGCGTCAACCGCAAGTAGCGGCTGCATCGTAAAATGCCCACAGACACGCCGGCGCCAAATGAATCGAGTATATAATCCATCGCGGAGGTCGCCGGAATGAGCCCGCTACGCAAACCCAAAAAATTCCGCGCCGCAAAAGAAGCCCGCCGCCGCGCCCGCCTGGCACTCGGCACTCCGCAAACCGAGCGAGTAATCCCCGACAAGCGCAAAAAGCCGCCCAAACATAAAAAGAATCTGCTCAAAGAAGTTTTGGACTGAGCGACGAAGCCGGCAGGTTCCCCCGGAACCTAGTTTCGCGATCCTCAACCAGGCTTATAATCCGGGACAATATCACTAGGCTTGAATAAAGCAGCAGGCGGCACAGCGTTCACCGCAGCAAATTCCTTGGCAATCTCCTCCAAATCCTTCTTAGAAAATCCAGTCTCGCTGATGCGAATCCGCCCGTCCGTCCCAATCAAAAACAAAGTGGGCACATTCGTAATCCCATACCGATTCGAAACCGAATAACCATTCGCATCGATGAGCTGCAGAAACGAAACGTCGAATTCCTTACAAAATTCCAAAGTATCCTGCGCGTCATCCTGCGAAACGCCCCAAACCGTCACTTTAGAATTCCCATACTTCTCAAAAAGCCGCTCGATATAAGGGAAAGTGAACTGGCAAACTGGGCAAGAAATCTTAAAAAACGCCAATAACACCGGCCCATTCTTCAAAGCCGCAGCCAACGAATGACTCTTCCCGTCCACGCCCTCCAAAGTAAAATCCGGCGCCATTTTTCCCGCAGCCAACATTCCCAACGCGTTCCTCCATCAAAAATAATCCAAAGAAGTAATCTCGCCCAAAATTGTACCGCACTCTATTGGATGCCTGCCGCCCGCGAAAGCTTCGAGGTTCCGATAGCACAAGCCCGCCCGGGAGCTGCGCGAAGCGCAGCAAGCTCCCGTAGGGCCCGCGCTTTATGCCGGGCCTCTTCGTGCAGGATCAAGCCATGAAACGCAATTTAATGAATATTCCGAGTCTTCTTTTGCACGTAATCCATCAGCAGGTACTGCCCAAGCGTGTAAGGAGTAGTGAAGTAAGCCTTCCCGCGGCAAAGCTCAGTAACCTTCTGCACAAAATGCACCAAGCTATAATCACTAGCCAGCATAAAAGTATTGATCAAAATTCCAGCCCGCCGGCACTTAGTGACTTCTTCCAAAGTTTGTGTAACGACAAGCGGATCCAACCCAAACGCATTCTTATAAATCCGTCCGTCTTCCAGCGTAAGCGCCGAAGGCTTCCCGTCAGTAATCATCACAATCTGCCGCATATCTTTCTTCTGCTTGTTCAAAATGCGCTGCGCCAAACGCAATCCCTCGCGCGTATTCGTGTAATAAGGTCCCACCTGCACCCGCGCCAATTTCCCCAGCGGAATCTCCTCCGCCGAATCATGAAACAAAACGCAATGCAGCGAATCCCCCGGATACTGCGTGCGAATCAGTTGAGCCAAAGCCAGCGCCACGCGTTTCGCCGGCGTAAAACGATCCTCGCCATACAGAATCATGCTATGGCTGCAATCGAGCATCAGCACGGTAGCGCAAGAACTCTGATACTCGCACTGATGCACCATCAAATCCGAATAATCAATCTCAATCGGCACTTTCGCGCCCTGCCGCCGCACCGCTCGAAAAAGCGTCTCGCCAATATCCAGATTCAAAGTATCGCCAAATTCATAAGGCCGCGAAACGCCGCCCGATTCCACCCCGGTAGCCAAATCGCGAGTATCATGCCGCCCAAAACTGGATTTCCCCAGCGAAGCCATCAAATCCTTCAAAGTCTTAAATCCCAGAAAATCGATGGCCTTGTCGGTGATCTCAAAGCGCGCCTGCGCGTCCGGGTTGTCGCGCCCAATCTGCCCACCCGGAGTCTGGCTCGGCGGCGGCGTAACTTGCGGCGGCTGCTGCGAAATAAATCCCTCTTCCTGCAACCGCTCGATCAAGCGGTCAATCATCTCCCGCAATTCCTGATTTTTCGAAAGGTCCGGATTCTGCATGAGCTGTTCCATCAGCTCCGGCGGAATCAAATCACCCTCTTCGAGCGCCCGCAGAATGGCCTCGCGCAATTCGTCCATCATCCGCTCAGTCGACATCTGCGGATCCATCTCATAAATCCCATACTGCGATTCAAATCCGCTCTGCAGCAGAAAATCGGAAAGCTTGTTCATTAAATCCTGGAGGTCCACGTCGTCGGCGGCCTCTCCGGTGTATCGCGAATATCGGATGTAGCGCATCGTTTTTAGTTAAACCAGTTAGATGAACCTTCTAATTAAACTGCCGTCGCGGCGGCATGCGCCCCGGCTGCTGCTCGCGCGGCTCCGGCGTTTTCCGCACCTCACCGTAAAATCCGCGTTCCTCGCTGCGGCTAACGCGCTTGTGCGCCCAAAGCCCCTCAAGAATAAATTCCGCCGCACTAGCCATCAGCGCCGCTTCATCCTTAGCCCGCACACCCAAAGGCGTCAAATTATCGAAAAGCCCAGGAATTTTCTTCAGTTGCGTATGGTGGTCGGCAGCCGCGGCGTTCGCCGGAACTTTCATCTCCCCACCCATCTCAAACCACTGCACCACCGGCTGCAAATTCGCATCCGAAAAATAACGCGTGAAAACTTTCCCCACCGCCGCCCGAATCAATTCCCGGGCAATATTGTCAGCCCCGCGCAATTCGCCCTCATATTCCAATTCAAACTTCCCAGTCATTGCAGGAATCGCAGAATAAATATCAGCGACCCGCGCCACGGCATGACGTTCGCCATTCCGCACCGCCCGTTGCTCCGAACTGCTAGCCACATTCTCCAGCGCGCTGATCGGCAAACGCTGGCTAACCCCAGACCGTTTATCCACGCGCTTATCCTCGCGCGCCAAAAATGCAATCTCCTCAATCACCTCCGACAAATAAACCGGCACATCCACCCGCAGGTTCGTACCCCGCGCAAGCCAGGATTCCTGCGCGGTAATCGACATCCCTTCTTCCACGGTAGCCGGATAGTGCGTACGAATTTCCGAGCCAATGCGATCCTTCAGAGGCGTAATAATTTTCCCGCGCGCCGTGTAGTCTTCCGGGTTCGCCGTGAAAACTACGAGCACGTCCAGCGGCATCCGCACCGGATAACCCTTAATCTGCACATCACCTTCCTGCATGATGTTGAAAAGCCCCACCTGAATCTTCCCGGCCAAATCCGGCAATTCATTAATCGCAAAAATCCCGCGATTCGCCCGCGGAAGCAATCCGTAATGAATCGTCAATTCATCCGAAAGATCCCGTCCCCCCCGAGCCGCCTTAATCGGATCCACGTCGCCGATCATGTCAGCTATGGTCACGTCCGGCGTAGCCAGCTTCTCCACATACCGCAAATCGCGCGGAATCCACGCAATCGGCGTAGCATCGCCCTCAGCCTTCACGCGTTCCCGGCAAGCCCGGCAAATCGGCGCATAAGGATTGTCATTAATCTCGCACCCGGCAATCGCAGGAATCTCAGCATCTAGCAGCGCCGCCAACCCGCGCAAAATCCGGGTCTTCGCCTGCCCCCGCAAACCCAACAAAATAAAATTGTGCCGCGAAAGCAGCGCATTCACGATCTGCGGAATCACCGATTCCTCATAACCATGAATCCCAGGAAAAAGCGGCTCACCCTTCTCCAACCGCTCCAAAAGATTCTCCCGCAGCTCCTGCTTCACACTACGCTTAGCGATCTTCTCTTCCGACCAAGCCCCGCGCCGAAGCTCGCCAAGTGTCTTAGGACGATTGCTCATGAGCCCCTCGATAAAAATAAAAACAAATCAAGTCAAAAACTTTCCGCGCCAAACAATCATTATAGATGATGGAGCCACGACCGGATAGTAAGCCAATCCCCGTACCGCTGGCGTCCCTGCCGGCTCCGACGACCGAGATGTCCAATGGAATCCAAATCACGCGCGGCCTACAAAAGAAAACCAGAGCGACAATTCTGAAATTTAGCCCCGAAGGCAATGCCGCGACATATCGAAGGCCTGAATTATAAGATGCCGGAACAGACGCGCGCGGCACTAAACCTTCGCATGCCCGTTCCCCCCAGCCTTCTGCCGCATCCTCTGCCGAGATTCCGCCCGAGGCACAAGCTGCTGAATCATCGGGAGCAAGCGCACCAACCGTTCATTCTCATCCCGCAAGGCGAGCAAGAGTTGCTTATCCTCCAAGTCCAGCGGCAAATCCTCAGCAATGGCGTAAGCCAGCGAAGGATGCTCGTCGCGATCAATCTCATCCGGCGTAGATCCATAAAGCAGTTCGTGGCATTTCTCGTAAGCCGCCATCACTTCCTCAGGCGCGGCAATGTTTTTAGGATCCGGCTCATCCGTCAAAATCCGCCCCAAAGCTTCCAAGCACGGCTTGTCCTGAAACAATTCCAAAACCTCAAATACCCGGCGCCCTTCCACAGCAATATCCATTCGCCCATCTTCATATTCCTGCGTAATCTCCACCACCTGCGCGGTGCACCCAACTTTCGCCACGCCGCCACGCTGCTCCAGCACGATCCCAAATTCCGCGTCCGTTTCGACACACCGCCGTATCAGTTCCTTGTAACGCGGCTCGAAAATATGCAGCGGGACAGCAGCATGCGGAAACAAAACAATCTGGAGTGGAAACAAAGTAATGCGTTCAGAAGTCAATTTCTAGAATCCCGTATAACGCGGTGCAGCGCATTTCATACCAGCGCATCAAGCGCCCCCTGCATCTCATCACGCGCGTGCGTATCGCCGGTTTTCCCAGCCATCGCAATCCCAGCCGAAAGCGTCTGGCGCGCCTCGGGAATTTGACCCAATCGCGCCAGCAACTGCCCGAATTGAAAATATCCAGCAATATATTCCGGATGCGCCGCGAGAAGCTGCCGGAAGTGGTCGGTAGCAGAAGCATCGTCGCCCAACTTCGCGCATTCCAGCGCCAGTCCGTAGCGCGCAAACGCATCGCCCGGATTCGACCGCACAAATCCCTCAAGCACTTCCCGCCGCGACTTCGTTGTTTGCGTCATTGTTCTGCGCGTATTATATCGGGCGAAACTGCCAGCGCCAAGCAAAGCCGCGCAAACCGAAATTTCGAGCGGGGAGAAAAATGGCAAAGAAATCGACAAGCTCTCGAAACAAGTCTGGCAATCACGGCAGCGCGGACCAGACGACCGGGAAATTAACGGGCCGCCCCGTCAGCGCCTCGCAATCAGAAATGGTAGAAGCCGTCCTCCCCAACGACGCCAACCCTCTAGGCTTCATCCTCGGCGGCCGAGTCCTTCACCTAGTCGATATCGCCGGGGCCATAGCCGCCCACCGCCATTCCAACAGCCACGTAGTAACCGCCTCGGTAGATTACGTAGACTTCCGCAACCCCGTCCGAGTAGGCGAACTAATCATCCTAAAATCCAGCGTAAATCGAGTCTTCCGCACCTCCATGGAAGTAGGCGTAAAGGTTTTCTCAGAAAATTTCATCACCGGCCACAGACTGCACACCAGCAGTGCATATCTAACCTTCGTAGCGGTAGACGCCCAACGCAACCCACAAGAAATCCGCCCCCTAATCCTAGAAACCGAAGAAGACCGCCGCCGCTACACGCAAGCCGAAGGCCGCCGCAAAATCCGCCTAGCCCACCGCAACCGCACCCAAGCCTAAGCGAGGTGGACGTCCGCGCAATTCGTTTTTAGTTGTCATCCCGAACCCGCTTTAGCGGTGACGGATCTGCATTCGCATTTGTCTTTGCCGTTTCCCCAATCTGAAATTTCAAATTTGAAATTTGCAATTTCCCATGTCGTTGCATTTTTCCCGTAGGGGCGCCCGCTTGCTGCACCCGCCGATGTGACGCGAGCGAAAACGTGGCCCATTTGTCGCCATTCAGCTGATGCCCAATTCAATTCGCCCGAGCCGCCCCAGCCGCCGAACCACCCGCCCCCCGCAAAAAAGCACAAACCGCCTCCGCCGTCCTCGCACTCTGCTCCACACAATTCCCAATCGCAGGTCCGCTCAAATAATTCCCCGTCAAATGAATCCCAGGCACGCCAGCCAACGCCCCGCGCACATTCTCCAGAACATGCGCATGCCCCAAATTGTATTGAGGCAGCGCCCGAGGGTATCTCCAAATCTCCCGCGCCACAGGCGGCCCAGAGATCGAAAGCAAATTCTCAAGCTCGGATTCAACCAGCGCACCAATCTCGCTTTCCTCTCGCGAAACAATCTCAGCATCCGTAACGCCTCCAGCAAAACTAGTAAGCGTCACCGAATTCTTAGGCGCTCGCCCAGCAAATAGAGAAGAATTCCAAACCGTCCCGAGCGTATGCAACCCAGCCTTCCGCGGAATCAAAACGCCAAATCCCACCAGCGCATTCCCAACTTGCTGCCGCTTGTAACCAGTAGCAATCACGGCCACCGGTGCATAACTCACGCCAAGCAAAGCGTCCCCAGCCGTCTGCGAAACCCCCGAAAGCAAATGTCCCGCGGTATAAGCAGGTGCAGCCAAAACCACCGCACGAACAGAAATCGATTCCTGCCGTCCATCCTTCATAAAGCGCAAGGTAAATCCAGATGATCCGCCACGCTCCAGCGCTTCCGCCCGCGCGCCCGTAACAAAACCATCCCCCAATTCCGATTCCAGTGCTTGCAGCAAAGCCCGCATGCCGCCGCGAAACGAGCAAAGCCCGGGACGCGCGCCACCCTGCTTCTTCCGCGAGTTAATCGCCCCGCGCAAAACGCTGCCATATTCCCGTTCCCATTCATCCAGTGAAGGAAACGCCGCCCGCAAACTAAGCGTCTCCGGATCCCCGGCATAAACCCCCGAAACAAAAGGCGCCACGAGATACTCCAAAATCTCGTTCCCAAATTTCCGCCGCACAAAATCCGCCACAGTCTCTTCATGCTGCACAGGCGCAGTCCGCCGCAAAGGCTCACTCAAAACGCGATACCGCGACCGCACACTCAAAAGGGAACTAGTAAGCAGCGCAGTAGGCGACCTCGGCACAGCCTGCAATCGTCCCTTCACAAAGACAAAGCGAGGAGCATTCGGATCCGCCTGCACCAATTCGCCCTCAAGCTTCAATTCGCGAATCAACTCCAGCACCGGCGCAGTCCCCAAAAAACTCTGCGGCCCAGCCTCAAATAGAAATCCATTCCGCTCAACAGTCCCAATCACCCCGCCGCCGCGCCCCTCCGATTCCAACACCACAGCAGGCACACCCAGCCCACGCAACCGGTGCGCGCAAGCCAATCCGGAAATCCCCCCACCCACAATCGCGACTTGAAATGGTTCAGGCATGCCGCAGCAAAACTAAAGCGTCTTGGAAAAAAGCGGGCGAGCATCCATTTGCTGCTCACGAAGATAACGATCGAAGATCATTCCCAGATTACGAATAAAAACCCGCCCCAGCGCCGTAACGCGAATTTCGTCACCGCCAATTTCAACGAGCCCGTCCGCCCGCAATTCATCCAGTTGCACAAGCTCCGGCGCAAAGTACTCGCCAAACGAAATCCCAAATTCCCCTTCAATCTCGCTCTTGCGAATCACCGTATGGCAAAGCAATCG
>JABDFR010000005.1 GCA_013286465.1 Acidobacteriota bacterium | reverse complement strand
CGGGCGCGCCACGATTGACTGGGGCGAGGGCTCGCGGGAAATCGGCGCGCGGAAAGATGTTTTCAGCGGCTATCCCTACACTGTATATCTGCCGTGCCGCACGCGATTTGAGATTTCGGCCCTGACGGACTGCGAATTCGCTGACTGCCGCACGCCCTGCGCTTCCCCACTCACGCCCCGGATTATCACGCCAGCGGATTGCCGCGAAGAAATCCGCGGCGGTGGTAATTGCACGCGGCAAATCGTGGACATTATTCGCCCGGAATTTCCCGCCGATAAACTCTTGATCTGCGAGGTGTACACGCCGAGCGGAAATTGGTCGAGCTATCCTCCGCACAAGCATGATGTGCACAATCCCCCGCTGGAAGTGGATCTCGATGAAATTTATTACTACCGGATAAGCAAGCCCGAAGGATATGCATTCCAGCGCCTGTACGACGCGGCGGGCACTCGCGACGATACCTTGACGGTCAGCGACGGCGATCTGGTGCTGATCAAAGATGGCTACCACCCGGTCGTCGCGGCGCACGGCTACGACGTGTATTACCTGAATGTGCTGGCCGGGAGCGCGCGTTCGATGGCTGCCAGTGATGATTCGCGTTACGCGCACCTGCGCAACAACGGTTTGGAGCGCGATCCGCGTGTGCCTTTGGTGCGCGCCGTTGGATCGCGGGGCAATTCGTAGTTGGGAGTTTGGGAGTCGGAGAGAGAAGAGGTAGGAAATGCCACATAAGATCGGGATTATCGGGGCCGGAGGAATTGGAAGCATACACGCGGCGATTTTGGCGAAGGACGCGCGGGTGACGCTGCATCGATTTTTTGATGTGGAGGCGGCGCGTGCGCAGGGGATGGCTGCGCGATTTGGCGGGCGGACGGCCGGCACTCTCGAGGAGCTTTTCGCGGAATGCGATGCGATCTACGTATGTACTCCGAATACGACGCATGCGGAAATAGCCACGCAAGTTCTGGAGGCAGGAAAGCATATTTTTTGCGAGAAACCGTTTGCGTTGAATCTGGAGTCTGCCAGGAAGTTGCGCGATCGGGCCTTACGCTCTGGGCGCGTCTATCAGGTGGGCCACAACCGCCGGTTTGCGCCGGTGTACAAAACATTGAAGGGCGCGATCGACCGCAACGAGCTGCGGCCGCTTTCGGTGCACGCAAAAATGAACCGCGGCGAGCTGGTGAATCCGCCCTGGGTATGGAACGCGAGCCTTACCGGAGGCTTTTTGTATGAAACGCCGGTGCACATGTTCGACCTGATGACTTTTTTCTTCGGAAAGGTTGATTGGGTGGAAGTGGCGGCGCGGGCTCATGAGCACGGCGAGTTGGACGACTTTTCCATCCTGATCGGTTTTCAGTCCGGCTTGCAAGCGACGATGAAAACTTTTGCGCACGCCAGTTGGCACTTTCCGTTTGAACGCTTTGAAGTTTACGGGATGCACTCGACGTATGAGACGTTTGAGATGGAGAGAATCTCATTCACGAATGGGCTGGAAACGCGCACGAACGCTTATGATTTCTCGCTCGCGCCCATGGCGGAAAAGTGGGGTTACATCGAGGAGGATCGCCTCTTCGTTGATGCGCTGGAGGGCAAATCGCCCGCGCCGGTGACCGCCGAGGATGGATACAACGTCGTGGAATTGATCGAAGCCTGCTACTCGAGCGCCCGCAAAGGCGCGCGGGTGCACTTGGGAACCCTCGTAAAATAATTCCGAGATGGATAAATTCTCCGAGAAAATTCAGTTTGCAGCTGCTCCGGTGAGTTGGGGCGTGCAGGATGATCGCGGGCCCGCCTGGGAGCAACCCTACGAACGAATGCTGGGAGAAATGGTTTCTGCGGGTTACACCGGAACGGAACTCGGCCCGTATGGTTATTTTCCGGCCGATGCCGCGGTTTTGAATGAGACTCTGCAGCGCCTCCGATTGACCTTGCTTTCGTCCTTCGTGCCCGTTCCGCTTACCGATCCTGCGCGCGTTGAGACGGTTATTGAACATGTTCGCCGCGTTGGAGGGCTGCTCTCCGCGCTGGGCGCAAAACTGCTGGTGCTGGCGGATTGCCAGACGCCGGAGCGCCGGGAAATCGCGGGTCGAGTACCGGTGGATGGCAGCAAATCCTTGAAACTCGAACAGTGGAAGCAGGTCGGGGCGATAATCCGGCAGGTCGAGCGAGCCAGTGCGGAATTTGGCCTGCGCGTGGTTTTTCATCCGCACGTGGCCACTTTTGTCGAGACTCCTTTCGAGGTGGAAAATCTTTTCAACGCCCTCGCCGACACGCCGGTTGGGTTGTGTCTCGATACCGGGCATTGTGTTTACGGCGGGGGAGATCCCGTTGATGAAGCGCGAAAATATGGCGACCGGCTGGAGTACGTGCATATAAAGGATGTGGACGCTCGCATTCTGGGCGAGGCGCGCCGCAAGAAGCTTAATTTTGAGCAAGCGGTGGGAGCCGGAGTGTTCTCGCGCATCGGAGCGGGATGTATCGATTTCGACGCTTTTTTTCGCTTCCTCGCGGAAAGCCGGTACGCGGGCTGGGCGATTGTGGAGCAGGATGTGATTTACGGGAAGACGCTCGTTGCGCCCGTGGAGAGCATGCGCGAAAGTCTGGGCTATCTGAAAAACGTGGTGAGCAAACTGGACTCGGGAAACCAAGCCGCGAAGACGCGGGCTTGATCCAGAAAATCCGCCTCACTAAAAGAACCGCCTTACGCTGCTTGCAGCTTCATCTGTTTTCCAAATGCCTTAAGGTATTCGTCCAGCACTTGCTCGGCCGCTTCGGAGGGTCCGACGAGAGGATTTTTCTCAAGGGCTGCGAGTGCCATCGCGCGTGAGTGTTCCACGGAAGCACGCACCGTCAGTCGCTCATACTGTTTCACCTGCAGCAGCAACGGACGAACAGCTTCCGGAGCGCGCCCCGCGGGCAACACGCGAACACCGCGCGAAGAGACTTGGCAGGGTAGCTCGACCGCGTCATCGACCTCGAGATCTTCGAGCGCCGCGTCATTGCGAACCGTAAGAGGAATCAGTGAAGGAGTCTCGGCATGAAGCGCCTGCAGCACTAACAGCGCAATCCGCTCGTAACCGGAAAATTTCGAATAGAGTTCCTGATTTTCTCTGCGCCGCTCGCCCGCCGTGGCCTCGATGCTGAAGTAAGAGGCGTTGCGTTCGCGCAGGTAGTCCTCATAAATTTCGATGAGCTGCGAATCGGCGGCCTGCGCCAGCTTCGGAAATATCCGCGTATTCAAGGCAGCAATCGCCTGGCCGCGCGATTGGCCGCTTTGTTTCGTATTTTTGATCGCGGCTTGCGGGAAGTAATAGAAATACAAGTATTCCGTGGGCAGCAATCCTAATTTTTGAATGAACTCAGACGGGAAAAGCCCGTGCCGGTAGCATTTCTGAATGATTTCCGGAGAGGCCAGTACGGTGGGCAACAGCTCGGTGTTCTGCTTGTCGCGGATCGAGCGCACCCAGCCCAAGTGATTGAGCCCGATATAATCGAAACGAAGATCGAACGGATTGCGGTCCAACGCGTGGGCGATCGACTCAAAAGTTTCGAGCGGCGTATCGCAAACGCCGATTACATTTACTCCCGAATGATTCAGAAGGCCTTGGGAAATAATTCCCACGGGATTGGTGAAGTTGATGAGCGTCGCCTTGGGCGCGACGCGATCGATCGTCTTCGCGTAATCCAGCATGGTGGCGAGATTGCGCATGGCGCAGGCGAATCCGCCGGCTCCCACGGTTTCCTGGCCGACGAATCCGTGCGCCAGAGCGATCGTTTCGTCTTTGACGCGCGCCTCGATGCCGCCGACGCGAATGCTGCTGATAACGTAACTCGCTCCTTCGAGCGCAGCCTCGGGATCGGCGTAAGCTTTGAGCCGCGCGCCAAGTCCTTGCCGCTTGGCCATCGCTTCCGCCACCCGTTTCATCGCCGTCAATCCTTCAGGGTTGGTGTCCCAAAGCGCCAGCTCGTCGAGATGAGCGGCGGCGCCGAGACCCGCAAGACCGTGAACCAGCAGAGGGGTCCTGACACCTGCAGCTCCGATGAGAGTGATTTTCATGATGCCGTTATATCCTCTGGGGAGATTTCCCGTAGATCAACTTCGGTGCCTATCGGAATTTTATTCCGCTGCCAGGATTCATCTCAGCGCAGCTCTTTCATCCACTGCTTGAGGCGCTTCTGCGTCGGTACTGCGCAGGATCCGCCAGCGCCCGTTGTGGCGAGCGCGCCACACACATTTCCTGCTGCCAAACACTCTTCGAGCGGCCAGCCGGCTAAATAGCCGTGAAGAAAGCCGCCGTCGAACGCGTCTCCTGCTCCGGTCGCATCCACCGGGCGCACGCGAATGGATTTCCTTCGCACAATTTTTCCATCGCGGACCGCCAGCGAACCATCTTGACCGAGCTTGACCACCGGAATTTGCACCGAGCATGCCAATTTCATTGCCGCTGCCTCGACACTTTTTTCGCCGGTCATGGCCTTTGCTTCCGGTTCATTTGGAAAAATAAATTCGAGTTCCTTCAACAAGGATGGCAATCGCGGAGACTTCAGTACATCCAGGTTCCAACCCATATCCAGCGAAATACTCAATCCTTGCTCACGCAGTTTGCGGATCGCCGCGGTCCAGACCTGCGGAGGCCGCGGCGCACAGGCCAGATGGATGTGACGCGCTCGACGCAATCGTTTCTGCACGGAGCCGCGGTTCAGCAGCCTTTCCAGTTTTACGTTTACGGTGTCGTGGGTGATCATCATGCGATCGCCGCCGAAAGATGCGGAGACCGTGATTGCTGTGGGCAAGTGCGGGTCGAACTCACAGCCTGCGGTGGAGATGCCGCTGCTCACCAGCATTTGCCACTCCGGGCTCGTCAGCGCATCCCTTCCCACTCGGGTGATCACTTGAGTGGGGGTTCCCAAGCTCGCCGCCACTAGCGCAGTCGTCGCCAGGCCGCCGCCCGGAAACCGCGCAACGCTTGCAGTCTTAACTTCTTCGCCCATCTTGGGAACGCGCGGAAGGTCGTAAAATACCAAATCACGAAAAAATTCACCGAAGACCACCAAGCCCCGATCGCTTCGAGCGGAGGCGTGTGGCGTCATGCTCCAAATCATAGCAAAGTTGATGAGGGGGACAAAGCTGGTGTCCAGATTGCCGAATCGTTTCGGTGCCAATGTTTTTGCAGTTTGTCGGAGCCAGCCGAGCCGGACTTATTTCCCTGCACCGGCAATTCGTACTCCGTTGGCGGTGCGAGCCGGCTTGGTATCGACGGCCTTGTTCGTCGTTCTGTAGATCAAGAGGCTTTGAACTCTGCTTTCAACGCAGCCGCGAGTTCCTGGACGCCCCGCCGGATTTCACGAGGATCTATGGCAGCAAAACCCAGTTGCAGACCCTCTCGCGCAATCCTACCGTGGCTGTATCGGTTTAGCGGAAATACTTCTACGCCGCGGGCCGCTGCCGCCCTGAACGCCGACTCGCCGTCGATCCCTTCGCGCAACCATCCCACGGTCTGCAAGCCGGCTTCGATTTCGGAAATTTCCAACAAGCCCGCAAGTTTTTCTCGAGCGGCTTCCAGCAGCACCGATAATCGCTCCGCGTACACTTCCCGCATTCGCCGCAAGTGCCGGCCAAAATGCCCCTCAGTGATGAATTCACATAAGACTGCTTGTTCCGGCAGTGGTGCGTGCCGAGTTGTGAGAGAAATCGCCGCGGCAAAAAATTCCATGAGATTCGGCGGAATTACGAGATATCCCAACCGCAGCGATGGGAACAAAACTTTGCTGAAGCTCCCCGCGAAGATCACCGATCCGCTGCGATCAAATCCCTGCAAAGCCGGAATGGGACGCCCCGAGTAGCGAAATTCGCTGTCGTAGTCATCCTCGAAGATTAGCGTGGCGGATTTCCGCGCCCCTTCCAATAACTCCAACCTCCGCGACAAGCTCATCGTGGTTCCGAGGGGAAATTGGTGGCCAGGAGTGACGTAGATCAGCCGCGAACCACGCAGAATCTGCCCGCGCACTTTCATTCCTTCATCGTCCAGACGCACGGCCGACACTTTTGCACCAACCGCATCGAAAACCATTCGCGCGCCAACATATCCCGGGTTTTCCATGCAAACCCGATCGCCTGGATTTAGAAGGATTCTTGCAGTGAGATCGAGTGCTTCCTGCACGCCGGAGACAATGGCAATTTGTTCGGCGGTGCATTTCACGCCGCGCGAGCTGCTGAGGTAGTTGGCAATGGCCTCCCGCAGTGGTGAATATCCCAGCGGATCGCAGCCCAGAAGAAGATTCATAGACGTGCGCCGCAGTCGGCGAGCCGTGATCTGCGTCCATAAAGCCGTGGGGAACAAATTTAACGCCGGGACATTAGGACGAAAAGCTCGGCTGGGCCGAATTTCGAAACCCGAAAATAATTTGGCTCGCCTCGCGTAGTCCGACACTCTGGGCTTCTTTTCTTTCTGCGGTGATGTTCGCGCGCGAGGCGTACGGCCTACCTGGAGCAATGCGTCGGGCAAGATGCTGCTCACATAGGTGCCCGATCCGGTCGTGCACCGCAAGTAGCCCTCCGATTTCAAGAGCTCAAACGCACTGACGATCGTTCCGCGCGACAAACCGTATTGCCGGGCGAGATCGCGCGTGGCAGGAAGCCTCGCGCCGGACCGCAGGCGGCCCTCCAGAATCTCGTCGCGCAAGGACGCATATAGCCAGCCATAAGCGGAAGCTTGCGTGCCACGCGGTGGCAGCGCCATATCGAAGGGAGTGGCTCGTTTCATCTCAAAAGTGGTACAGCGCAAACATTGTAAGTGGACCTTTTCAGCAGGTCCACTCTAATCTAACTTGTCGTCAGAGGGAAGCTAACTATGAGAGAGCGACGAATCCGAATGAGCGCCAGGCGGGTGATGTTAACGATTGCTTCCTCCTTCGTGCTGGCCGGCGGATGCCTCGTTATGACGCGAGCCGCGTCGGAAAAAACCCAAGAGAAAGCCGAGCGGTCTCGTGTCGCTTTCTCCCACGACTTGCCGCGGTTGATGGGCGACAAGCTCAGCGTCACGATCGTGGAGGTCAACTATGGGCCGGGCGAATCCTCCGCTCCGCACAGTCACCCGTGCCCCGTCATCGGTTATGTGCTCGAAGGAACGCTACGCACGCAAGTAAAGGGAGAACCTGAGGCCATTTACAAGGCCGGCGAGAGCTTCTACGAAGCTCCCAACGGCGTTCACATGGTATCGGGCAACGCGAGCGACAAAGAACGAGCCCGGCTGCTCGCCTATTTTGTTTGCGACCAGCACTCCCCGCTCAGTGTTGCTGCACCGGAAAATAAATCGGTGGAGGAGAAATAATCGTGAACAACACGTCCCTGACGGCTTCAGAAATCATGCCGAATCAAGTCGCTCGAGTGAGACGCACTCGGACTTTGGAACGCGCGGGAATTCTTTACGCGCGCTTCGCACTTGGTGCGGCGTTCCTTTCGGGCATCGCCGACCGTTTCGGTCTTTATCGCGGCCGGAACGTCGGCTACGGAAACTTCGACGGCTTCATGCAGTACACGGCCAAAGTAAATTCGTTCATGCCTGCCGCCACGATTCCATTTCTCGCGTGGGCCGCCACCGCGGCCGAATTGTTCCTGGGAATCGCGCTGATTATTGGCATATGGCCGCGCTGGGTAGCGATTGCGAGCGCGGCATTGCTAGTCCTGTTCGGCGTCGCGATGGCCATTTCGTTCGGGATCAAATCGCCGATGGACTATTCGGTATTTTCCGCGTCTGCAGGAGCAGTTTTGCTGGCCTTGTACGAGAACCACAAATCTGGAGCAAATTCATGAACTACATTCTAGGAGGCAACATGAAACGAGCAATGCGCATTAGCTTGGCAACAACTACCGCAGTGGCGATGTTGTTCGTCGCCGGTTTGGCAGCACGAGCGGACGATCGAGCGGAACTTCTTAAGGCGCGCGAAGCGGTGTGGCGGGCCTGGTTCGTCAACGACGCGAAGACACTCGAAGCCATGGTCCCGCCGGACACCATTGTCATCGGCTCCGGACAGGAAATATGGCGACATCAGGCCGACATACTTCAATCCGCGGCTCGATTTCAGGCTAATGGCGGAAAGTTGATCCGGCTGGAATTTCCACGCACCGAAATTCAGCGCTTCGGCGATGTGGCCATCTTCTATAGCCAGTATTTGTATGAAACCGAAGATGGCGGCAAGAGAGAGGTCACTTCCGGGCGCGTCACCGAGATTTTCGTCCTGCGCAATGGGAAGTGGACCAATCCTGGCTGGCACACGGACACGGAAAAATGACGACCCGCGGGATTAAGAGGATTGGAAGGACTGGCGTCTCAGGCCTTTGCGTCGCGCTGACGCGACGTGGACGATGGCCGCCTGACGGTGATAAGCTTCCGCGCTCAGTCTTTGAACGTCAGTCAAGCGCGGAAATTCAGAGAGCGAAGTTCGGTGAGCCCGCCAGGACAACATCCGATGGAGTCCGATCCGAAAGCGAGTAACGCGACAGAAGGACTGCGCGCTCTGGCACAGCCGGTGGCGGCGCCGCTCACTCGCGCGGCGATGTTTCTGGTCGTCACTCTAAAGCCGGGCACTGAGGTTCGCTCTATCGTCCGGGGATTCTGTGCCGACCTCAGCGCGATTCTTCGCGCCGTGGAGACTCGCGACCTGGAAGCTGCGCTTTCCTGCATTATGGGCGTCGGATCCGAGGCCTGGGATCGCCTCTTTGGTCCGCCGCGGCCGGCGCTGCTGCATCCCTTCCGCGAGATTCGTTCTGGCGGGCGCCACGCGGTTTCTACGCCTGGCGACTTGCTCTTTCACATTCGCTCGAAGCGGATGGATTTGTGCTTTGAGCTGTCTACGCAAATCATGGCGCGCATCGGAGAGGCTGTTACTCCCGAGGACGAAGTGCAGGGCTTCCGTTACTTCGACGATCGCGATTTGATTGGATTCGTCGATGGTACGGAAAATCCGCGTGGGCAGGAAGCTGTAGATGCCGTGACGATCGGTGGGGAAGATCCTGCGTTTAGCGGGGGCAGTTACGTGATCGTGCAGAAATATTTGCACGATATGGCGGGATGGGAGGCGCTTTCTACCGAAGCGCAGGAGCGGATTATTGGGCGCAAGAAAATGTCGGACATTGAGCTGGATGGATCGGTCAAGCCTAGCTCATCGCACAGTTCGCTCACCACGATCGTCGAGAATGGCGTGGAGATGAAAATTCTCCGGGATAATATGCCTTTTGGACGGCCTTCGCTGGGTGAGTTCGGGACTTATTTCATCGGCTACAGCCGCAATCCGGCGATTACGGAGCTCATGCTCGAGAACATGTTCGTCGGCCGGCCGCCTGGGAATTACGATCGCTTGCTCGATTTTAGCCGTGCGGTTACCGGGACTTTGTTCTTCGTGCCATCGGCATCGTTTCTGGACGACGTAAGCGACGAAGAGGCAGCCGACGCGGATTCTTCGCCGGCTCCGGATGCGGATGAGGCTGCTCCGTCGGGCCAGCCGGCAGCGGCTGAAGGCGGTTCGCTGGGCATCGGTTCCCTCAAAGGAGATCCTCAATGAATAACCTGCATCGCGAGCTTGCTCCTATTTCCGATCTGGCTTGGGCGCAGATTGAAGAAGAGACTTCGCGCACCTTCAAGCGCTATCTGGCCGGCCGTCGCGTTGTTGACGTGCACGCGCCGGCGGGCACGATTCTCTCCGCAGTCGGCACCGGGCATCTGCGAACGATTGCGCCTCCGAAGGACGGCATCCTTGCCCGGCAACGCGTGGTGAACGCGCTCGTCGAATTACGCGCTCCCTTCGATCTCGATCGCCACGAAATCGACGACGTTGCGCGCGGTGCGAACGATTCGAACTGGCAGCCGGCAAAAGATGCCGCGCGACAGATTGCCTTCGCGGAAGACGGCGCGATTTTCGACGGTTACGCTGCCGCTGGGATCGAGGGCATCCGTAAGGGCACCAGCAATCCGATCAAGACGCTTCCTGCCAATGTGAGCGAATATCCGGAGGCCATCGCGCAAGGCCTCAGCCAGTTGCGGCTGGTTGGCGTCAATGGGCCCTATTCGGTGCTGCTTGGAGCCGATGCTTATACGGCGCTTGCTGAAACTAGCGATCACGGATATCCGGTGCTTGAACATGTCAAGAGGCTCGTTGACGGACAAATTATTTGGGCGCCAGCGATCGCTGGGGCTTTCGTGCTCACTACTCGCGGGGGCGATTTTGATTTGCATATTGGACAGGATCTCTCGATTGGTTATTTGAGTCATACCGAAACTTCGGTGCGGCTGTATCTGCAGGAGACTTTTACGTTTCTATTTCTCACTGGTGAGGCCGCTGTGGCGCTCGTGCCTCCCGGTAAGGCGAAGAAGGGCTGACGGGAAGTGAAGATCCGTTTCTTCGTGTCGAGAACAGTTGATTTCCGGGAATCATTACTTGATCGTGACTAAAATCCCGCGGCTAAAGCCGATTTTGTTGGCGTGCGCTGTTTCGCTGGACTGAAGTCCAGCTCCCCCTGCTGGAGCAGGGGGCTCCCGCAGGGTTCAAACCGGCTACTGCTGCCAGCCACCGCCGAGGGCGCGGTAGAGTTGCACGAGGCTTTGATACTCGGTGCCGCGCGCGCTGGCCAGCGTGAGTTCTGCGGAAAATAGCGAGCGTTGGCCGTCTAGGACTTCCAGGTAAGTGGTGGTGCCACCCTTGTAACGCATATCCGAGAGGCGGACGGCTTCCTGCAAATCCTTGACGGTGTCTTCCTGGCGAAGGCGGACCTGATGGAATTTCTGATAGCCGATGAGCGCGTCGGAGACATCGCCGAACGCGCTTTGAATCGATTGACGGTAGGCGATCAAAGCCTGCTTATGCTGCGATTCGGCCAACTTCAGATTTCCGCGTAGAGCTCCGCCGGTGAAAATGGGCTGGGTCACTTGTCCACCGTAAGACCAGATTGTGGATTGCGAGCTCATCAGGCTGGAGAAGGTGCTGCTGCGTCCGAAGGCGCCGCCGCCCGTGCCGGTGAGAGAAATCTGCGGGAAGAACTGAGCCTTGGCAGCACCGATTTCAGCGTTCGCGGCGACGAGAGTTTGCTCGGCCTGGCGAATGTCGGGGCGGCGCTCGAGTATAGATGACGGCAGACCCGGCGGCACTTCGGGAGGAAGCGTCTGCTCGGCCAGCGTCTTACCGCGCGGCACTCCCTGCGAATAGTTTCCGAGAAGAATGCTGATGGCATCTTCTTCCTGCGCGATCTGGCGCTCGAGGTCAGGAATTTGAGCATTGGCGGTGTCGAGCACTTCCTGAGCCTGCAGCACGTCGAGTTTTGTGGCCACGCCATGGTCGAGGCGAAGATTGGTGAGCTTCACCGAATCTTCCTGGGTCTTGACCGTCTCGAGCGTAATTTTGAGTTGAAGGTCAAGTTGCAGCAGCGCGAAATAGTCGCTGGCTACATCGCTGACGAGCGTCAAAATTACCGTCTGCTGCGCGTCTTGTGTTGCCAGGAGTTGCGCGCGCGCGGCTTCCGTCTCTCTTCTCAATCTTCCGAACAGGTCGAGCTGGAATGATGCGTCCGCTGCGAGAAACAGTATGTTTACCGTTGCGGGAAAGAACTGTGCTTTGCCGCCGTCGAAAGTGCCGCCAGCTTGCAGTTGCGGGAAAAGATTAGAGCGCGTGATGGCGAGTTGAGCGCGGGCCGCGTTGATGCGTTCGGTGGCAATTTGTAGGTCGTAGTTTTGCTTCAAGGCTGTGCGGATAAGTTCCTGGAGTTGCGAATCCTGAAAAACTTGCCACCAGGGAAGATCTGCATAGGACGCTGTCTGCGCGGGGATCTGCGAGTTACCGCTGAGATCGCGGTAGGCTGGCGGAATTTGCTCGTCGGGGCGGTGATAGTTCGGACCGACGGCGCAGCCAGTTATTAGGCTCGAGGCCATCAAAACAGCTACAACCGCGGCCACAAACCGGGCCAATTTATTCATAGATTGCTCCGCTGTTTTTCGTGCCAGCGATTTCACGGTGCTCCATTTCAGTCACCCGGCGCCGGAGCTGGCGCTGCCGGCAAAGCTCCCTCGGCCTGTTCCTTGCCCGCGCCGGACCATTTCTCGACCAGATAGAAAATTGCAGGCACGAAGAAAATGCCCACCACGCTGGCGGCCAACATTCCGCCAATCACCGTCGTGCCCATGATTTGCCGCGCCACTGCTCCCGCGCCGGTAGCGATCCACAGCGGCACGCAGCCGAGGATGAACGCAAACGACGTCATCAAAATCGGCCGTAGACGCAGCCTGGCTCCTTCGAGCGCCGAGTCTGCCAGCGGTTTTCCCGAGTCGTACTGATCCTTGGCGAACTCAACGATCAAAATGGCGTTCTTAGCGGCCAATCCAATCAGCATCACCAGTCCGATCTGCGAATAGATATCGGTCTCGATCTGATTCAGATAGGGCGGGAAAAACACGCTGACCAGCCAGCGTCGCAATAGAAGAACTCCAAACGCTCCGAAGATCGCCACGGGGGTGCTGAGCAGCACGCTAAACGGCAGCGTCCAGCTTTCATACAACGCCGCCAGAATCAGAAACACGAACAAGAGCGAAAGCCCGAAAATCACCGACGGCGGCACACCCTGCCGCGCTTTCTGCTCTTGGAAGGAGATGCCCGAGTAATCGAAGCCCATCTCGCGCGGCATGGTCTGCTTAAAAACGTCTTCGAGCGCCGCGGTCGCCTGATCCGCGCTGTAGCCCGGCGCGGCGCTTCCGTTGATCTGCGCGGAACGATATTCGTTGAAGCGCAAGGTAAATTCCGGACCGAGGCGCGGCGTTACCGTGGTGAGCGTGGAGAGAGGAACACTTTCTCCCTTACTGTTGCGGACATAAAACTGCCCGACATTTTCGGCGTTGGCGCGGTCGTCGGCTTCCGCTTCGATGTACACCTGCCACTGGCGGCCGAAGCGATTGAAATAATTAATGAACAAACCGCCCATGAAGGCCTGCACGGTGCGGTAGACATCGTTGAGTGCGACGCCCTGCTTGAGCACCTTGTCGCGATCCACGTTCACAAATTGCTGAGGCACACTGGCGAGAAAAGTAGTGCTGACGCTGGCGATCTCCGGCCGTTTTCGCACCGCCTCAAGAAAAGTGTTTAAGTTTTTCGCGAGGTATTGAAGATCGGCACCCGAACGGTCCTCTAGGATGAACGTAAATCCGCCCGCGGTGCCGACGCCGGGAATGGCGGGCGGGGAAAAAGCAAAGGTCACCGCAGCGGGTAACTTGCTCAACTGCTGGTTCAGATGCGCCTTGAGCGTCTGAAACTGCTCGACTCGCGTCGTGCGTTCGCCCCACGGCTTGAAGGTCACAAAAAAGGTGGAGTTGTAACTGGTGCGCACAAAGCTAAGCAAACTGAAGCCGACGAAGGTCGTAACGTGCTCGACTCCCGGCGTGTTGATCAGGATTTTATCGACCTCTTCAGTGACCGCCGTGGTGCGTTCCAACGAAGCGCCGTTCGGCAGTTGCAGGTTCACGTAGGCGTAGCCTTGATCTTCATCCGGGAGGAAGCTCGAAGGAATCCGACTGGCAAAAAAGCCGGCCGCCACGCTGACGACCACAAGCAGCACCAGCACGACCACCGTCTTGCGAACTAGAACCGCGCTCCAGCGTACATAGCCTTCCGTGGTTCTCTCGAACACGCGATTGAACCAATCAAAGAATTTTCGCAGCAGTCCCTTGCTCGGCTGCTTCGGCTTCAGCAGCAATGCCGCAAGCGCCGGGCTGAGCGTGAGCGCGTTAAACGCCGAAAGCAGAACGGAGATCGCGATGCTCACCGCGAATTGCTGATAGAGCTTGCCGGTAATTCCAGGAATGAAAGCGGTGGGCACGAATACCGCGGAGAGAACCAGAGCGATACCAACTACCGGTCCGGAAAGCTCCTCCATGGCTCGCAACGCCGCGTCCTTCGGCGTCATTCCTTCCTCGATGTGCCGTTCCACGCCCTCGACCACCACGATGGCATCGTCGACCACGAGGCCTATGGCCAGCACCAAACCGAATAGAGACAGCGTATTGATCGAAAAACCGAGAACGGGAAAGAGTATGAACGTGCCGATGAGCGAGACGGGCACGGCCAGCAACGGAATCAGCGTGGCGCGCCAGCCCTGCAGGAAGAGGTACACCACCAGAATTACAAGACCGAGGGCGATCAATAGTGTTTCTACGATTTCCTTGATGCCTTCCGTGACTGCGCGCGTGGTGTCCAGTGCGACGGCGAATTCCAGGTCTTGCGGAAAGCTATCCTTCATCTGCGCCATGAGCTTCTTGACGCCGGCGGCAGCATCTACCGCGTTCGACCCCGGCAGTTGGTAAGTGGCAATGACGGCGCTGGGCTTTCCATTAAAGAGTCCCGCGACGGTATAGTCCTGGGAACCCAGCTCGATGCGGGCGACATCACGCACTCGCACAATTCCGCCGTCGGGCGTCTCGCGCACTACGATCTCGCCGAATTCCTCGGGCGACGTGAGCCGGCCTTGCGCTAGAACCGAGTAGGTAAATTCCGTGCCCTTTGGCGCCGGTTCGCCTCCCGCCTTTCCGGCCGGATTCACGGTGTTCTGCGCTTGAATGGCGCTGACAATTTCCGTGACGGTGATGCCCAGTTTCGCGAGGTTGTCCGGCCTCACCCACAAACGCATCGCGTACTGCCCAGCGCCGAAAACCTGCACGTTGCCGATTCCCGGCGAACGCAAAACCGGGTCGGCGATATTGATGTAGGCATAGTTGGCCAGAAACTTCGCGTCGTAGGTTCCGTGCGGCGAGTAGATGGCGATCAACATGAGCGGCGCGGTGACCGACTTGCGAACCAAGACTCCGTAATTGGTCACGTCGATGGGAAGCTGCGACGCCGCCAGCGTCTCGCGGCTTTGCGCCAGAATATAATCGGTGTTCGGATCGGTTTTTTGATCGAAGTCGACGATCAAGCTGGTGCTGGAGTTGCCCGTGGCGTTCAACGAATACATGTAATTCATGTTGTCCACGCCGTTCATCTGCTGCTCAATCGGAGTGGCAACCGACTGCTCGAGAGTTAGCGCATCCGCGCCCACGTAAGTGGCGATCACTTGAATTTCGGGGGGCGCGATGTTGGGGAACTGCGCGACGGGCAAGCTCAAAATGGTGAGCGATCCTACGATCACCAGGACGATGGAAATCACCATGGCCACGATGGGGCGATTGATAAAGAATTTTGACATGGAATTATTTCCCCGGAGCTGCCATCGCGAATGGCTTGGGGTTTACCTGCATTCCCGGACGGACTTTTTGAATGCCTTCGGCTACCACGCGCTCGCCAACCTTCAATCCGTCGGCAATCACCCACTGATTGCCGACGCGATCGCCGACATTGACGGTTCGAATGCTTACTTTGTCTTCGCCATCGACTACCGCCACTTGGTAGCCGCCTTGTAACTCCGAGACGGCGCGCTGGGGAACTAGTAACGCGTCCTTCTGCGTACGGATTACTGCGCGCACTTTTCCGTAGCCACCGGGCCTCAGAATATTTCCGGGATTTTGGAATAGTCCCGCAATTCGAATCGCTCCCGTACTTATGTTTACTTGGCGGTCCGCGAAGAAGAACGTGCCGTCTTGTGGATAGGTTGAGCCATCGGCCAAGATCAATATCAGACGTAGATTCTTATCCGCCGCTTCCCGTGTCGAGTCTGTCGGGAAACGTTTTCGCCAGGCCAGGTACTGAGGTTCGCTGACGGTGAAATAAACTTTGATAGGATCGACGGTAGAAACGGAAGTTACCGGCCCGCTGCTTGGATTGACCAGCGCGCCGACCTGGAGTTGAGCCTGGCCGGCGATGCCGTCAATCGGCGCGACTAAACGCGTGAAATCGAGATTAATTTTTGCTGTTTCGACAGCCGCTGCAGCGGTCTTGATTTGCGCGTCAGCCGTGGCCACCGTGGCCTTTGCGGCCAGGTCGTTCTGTACCGCGTTGTCCAAATCCTGTTGGCTTGCGGCTTGCTCGCGCGCCAAAGGCGTGTAGCGGTTGACATCGAGTTCGGTGCGCCGTTGCACGGCCTTCGCGTTCGCGAGTTGCGCCGTCGCCTGTGCCAGTTGTCCCTGGGCTTGATCTAGCGCCGCCTGGAAGGGGCGCGGATCGATCTGAAAAAGAAGTTGGCCGGCTTTGACGAATGCGCCTTCCTGGTAGCCTTGCTTCACCAGGTAGCCCGCGACCTGCGCTCTTACGTCGGCGTTCGTGTAGCCGTCCAGCGTGCCGATCCACTCGCCATAAATCGGAACATCCCTCTGCTCGACTTGTACAACTTGCACGTCCGGCGTCCCCGGCCCTCCGCCGGCGACGTGCTTCGGCCGCAACACTTCCACAAACACGCCGACGACAATCAGGCAAATTGCCCCGCCGATCCAGAATTTGTATTTCGAAAGGGTATGCATTTTTCCCCCGGCTGCGCGCGCCACGCACTGATTTATTTACGGATTTGCGCGCCCGAATAATCCGGCCATGCTTATTCTCGGCTCCGAGACACCCCTCGCCAGTTGAGGCCGACGGACATTCGGTGTCCGCCGTTGTAGCACATTTCGGTGCCCGCTCGCACGACCTCTGCGGCGGAAATCTTTGCCCGTGGGCATCGCCGCCGTGGCTCCACATTGGCGAATATAAGGCAAAGATTTGCCCAACGTAGCATCACTGTCAGAAAGACACCCGCTCTTTGATGACGGACAACGATTTCTGATTCGGATATCTGCGGACGGTCGAGGGCATTGAAGCGCTGCCGCCTCGGGCCGGTGGCGCACCAGCAGGCTTCTCTAGTGCATCGTTGGGGCCGCTGGAAACGCGTCCGTCAGCGATACTACCTGCATCGAGCTGCGCAGTTGATCGACCGATACGGAGGCCGGGGTCTTCAATTTCACCAGTACCGGCTCGCCTGGTAGCAAGTCGAAATAATTGTCTGAAGTCTGCACGTCCAAATCGCCGAACGAGACGTAAACGCTCCGCGCGAGTACCGGCGAGCGCAACGTGATGGCGTAGGCCCCGCCCGAATTCTCGAGCGATGCGTCTACATGCACTGTTTCTGGTAAATCGAGATTGTGCATCGTGTCAAAGAAAAATAAATTCCGCGAAACTCTTTGCCCGCCAATCTCTAAATCAAAAACCAGGAAGCTTTTCTTCGGATCGGCGTTCGCCAGCAGCTCTTTTTGATCTAGCGTGAGATAGACGGCGCTCGATTGCGCCGGCACCTGAACATCCTGAGTTTTCTCCGTTAAGAACTTCCCGGAAAAATCTAGTAGCCGTGCGCGTATCTGGCCGCTGACGGGCTGGAGCTTGTCCGACACCACGTACACTTCCACTTTGCCGTCATGCGCGACGGGCGAGACGATCACGTCATCATAAAATCGCCGCGCGTAATACTGCAGCGCCTTCCAGCGCCCGTAATAATCGATGCTGGCCCAGGAGGCGACCGGCCAGCAATCATTCAACTGCCAATAAAGCGATCCCATGGTATTCGGCCGCTGCCGCCGCAAGTGCTCGGCGCCGACTTTAATAGCCTCCGCCTGCAACACCTGGCTCAGATATACGAACGATGCGAAATCCTTGGGCTCCGGATACCAGCGCAGCATGTAGCTGAGAATGCGCTCGTTTCCGCCGTGATTTTTCTGGTGGTCCTGCATGGTCGCGGAGCGGATATCCATATCTTCGGGCTTCGCAAACGTGCGGATCGTGCGCATCTCTGGGAAAGATTGGAATCCGTACTCGGACATGAATCGCGGAAATTGGTGCGTGTATTCCTCGATGGGCGCCAGCGCATGCCACACCTGCCAGTAATGCATGTCGCCGTTGGTCTGGCTGTCGGGCGGATCCTCGAAATTCGCGCTCGGCGAACTCGGCCAGTACGGAACCGAATTGCCATAAAGACTGACGACTCCCGGAAGAATTCCATGGAACAGGACCACATAGTCTTGCCAAACCTGATCGCGAACACTCGGTGAGATCGACGCCTGAAAATTCTTCCGGTCGTCCCAGTGCACCCAGCCGGTTTCAATCTCATTATTGCCGCACCACAAGACGACACTCGGGTGATCACTCAGCCGCGTGACTTGATCGATGGCTTCCTGCTTCACACTATTTTGAAAATCCGCGCCGCCTGGAACCATATCGCCGCCGAACATGAATTCCTGCCAAACCATGATGCCCAGCTCGTCGCAAATGTCGAAGAAATCATCCGATTCGTAGTAACCGCCGCCCCATTCGCGGACCATATTCATATGGGCGTCGCGCGCCGCCTCCAGAATCTGCCGGTGATTTTCCGGCGTGACGCGATTCGGGAAGCTATCGAATGGAATCACGTCCGCGCCTTTGGCGAAGACGGCGATGCCGTTCACGACGAACTCGAAACTCTTCCCGGTCTTCGTCGCTTCCCGGCGCAACTCGATCGATCGCAATCCGGTTTTTAGAGATGCCTCAGCGGCAACATCACGCCCACTCCGCACCGTGGCCGCAAAGCGATAGCGGTTCTGCGCCCCATACCCGACGGGATACCACAATTTCGGATTCGCTACGCGAATCGGAACGCTGATGCGATTGATTCCGGGATCCACTTGCACGGTCTGTCGCACCGGCGGGAGTGCGGTTCCCGAAAGCTCCGCATAGTTGATCTCGACGCTGATCGCTGCACTCCGGCTCGCTTCAATTTCGAGTTGGGCGTTAAGCTGCGCGGCATCGGCCCCCACTCTTTGCTGCTGAACGTGAAAACTCTCGATGCGCAGAGAATCCCAAGTTTCGAGACGGATCGGCTGCCAAATTCCTACGGAGACATAACGCGGGCCCCAATCCCAGCCGTACTGGTAGGCAGCCTTGCGCGTATAAGGCGCGGTCGCGATGTTCTCTTCGTTCCCTGTATTGTGCGAAGTGACGGACGGCAATATGTACGGCAGCGCCTTCACTTTCGGGATCATGGAAGTAATTGGCGAATGAAAGGCGACGCGCAGCGTATTCGGCCCAGCTTTCAGCAGCGCTTTTGCCGGCACGCGCCAGTGCCGGAACATATTATCGGCGTGAAGCACAACTTGATCGTTTACGTAAACGTCCGCGTAGGTATCGAGTCCCTCAAAAACCAAGTCGACGTGCTCGTGGGCAATCGTCGCAGCATCGGCCTGAAAAGTCGTGCGGTACTCCCAGTCGGTCAGGCCAATCCACTGCAGCCGCGTGTCGTTATCCTGATAAAAGGGATCGGGAATCAATCCCGCGCGCAGCAAATCCGTCTGAACTACTCCCGGCACCTGCGCCGCGTGCCATTCTTTCACGTCTGCGTGATCTGTATCGCTGACGGCGCGAAATTCCCATTTCGCTTCGAGCACACGCGACGAAGATTGACCCGCGGCGACCTTCGGAATCAACAGACCGATAGCGATCATCAGAAAGTTAAGGCCAAAAAATGCTGCGGGGCGAAAAATCGAGGAGATTCGAGGCAAGTGGATTCCACCTCAAGTAGAATGTTGCACCACGGCCGGTGCTCACGCGCGGCTTGAGAATAGAGAATGGGTATCGGCGAAGCAAGAACTTTCAGGCTCGTCCGCGGGTTCGCGGACTAAGGAGATTGCGACGTGCCTGACCCGTTAAAAAACACTCCACCGCTGAAAGTCGCTCTTCTCGGCTACGGATTCGCCGGCAAAACCTTCCACGCGCCGCTGCTCGCCCGTGTGCCCGGGCTGCAACTCACTCACATCGTTTCGAGCGATGCTGCAAAAGTAAAAAAAGACTGGGACGCGACCGTGTTGGCGAAGCCCGAGGACGCCTTCGCGCTTCCGGAAATTGATTTGATCGTGATCGCCACGCCGAATCCCACGCACTTCGATCTGGCGCGCAAAGCTCTGGACGAAGAGAAGCACGTAGTCGTCGACAAGCCGTTCACGAACACGGTCGCCGAAGCAGCGCAGTTGGTCGCACTGGCTGCGAGCCGCCGACGATTGCTATCAGTATTCCAGAACCGGCGCTGGGACGCCGACTTCTTGACGCTGCGGAAATTGCTCGCGGATAACGCGCTCGGCGACGTCGTCCACTTCGAATCTCACTATGACCGCTATCGCCCCGAACCACGTCAGCGCTGGCGCGAGCAGCCTGTTCCCGGCGGCGGTCTTTGGTTCGATCTTGGCCCGCATTTGGTTGATCAGGCCATGCAACTTTTCGGACTGCCTGACGGAATTTACGCGGACCTGGAAGTGCAACGCCCGTTGGGGCAAACCACGGACTACTTCCACGTGATCCTCCGCTACGGCCGCAGCCGCGTGATTCTTCACGGCGCGTCGCTCGTCGCCGCGGAAACTCCGCGCTTCACGGTTCACGGCGCGCTCGGCAGTTACACCAAATTCGGCATGGACACTCAGGAAGAATCGCTGAAGCGCGGCGAGATACCCGGCAGCCCGGGCTGGGGGAACGATCCGCAGATGGGAACATTGATTACAAGACGCGACGATGGTTTCGAAACGCGGCAGGTGCCGAATATTCCCGGAAACTACCTCGCCTATTACGAAGGAATCCGCGACGCCATAAGCGCCGGCGGGCCAAATCCGGTAACTCCTCAGGATGCGTTTTCCGTGATTACCGTGATCGAAGCCGCGATCAAAAGCGCCGCAGCTCGCGCCGAAATGCCATTCATTCAACTTAAATGAGACGAAACTTTTATGAGTATCGATAGCGATCTCGAAAAAATCGCGCTGCAAGAAAAGCGGCTGCAATTCAAAACTTTTGACGCCGAAGCGGCCTGGGCCATTGGATCAGCGCTAAAAGCCGCGGCCGAAAAACGTGGCGCCGCGGTAGCCATTGATATTCAGCTCCTCGGTCATCCGCTGTTCGCCTACGCGATGCCGGGAACGACGCCGGACAATCTCGATTGGATTCGCCGCAAACGCAACGTAGTCCAACGCTACCACCGAAGTTCCTACGCGATCGGCCTGACGCATCAACGCAATCAAGCCACGCTGCAATCGAAAACCGGCCTCGATCTGAAAGATTACGCGCCGCACGGTGGCTGCTTTCCAATCCTGCTGGCCGGCACGGGCTGTATAGGCACTATTACGGTGTCAGGCCTGCCTCAGCGCGAAGATCACGAGTTGGTAGTGAGCGTCCTGCAAGAATATCTAAATCTGACAAAGGAAAATCTGGCGCTGGAGTCCGAATAGGGGAGGGTGCTTTAGACCCTCCTTCCGTTCGGCTCTCTTGCCACAGCCTTTTACGTTTCGCTCGTCACGGAAACCGGGAGGGCCTAAAGAACCCTCCCCTACTGTGAAGCCAGTGCGCGAATCGATTTCACTAAATCAGCATCGAGAAAGAACGAATAAATGGCCAGAGAGAATCAACTCACACCAACCAACCCTCCAAAAATCCGAGCAGTAATTCTGGACTACGGCGAAGTCCTCTGCCATCAGCCCACAACGGAGGCCCTAGAGCGCATGGCCTCGATTTTCAAAATCGATCCGAAAACATTCCTCCCGATCTATCAATCAACGCGAGCACCGTATGATCGCGGCGACCTGCCTCCAACTGAATACTGGCACAAATTCGCCGCCCAATCCGGCGTGAAAATCGATGCGAAAACAATCGCACACGTGCGCCAGCTAGATATGGATCAGTGGAGTGAGATCAATGAGCCGATGGTTCGCTGGCTCGAGCGAATCCATTCGGGGGGCTACAAAACCGCAATTCTCTCTAACATGCCGGTGGATATGATCGCGCACATGCGAAACAATTTCACATGGATCAGGCATTTCGACCATCAAGTTTTTTCCGCGGAAGCACGGAGTGCAAAACCGGAGCCAGAAATCTATCAGGCTTGTATTAAAGCGCTCGGAATGCCGCCGCAGGAAACCCTTTTCATCGATGACCGCGAGGAAAATTTGCAGCAGGCCCGCGCGGCAGGAATTCGCGGAATTCGTTATCAGTCCGTCGAACACTTACGCGGAGAATTGCAAAAGCTCGGCTTTCCGATTTTGCCCCAATAATCCAGCTGTCAACTCCCGATGATGAGATCGCTGCTGATCCGCAGCTGGCAGTTTCGAATTGGGGAACATTCTTAGCAATTGAATCGGTATATCGTTAGCCGAGTGCGTTTTGGATTTAGTACCATATTCATCCCGGCCCCAGGAGCAAATCAGAAATGGGGTCTAGCGGCTTTCGTTTTTCAGCAGTCCGCAATTTTTTCCCAGCAGTCTTCGCGCTTTTCACACTGCTGCTTCTTGCATCAGGAATCGCTCGAGCAGATGCTGCTGCATTCGATTTAACCGGGCCTCGCCTGGAGATCACTGTCACGCGGGGCGGCAAGATGTTGCCGATCGCGGACGTGCCAAACCTGCAGCCCGGCGACCGGCTGTGGATCCATCCGGATTTTCCTGAGAACCAGTCGGTTCGCTATCTGCTGATCGTCGCGTTTCTTCGCGGCTCCACAAATCCGCCGCCGGATAACTGGTTCACCCGCGCCGAAACTTGGAATCGCCAAGTGCGCCAGGAAGGAATCATCGTCACGGTTCCGGCTGACGCGCAACAAGCGCTGCTTTTTCTCGCACCAGAGACTGGCGGCGATTTCAGTACTCTGCGCGGGGCGGTGCGCGGCAAGCCCGGGACATTCGTGCGCGCGTCGCAGGATCTGAATCAGGCGAGCCTGGATCGCCTGCGGCTCGACAAATACTTGAGTGGAGTGAAGGAAACGTCGGAGACCGATCCGAAAGAACTTCAGGAACGCTCGGTGCTGCTGGCTCGCGCGCTGAACGTCAAACTCGACCCCAAATGTTTCGATAAGCCGGTGGAGCAACAAGCGCCGTGCCTATCGCAGAATAGCGATCAACTCGTGCTAGACGACGGCCACAGCCAATCGATGGTCAACGCTCTCACTTCCGGGCCGTCGTCTGATTTCATCGGCGCGATGAGCGGCACTTCGATCGCCGGGGGCGGGTTTTACAGCGCGTATGTGGGCGCGGTGGTGGATCTCGTGCGCATTCTGAGCACGCTCCACACGGCGGAATATCAATATATACCGGCGCTGGCGCAGCCGAAGCAGCAGGAATTGAATCTTCGTTTGAACAATCCGCCTTCGTTCAACAAGCCGAAATCCGTGCTGGTGGTGGGTCTGCCGCCGGTGGAGGCCGCGCAATTGCCTCCGTTGCGGGCGCGGAATACCGATGCGGTGGCTTGCTTGCAAAAATCGCCGCTGGTGCTTGCCGTGGAAGGCGCGCCGCTGGTCTTCGCCAGCGACATCGCGCACGATTTTGTTCTTCATGTGGAGAGCAAATCCGGAGCGGCCATCGATCTTCCGGCTGCGGCAGACGCGGCGCGCGACGGATTCGTTATCGATACACGCGCGCTTCACGCCGGCCAACTCGATCAAGAAGAGACAGGAACGCTCAGCGGGCATTGGGGCTTCGAGTCTTTTGAAGGCCCACGTTTTAAGTTGAGTTCGGCTCATTCGACCAAGTGGGTGATTCCGCCGGCCGAGCGCAACGCGGTGATTGTCGGCCGCGACGAATCGATTCACTTGGAGTCGTCGGCTGCGGCGTGCGTCGAGAAAATCAGCGTGGTCGCGGCGGGCGGCGAAGAGCTGAAAACTTCGTGGAAACCCGCCAAGGCCGACGAGCTCGAACTGCAACTTCCGCTTAAGGATCAGACTGCGGGTATCGTGAAAGTAAAAGTGAAGCAGTATGGCTTGGCGGAGCCTGACGAATTCGATCTGCGCGCGTATTCGGAGGTGGCGCGGCTCGAGCGTTTCACGATTAACGCTGGCGACCAGCAGGGCGTGCTGAAGGGAACGCGGCTTGATGAAGTGGACAGCTTCGAATTGAATGGAATCCACTTCATCCCCGCAAAATTGACGCGCGCCGACCAGAAAGACGAATTGCGACTGGCGGCGTTGAACAATTCGCCTACGAACGCGCTGCAACCGGAGGAAAAATTAACGGCGCGCGTTACGCTGCGGGATGGACGAGTACTCGACGTGCAATCGACCGTCGCGCCGCCTCGCCCCAAGGTCGCGCTGCTGAGCAAAAGTGTTCAGCGAGGGCCGCAGCTTTCGGCGATTCGCTTCGGCAGCGAGGACGAGCTTGCGCAGGGAGGACGGCTCTCGTTTTTTGTGAAGACGGAGGTTCCGGAGAGGCTTTCGCACAGCGAGAAAATTGAAGTGGCCACTGCGGATGAATCGTTTCACATTTTGCTCAGCGAGGCTGACGGCAATTTGCTCCTGCAGGATTCTCAGACGGCGCTCGCGATTTTAGATCCCACGAAGAGTTTTGGAGCGTCGGCATTCGGGCCGCTGCGATTTCGTCCCGTAGATGCGGATGGTAACAAGGGCGACTGGACGCCGCTTGCGAACCTCGTGCGCGTTCCGTCTCTCAAGGAGATTCGCTGCCCGGACAAACCGGACCAGCAATGCAAATTGAGCGGCGCGAATTTATTTTTGATTGATTCGGTCGCCTCCGATCCCGAATTCAAACTCACGGTCCCGGTGCCTGCGGGCTTCGTAGACGGGAGTCTCAATGTGCCGCGTCCTAACGGCACGCTCTTGTATCTGAAGCTGCGCGATGATCCTTCCACGGTGAGTATGATGGTGCTGCCGGTACTTCCCGAGGAATAGCGGCTTCGACGGTTTCGTGTGAATTTCTGAGCAATCCCTCGCATCATTTATTACTATTTTGACGCTGGCAGCTATCCCTATGGCACTCGGTTCGACTTCATCGGTCAACGTCAAAATTGTGGAGGCCGCTCTCGCGGATCTCCAAGCGCTTCTCGGCGCGCGCGCTACCACTTCCGAAGTGCAGCGCGAGCATCATAGCCACGGCGAGTCCTACCA
This sequence comes from Acidobacteriota bacterium, assembly GCA_013286465.1. GTDB lineage: Bacteria > Acidobacteriota > Terriglobia > Acidiferrales > UBA7541 > Palsa-147. The sequence goes on along the minus strand of JABDFR010000005.1, from coordinate 51,371 downwards.
TTTGCACGCATCACCGGACATCGTCTGCTTTCCGCGCAGCACCGCGGAAGTGAGCGAAATTCTGAAAATCAGCGCGCGGCACCACATTCCTGTGATTCCATTCGGCGCAGGCACATCCGTTGAAGGCCACGTGAACGCGCTGCACGGCGGCATCACAATCGATCTTCGCGAGATGAACAAAGTGCTGCGCGTGAGCGCCGAAGATTGCGATGCCACGGTCGAGGCCGGCGTCACTCGCAAACAGCTCGTTGCAGCACTCAACAATACCGGGCTAACTTTTTTCGTCGATCCCGGCGCCGACGCTACGCTCGGCGGCATGGCCAGCACTCGCGCTTCCGGAACTACGGCCGTGCGCTATGGCACCATGAGCGAAAATGTTTTGGGCCTGACGGTGGTGCTCGCAGACGGCTCTGTAATTCACACCGGCACGCGCGCGCGCAAATCCGCCGCGGGCTACGATCTCACGCATCTTTTTGTAGGCTCGGAAGGAACGCTTGGCGTTCTCACCGAAGTGACTCTGCGGCTGCATCCCTTGCCCGAAGCTGTTTCCGTGGCGATCTGTTCGTTCGAAAGCATACGCGGCGCCGTCGAAACCGTGATCGAAAGCATTCAATTAGGCGTCGGGCTCGCGCGCATCGAATTTCTAGATGAGAAACAAATCGATGCCATCAATCGTTATTCGAAAATCGACCTTGCGGTGCTCCCTACTTTATTTTTTGAATTTCACGGGATGAATAGTCGCGATGTGCGGGAACAGGCCGAGCTTGTGCAGACCATCGCGGCCGAGCACGGCGGGCAGGGTTTTCAATGGAAAACGAATCTGGAAGACATGGAGCAGCTCTGGAGCGCGCGGCATAACGCTTATTTCGCATCGCGAGCGCTGCGCCCGGGCGCCGAAGTTCTTTCTACGGACGTCTGCGTGCCAATTTCGCGCCTCGCTGAATGCATTACGGAAACGAAAAGCGATCTCGCCAATTTTTCGTTCCCGGCGACGATCGTTGGCCATGTAGGCGACGGAAATTTTCACGTGCTGTGCATGATCGACCCCAAAAATAAATCGGAACTCGAGGAAGCGGCTCGTTTTTCGCAGCGAGTGGTGGAGCGAGCTCTGCGCATGTCCGGCACTTGCACCGGGGAACACGGCATCGGCTCCGGGAAAATGAAATATCTGAAGGACGAACATGGACACGCCGTGGAAATCATGCGCACCATCAAGCGAGCGCTGGATCCTGACAACCGAATGAATCCGGGAAAAGTAGTCGATGTCTAAGAACGAGGAATTTTCAGAAAGTCGTGCGTGGCTTAACGAGCTTTACCGGGAATCATCAGCGCTGCAGTCGCGGAACTCGCGACCGACAAGCCTGCGCAGATCAGCATGATCGTCCGGAATCCAAACACAAACGCATGGGAAATTGATGCGCGGACCAGCGCGGCTGTATCGGCGTCTAGGCCCGAGGGCACATCCATTCCCGCGAGCTTGATCTCGTTCGATCGAATGTAATCGAAAATGCCCGGCGCGATCTGGCCGGCTCCGAGACTGCGATCCAGACTCGAGCTAAACAATTTCACCATCACAATTCCAAGAATCGCGATGGCCAGCACGCCGGCGACACGCGCCACCGCGTTGTTGATGCCTGACGCGGTGCCCGCGCGTTCCTGGTCGACCGCGTCCATCACCACGGTAGTCAGAGGAGCCACGCTAATCGCAAATCCGAATCCGAGCACCAGGAACGCCGGGAAAAATCCTTTCCAATAATTCACTCCCGCTCCCGGCGCCGCAAACATCGCGAAGCCGATTGCCGCGATTAGCGGCCCAACAATGAGCGGCATTCTCGCGCCGTAACGCGCCACCAAACCGCCAGACCATCGCGAAAGCAGGAACATTAGAAAGATGAACGGAAGCGCGGCCGCGCCGGTTGCGGTCGTCGAATATCCCTGCACCTGGATCAGGTTCAGCGGAAAAAGGAAAAAGAAAATCCCCATAGCGGCATACAGAAAAAAAGTGAGCAGGTTCGCCCCGCTGAAACCGCGGGAACGGAACAGCGCCAGTGGAACCATGGGTGAATTTAGCCGAGCCTCTACGAATGCAAATCCAACCAGGCAAGCTCCGCCCACGATCAAGCTTCCGAAAACCGGCGGATCGCTCCAACCGCGGTTCGTCGATTCAATGAGGCTATAAACCACGCCCGCTAATCCGAGCGTGGCGATCGCCGCGCCGAGCCAATCCACGCTCGTGCCCGCTGGATTGCGGCTTTCGGGAATATGACGGAGCGAGATCAGAATCACCATCGCCGCGATGGGAACATTAATAAAGAACGCCCAGCGCCATGAGGCGTGCTCGATCAGCCAGCCGCCGAGAACCGGCCCTATCGCGGTGGTCATCGCGGTGAAGCCAGACCAGGTTCCGATCGCCTGGCCGCGAGTTGCTTCGTCAAAATTCGCGCTGATGATCGAAAGGCTGCCGGGGACGAGAAATGCAGCTCCGATGCCTTGAAGGCTGCGGGCGATCACCAGTTGCTGGATGTTGGCGGCGAATCCGCACGCTATCGAAGCAGCCGCGAAGACTCCGACGCCGATGAGAAATGTGGCGCGGCGTCCGAACATATCGCCGAAAGAGCCGCCAACCAGAATCAAGGCACCGAGGAATAAGCCGTACGACTCGACCACCCATTGCACGCCGATGACGGTGGCGTGCAGATCTGCTTGCAGGGCGGGCAGGGCTACATTGACGACCGTGCTATCGATGAAGGCCATGCTCGATCCGAGAATGGTGGCTGCGAGGATCCAGCGCTCGGCTTGCTGCGTGCACCGAGCACCGGCGTTCGCCGAACGAATGACGGCTTCATCGCATGGCGGTTTCATGAAGGATGGCGATGGATTGTAATGCGGATCAGCGCGCTATACATCCGGCGCGCTAATCCGCGAGGGGCTGCGGCTTAACGATGCTTGATGAACTCGCCGGTTTGCAGATCGGCCATGGCTTGGCGGATCTGCTCCTGCGTGTTCATTACGATCGGACCGTACCAGGCGACCGGCTCTTCGATCGGTTTGCCCGAGACCAGCAGGAAGCGAATTCCTTCATCGCCGGACTGGACGCTGATTTCATCGCCGCGATCGAAGAGCACCAGCGAATGATTGTTGACGTCATAGACGGGCGCGGCATTGGGATCGATGCCTGATTCCGTGAGCACCGCGCGCGGTTCCGAGGAATCGCGGAATGTTCCCGAACCTGCGAAGACATAGGCGAAGGCGTTGCGCGTGGTTTCGATTTTGAGGCGCTTGCGCTGGCCCGGCGCTACCGAAACATCCAAGTAGCTCGGATCAGCGGCCACGCCTTCTACCGGGCCCTTCTTTCCCCAAAAATCGCCGCAAATTACGCGGACCTTCGTGCCGTCATCGTCGGTGACTTCGGGGATCTCTTTGGCCGGGATGTCTTGATAGCGCGGATCGGTCATCTTGAGCGCGGCCGGGAGATTGGCCCAGAGTTGAAAGCCGTGCATGCGGCCGTTGGGATCGCCCTTGGGCATTTCCTGATGAAGGATGCCGCTGCCGGCGGTCATCCATTGCACGTCGCCGGCGGTCATTTTGCCTTTGTTGCCGAGGCTATCGCCGTGTTCGACGGAACCGGCGAGCACGTAGGTAATGGTCTCGATGCCGCGATGCGGATGCCAGGGAAAGCCGGCGATGTAATCTGCTGGATTCTCGTTGCGGAAATCGTCCAGTAGCAAGAACGGATCGAAATCCTTGGTTTTGCCGAAACCGAAGGCGCGTTGCAGTTTTACGCCCGCGCCTTCGAGAGTTGGTTGTGTTTGCAAAATCTTCTTAACTGGTCTTAGAGACATTGTGTTTCCTTTCGAGCGCGGCGAGATTGCAAGAGTCGAATCGCCGGCTGAGATGCGTTCTACTAGATGCTTTTGCCGGCATCGTGCACAGGCAGGAGTGCCTGTGCTACATCGCTCGGCGAGCTTTACGCCTTTACGAATTCGACTTCTACCGTGATGGTGACCTCGTCGCCGATCAGAATACCGCCAGTTTCTAGCGCGGCGTTATAGTTCAAGCCGAAATCCTTGCGGCTGATCTTGGTGGTTGCCGAGGCGCCCAGGCGCGTATTTCCCCACGGATCTTTTCCCGGGGGCGTCGGCCCTTCGACCGTAAATTCAACCTCGCGCGTGACGCCGTGAATGATGAGGTCACCGCTTACGACCAGTTCGCCATCGCCTTCACGGGTGATCAACTTGGATTGGAAAGACATAGTGGGAAATTTCTCCACATCGAAAAATTCGGCGCTCCTGAGATGGGCGTCGCGCTGCGGCTCGCGAGTGGTAATCGTAGACACGTCGATCGTGCCTTCCACCCGGGATTTCGTCACGTCGTTTTCGTCCAGAGTGAGGACACCTTTTAGGCCGGTAAAGTGGCCCTTCACGTTGGAAATCATCATATGTTTCACTTTGAATTCCGCGGCGGAATGCACGGGATCGATGTTCCAGGTGGATGTTGCGGTCTGCGGTGTTGCTTGTGCGCTCATGTAAGTCTCCTTTCGATTGGCACTTCGTATCTCGGGATTAGATGCGTTATCCCGATAGTCGTTGCAACAAATAATGGGTCCAAATTAATTCTCGCGACTGCGGGCGATATGCAAGAGTTCCGCTAACGCTCGCAACCGCTTCGGTCCCAGGTGACCTAACTGCCTGCGGTGCGCGGACTGCACCGGTTCGTCGAGATTGGCCAATAACTTCAAGCCTGCCGGAGTGATTCGCGTCATGACCGTGCGGCGGTCCTTCGTTTCACGGCACCGCGAGATCAAGCCGCGCTTTTCGAGACGATCGAGCAGCCGGGTGACGTCCGGATCGCGCGTGATCATGCGGTTGGCGATTTCGCCGCAAGCCAGCCCCTCGGGAGCCCCGCGAAGAATTCGGAGGACGTTGTATTGCGTCCCGGAAAGATCTTCGGGCTTGAGCACTTGCAGCAGGCCGCGGGAAAGGATGTCCGTCGTGCGCAGCAGATCGAGCAAGGCTGCTTCTTCGGGAGACGGGCCGGGGTGCCGTTGCTTCTCCGCTGCTCCGATCTTCTTCATGATCCGATAATACTCGTTATAACGACTATTGTCAAGACGTATTTTGCCGTCCGATGCCGCTCAAATTCCCGCTCCAGCCGCGGGCGTGCGTACCCATAGGCTGCGCGGCGGCCTGCCGCCGCGTTACAATTTGCACTCGCTGGACTGTTTCGTCTCCCAAGGCGGCTTCGTCTCACTAATATTCCGGCGCGCGAATGGACGAACCCAGAACGTGCGACGCAATGGAGGGGGAAGATTGAAAATCACAAAGCGATTCTTAGTTCTGGTGATTTTGATTCCCGTCATTACGGCCGCGTCTTCGCGGCGAGACTCTCTCGTCAACGGCCAGAAGACTGCGCCCGGACCCGACTGGTCCGCGCTGATGAGCGCCATGGACAAAATGCATGCCACAATGGCGTCGGTTCAACCGTCCGGAAGCAGCGACATGGATTTTGTCCGTCTGATGCTTGCGCATCATCAGGCAGCTATCGAAATGGCCAAGACGCAACTCCTCTATGGCAAAGATCCGCAAATGCGCCGGCTGGCGCAAGAAATAGTCACCGATCAACAATCCGAAATTCAGTTGATGCAGCTGTGGTTGAAGCAGCACGGGCCCGGCTCACCGCAGGAGAAGCCTGCCGCCGCGCGAAGCGGTCCTGAGGAGCGGTAATTATGAAGCGAATTTATGGCCTGGCATTCTTTTGCTTGATTGGTCCGGCCTGCGCATGCGCGCAGCAAGCGCCCTGGGGACGCGCAGACATACCCGTATCCGCCCGCGATCGCGTTTACGCGGCCAATCAGACGTCAAACACCGTTTCAGTGATCGATCCTGCATCCAACAAATTGCTCGGCGTGATCCGTCTTGGCGATCCAGTGCCCGGCGCGTTAAGCCCGCTCTACAAGGGCCAACTGCTGGTCCATGGTCTCGGCTATTCTCCGGATGGAAAAACACTCGCCGTAGTTTCGATCGCTTCGAATTCGGTCACGATCATCGACACCGCAACCAACGCTGTCAGAGGCGTCGTTTACGTTGGCCGTTCGCCGCATGAAGCATTTTTCACGCCGAGCGGCAGCGAACTCTGGGTTACCGTGCGCGGCGAAGATTTTATTTCCGTAATTGACCTCGGGCAGATGAAGGAAGTCCGCCGCATTACTTTGGCCAACGGTCCGGGTATGACGATGTTCGGAACGGACGGCCGCTACGGGTTCGTTTGCTCCAGCTTTACTCCCGAACTCGACGTCGTTGATGTGGCGTCGCATCAAATTATCAAGCGCCTGGCGCAGGCCAGCCCTTTCTGCCCCAACATTGCCGTGAGTCCGGAGAATGATGAAGTCTGGATCACCCTGAAAGATGCCGGCAAAGTGCAGGTCTTTAGCGCCAAGCCGCCATTCGCACAAACGGCCCTGCTCGAGACCGGGCCGATCACCAATCACGTGAATTTCGCGAACAATCGCAACGGCAAATTCGCCTACGTCACGATTGGCGGCTTGGGTGTTGTGAAAGTATTTCGCCGCGGCGCCACTCCCGAACTTGTGGCCACCATTCCTGTAGGCGAATTGCCGCACGGACTCTGGCCATCCGGCGATGGCTCGCGAATTTACGTGGCGCTGGAAAACAGCGTGCAGGCTGTGGCCATCGACACGCTCAGCAATCAAGTGATCGCCAGCATTCCGATCGGCCAGACTTCTCAAGCGCTGGTCTATGTGCCGAACGCTGTTCCGAACGGAGCGGGCACGGAAAATCTAGCGCCGCTCGGCGACGCCGGCAATACCGCGCGCCTCACGCTCGAGGCCGCGGGCTCCGCGTTGCCCGACGCGCAAGCAACCGTCGCGGTGAACTCTCTCGGCTTCCTCGATCTAGTTCAAATTGCAGCGCGAGGGCTGTCGCCCAAAAAGCAATACCAGGTGTACCTCGCGGAATCCGCCCAAGCGCCTTTCGGAAAACTCGAACCGCTAAGCGTGCTGAAGACGAATCCCGATGGAGCAGGAATCGCGCAAGCAATCGGTCCACTGAAAACTCTCGCCGCGGATGCGCCGGCGGGCGCGCCATCGCGCAGATTCTTGATCGTTACCGAGCTCAAAGATTCATCGCAGGTGGTGCTGCGGCAGAGCGCAGCATCGAGCAATCATTGACTTTCAGCGCGCAGACGGCCATTGCGAACGGTCGAGTCGCGCGGTGTCGCTAGGAGGCAATTTCAATGTGGGAGCGAAACAAGTCACAGAAGCTGGCGCTTCGCGGCGTGGCCATAACGGCCACGGCAATCGGCGCGGTCGCGGTTGGTGCGTTTGCAATCGGCGCTCTGGCCGTCGGAGCACTGGCCATCGGGCGATTGGCGATCCGGCGGCTCTCCGTCGAGAATGCCAAATTCAAATCCTTCGAGGTCGAGGAGCTGACCGTGAAACGTCTTCGCGCCGCTGACGTTACCGTCAGCGAATCGCTCGAATTCCCCAACGGCGAACTCGCTCGCAAGGCCTGATCGCGAGACATCATCGATTTTTGGCGGCGATTAGCTCGAGCCGCAGCTCACGTTCAGGGCTCGGCTCATCTCCAATACCTTCGGAGTTGAGCCAAAAAAATAGCAGTTGCGCCATATCATCTCTAAGGTCTTCGCGGTATTCGACAGTTTTGCCGGTCGTGGCAAAATTCGCATCCCGGAAAGGCTTCATGAAAATTTTTGGGAAAAGCGTCTCGGAGCTCATGGCTACCAGTGATCTGACTGCGGCAGTCGCGCGCGCGGGCAGCCCGCATCCGCGCGGCGCCACTTGGGATGGTGCGGGTACGAACTTCGCGGTTTTTTCGGCGAATGCTACGCGTGTGGAGCTTTGCCTTTTCGATTCCACCGGTGAACACGAGCTCAAGCGCGTTGATCTGCCCGAATTTACCGACGAAATTTGGCACGGCTATCTCCAGGGCGTCGGTCCGGGCACGGTCTACGGCTTTCGCGTGCATGGGCCGTATGCTCCCGAAGAGGGCCATCGCTTTAATCCCAATAAATTGTTGCTCGATCCGTATGCGCGCTCTCACGTCGGCCGGTTGAAATGGGACGATGCCTGCTTCGGCTACACGATTGGCGCCGCGAACGGCGATCTATCCTTCGATGAAAGGGACAGTGCGCAGTTCGTTCCCAAATGCATGGTGGTGGATACCAGCTTCCGCTGGCGCGTGCACACCCGCCGCCATCCGGTGCCTTGGGAACGGACGATTATTTATGAGCTGCACGTACGGGGCTATACGCACTCGCTGCGCAGCGTGCCTCGCAAGCGCCGCGGCACATTTTCCGGATTGGCGAGCCGCGAAGTGATCGCGCATATCAAATCGCTGGGCGTCACTTCGATCGAATTGATGCCGGTGTATGCGTTTGTGAACGATCGCTACTTGCTCGAAAAAAATCTGACTAATTATTGGGGATACAACACCATCGCCTTCTTTGCGCCCGATCCGAGCTACGCTGCGGAGCCGAATCGAGCCTTGCACGAGTTCAAGGAGATGACCGCGCGCTTTCATGACGCCGGGATCGAAGTGATTTTGGATGTGGTCTACAACCATACTGCGGAAGGCAACGAGTTTGGGCCCACGCTCTGCTTCAAGGGAATCGACAACGCCAGCTACTACCGCCTGGTCCCTGATTCACGGCGGCACTACGTCAATGATACCGGCACGGGAAACACGGTGAATCTTTCGCATCCGCGTGTGATTCAGATGGTCACCGATAGCTTGCGCTATTGGGTGGAAGAAACGCAGGTGGATGGATTCCGGTTTGATCTCGGCACGATTTTGGCGCGCGAACCCGATGGTTTCAACACGCAAAGCGGCTTTCTGAAAGCCTGTGGCCAGGATCCGGTGCTGGGCAGCGTGAAGCTGATTGCTGAGCCGTGGGATCTTGGGCCAAGCGGCTATCAGGTGGGCGCATTTCCGCCGGGTTGGGCCGAGTGGAACGATAAATTTCGCGACACCGTGCGCGGATTCTGGAAAGGAAGCGCGAGTCCGGCGGCGCTGGCTCCGCGCCTCTGCGCTTCCGGAGATATTTTTGATAAGCATGGGCGAAAACCATGGGCTTCGGTGAATTTTGTGACCGCGCACGATGGATTTACGCTGGCCGATCTCGTTTCCTACAACGAGAAGCACAACGAGGCCAACGGCGAAAGCAACAAAGACGGAACTTCCGACAATCACTCGTTCAATTATGGCGTGGAAGGGCCGACAGACGATCCGGCAATTCAAGAGCTGCGGCTGCGGCAGATGCGCAACATGCTCGCAACGCTTTTATTATCGCAAGGAACGCCGATGATGCTGGCCGGCGACGAGTTCGGACGCACGCAGCACGGCAACAACAACGCTTACTGCCAGGATAATGAAACGAGTTGGGTGGACTGGAGTCTCGCAGCCCAGAATCGTCCGCTGATCGATTTTGTGCGGCGGCTTACCGCGCTGCGGAATACCTATGCGGTGCTGCGGAAAACGAGATTTTTGAGCGGCGCGCGCAATGACTCCGTTGGCGTCCGCGATGTCACCTGGATTACGCCCAGCGGCCGCGAGATGACGCAGGAAGACTGGAACAATGCGGCGAATCAACGCTTTGGGATGATGATCGATGGCCGGGCCCGCCCCATGCCTCCGGAAATTGAAAACTGGGACGCCGTGATTTTTCTGCTGTTGAACGGCGGGCCGGCCGACACACCTTTTATTCTGCCTTCTTCTGCCGGTGCGAAAAGATGGAAGCTCTTGCTCGACTCGAGCCAACGCGACGGCGGCCCGAGCGGCAAACATTTTCAGCCCGGCGAAACGATCACCGCGTCGTCTCACACTTTTCTGGTTTTGCTGTTGGAACGATCGGATGGCGATCACGAAAACGCCGCGATGCCGATCGAGCCGGCGCTCGTCGAACAGACGTAGCGACAGGCCGCGCAGCCGAATCGTAGTTTCGAGTCTACGCGACTTATAATCAGCCCGTAGTGCATGACCAGTGGAACGCAGAGCATGACAAAACCCGAGATCAACGGATTGCGGCGATCGAGCGGAATACTGCTGCACCCAACTTCGCTTCCCAGCCGCTTCGGCATCGGAGATTTCGGGCCATCCGCTCATCGATTCGTGGAGCAATTAGTCGCCGGCGGACAGAAAATTTGGCAAGTCCTTCCGCTCGGTCCGACTCGCCTCAGCGGCTCGCCCTACCAAAGCGTTTCTTCATTTGCGGGCAATCCGCTTCTGATCAGCCCGGAATTGCTGGTCGAAAATGGCTACCTCTCCGCGAAAGATCTGCGCCATACGCCGCGATTCCCGAACTCGCGCGTTGATTTCGAGAACGTGACTCCTTACAAGCATGGCCTGTTGCGTCGCGCCTTCGCCGGATTCTCGCCGGCACGCGAATTTCGCGCCTTCGAGCGCCGCAGCGCAGCCTGGCTCGAACCCTTTGCGCGCTTCATGGCTCTGAAATCCGCAAATGGCGGAAAGCGATGGACGCATTTCGATCCGCGCACGAAACCTTCGGATGACGAAATACGTTTTCAGAAGTTCGTGCAATTCGAATTTTTCCGGCAATGGTCGCTACTAAGAAAATCTTCCGCCAAGAATCACATCGCGATTTTCGGCGACATTCCGTTTTATGTCGAGCGCGATAGCGCGGACGTCTGGGCGCATCCGGAATTTTTCGACCTCGATTCGCGCGGCGAGCCGCGCCATGTCGGCGGCGTTCCTCCCGACTATTTCAGCCGCACCGGACAGCTTTGGGGCAATCCGGTCTACCACTGGGGCGCGATCGCCGAAAGCGGCTTCCGTCTGTGGATCGATCGGTTTCGCGCCACGCTCGATCTCGTTGATATGGCCCGCATCGATCACTTCCGGGGCTTCATCGCATTCTGGGAAGTTCCGGCTCGCGCGCGAACGGCTCAAAATGGGCACTGGATAAAGGCCCCGGGTGCACGAATGTTTGCCGCAGCTCGACGCGCGTTGGGCCGCCTGCCGTTCGTCGCGGAAAATTTGGGAGTCATCACTCCGGAAGTGGAAGCGGTGCGCCGCGAATTCGCATTTCCCGGAATGACCGTTCTGCAATTCGCATTCGATGGCAAAGATTCGCCGCACCGCCCGCACAATTACCAAATCAATTCAGTCGCCTTTACCGGAACGCACGATAACGACACCGTTTGCGGCTGGTGGAACAGCCTGCGGAAAAATGGCAGTAGCGCAAAGTCTGAACGCGCCTGCGCTCGCGCTTATCTGCAACTGCGCGTTTCTTCTGAGAAAGAAATCCACTGGCATTTCATCACTGCCGTTCTTTCCTCGGTCGCGCAATTCGCCGTGATTCCGCTGCAGGATGTTTTTGGCCTCGGCAGTGAAGCGCGCATGAACGTGCCGGGGCATTCACGCGGAAATTGGCGATGGCGCATCACCGAAGCAGCTTTCGACGATCGCGCGCTGCACCGGCTTAGCGAACTGACCGCCGTGACAGGCCGTTAGAGAAACTTTCGTAGCGGTGGGCTTCAGCCCAGCATCTTAAGCATCAAATGGCACGCGGCCATTTTTTTGGCAATCATTCACCGCAACGTGGAGGCAAACATGCCAAACAGCGCTTGGAAAGGTTATATTTCGTTCGGCCTGATATCCGTGCCGATTCGTTTATTCCCTGCCGCACGCTACTCTCACATCGCATTTCACGAAATCCATCGAAAATGCGGCCATCGTGTGCATCAGCAGCTCTATTGCCCCTACGATGAAGAAGTAGTCTCGCGCGATGAGATCGCACTGGGCTACGAAGTCGAGAAAGACAAGTATGTCCTCGTCGAGCCGGCCGAGCTGAAAGAACTGCAACCGCATTCCTCGACGGCCATGGAAATCCTTCAATTCGTAAAGCTCGCCGAAGTCGATCCCATTTATTTCGAAACTTCCTATTTCTCGGTGCCGGAAGAGGCCGGGCAACGCGCCTACGCGCTGCTTCTCAAAGCGATGGAAGACATGAACCTCGCGGCAATCGCCAAACTCACCCTGCACCAACGCGAGCGCACGGTAATCGTGCGGTCCTATCAAAACGGTCTGATCCTGCACACAATTTATTATCCCAACGAAATCCGCGAAGCACAGGGCTACGGCAAAACCAAGGTTACGAATTTAAAGAAACAGGAGATCGGCCTGGCCGAGCAATTCGCGAAATCCCTGCTGAAACCATTCCGCCCCGAGCAATTTCACGATGAATATTCAAAACGAGTGGAAGAACTGATTGCCAGCAAGCGCAAAGGCAAGCCCGCTCCGAAAACGGAAAAAGCCCGGCAGCTCGCGCCGGTCATCGATCTGATGTCGGCGCTGAAAAAGAGCCTGGCCGCCGAGAAAAAATCGGGAGCCTCGTCCAAGCCCAGGAAACTGAGGAAGACGGGATGATATGCCGCGGCAAAAGTTCCGCCCTCGACGCCATACCAGAGACACCTGATTACCTGTCATACTGGGTTCGGCGAAACTAATTTCTATTTCGGTTCCGAGCCCTCGCGCAAACGACGGTTCGCCCAGACGGCTTTTCACAGATTGGCGAGCGCCCTCTCCGGCCCGCGTCGCGCGCAATCCGCTAGGCCGGCTGCTCGCTAATTCATAAAAAATGGGCACTCTTCGCTTGACGCTCACACATTCGCCATCCGATATTCTCGGCCGGATCTGGCAACGGATTCAGTCCGACAACTGCTTCGATTTGGCGGCGGAAATTTCCTTTTTCTTTTCGCTCTCGTTCCTTCCATTTTGCCTGGTGCTGGCCATGTTAGTGGGTTGGCTGCCGTCCACGCTGCTTTGGAAACCGTTTGCCACTTGGATCGTCACCTATCTTCCCGTCGATTCGCAGCATCTGGTTTTTTCGACCATTCTCGGCCTGGTCGATTATTCCACCGGGTTTTTCTCTTTCGGGTTGATCACGGCGCTGTGGAGTGCTTCGTCCGGTTTCGTCAGCCTCATGGAATCGTTGAGCGTCGTTTATTCCGGCCACGATTCGCGTTCTTTCTGGCGCAAGCATGTGATGGCCGCGTCCGTCGCTCTGCTGTCTATGGCTTTTGCGCTGGGCTGTTTCGGTCTCGCGGCGTTCGGGCACTGGGGATATGAATGGTCGGCGCACGAATTCGGTCGATGGATTCCGTCGCGGCCCGCGTGGGAATTTTGCCGCTGGATATTTACGCTGGTCGTGTTATGCCTCGCCGTTGATTTGATAAATTTCGTGCTGCCTGATGCGCGGCGACGCTGGCGTTGGCTCACTCCCGGCACTGCGTTCGTTGTGCTGACGCTCGTCGCGTCCTCGGCCGGCTTCAATCTCTACTTCCGCCATTTCACCGCTTACCCGCGAGTTTATGGAACGCTGGGCGGCTTCATTGTTTTGATGCTGTGGATTTATACCGCCAACGTAATCCTGCTCATCGGTGCTGAAACCGATCGGGCGATCGAAATGCTCGCCAGCGAAATGAGGCCGCAGTGAGGTCGCTGCGGAACTCAATCTGCGCTCGATCGTGTTTGGCCGCGCTCGCGCTTCTGCTCGTTTTCCTATTCATCAGCGCGCCGCTCGGGGCGCAGCAAACGCAACCGGCCACTGCAGGTTTCGAAGGGCAACAGGTTTCGAGTGTTGAAATTGCTGTTCGACCGGACGTAAATGTTCAGGATCTGCGCCGCCTAATTCAGCAGCAGGCAGGAAAACCTTTTTCAGCCGAGGCCATGCACGAAAGTGTCGAGGCCCTTCAGCAAACGAAGCTCTTCACGCAAGTGCAAGTCAGCCTCGAGCCCGAACAGGACGGCCTTCGCGTCCTTTTTATTCTTCAGCCGGCGGATTACGTCGGCATGATCGATTTTCAAGGAACCGGAACTCGCTTTCCCTACACCGAACTGCTCCAAGCTGTAAATATTCCCGAACAATCGCCCTACGTCCCGGAACTGGCGGCGCAAGGCCAGAAGGGCCTGCTCGAATACTTACATTCCCGTGGATTTTATGCGGCTGAAGTCACGCCGGAAGCCCGTCGCGACGAAAATCATCGCATCGTCAATCTGATTTTTCGCTGCCAGCTCAAACGGCAGGCGAAAATTCGCACTCTCGAATTCAAAGGTCTCACGGAGCAGCAGACCGCCGACGTGCAATCCGCTCTGCGCGGCTTATGGGCGAAGCTCAAGCGCGTCTCTCTCAAGCCCGGTCAGTATTATTCCGAGCCGCGTGTCACCAAATCGATCCAATATGTCCGCAAGTATTTGCGAAAGCAGGATCAACTTGCTCCAGCCATCCGGCTGAATCCACCGCAATACGACGCGGCCTCTAATACCGTGGATGTCACGCTCGCCGTCACTCCCGGGCCAAAAGTTTCCGTCCGGGTGGCAGGCGCAAAGCTCTCCCGACGAAATTTGCAGAAACTCATTCCCATCTATGAGGAAGATGCCGTCGATCAAGATCTCGTCGACGAAGGCGAATCGAATCTGAAAGCTTATTTTCAAAAGAAAGGCTATTTCGACGCCACTGCCGACTCACGCATGGACAAGCAAGGCGATGTGGTGAGCGTAGTTTATGAAGTCAGTCTCGGCGCGAAACATCAGCTCAAAGGCATCTATTTTGACGGCAATCAAAATATTTCCGACCGCGAGCTCAAATCGCACGTCCTTCTGAAAAAAGCTTTCCTTTTCTCGAATGGAAGTTACAGCGAGCAATTAGTGAAGAATAGTGTCGCGGCGCTGACGCAGCTATATAAGGACCAGGGATTCCAAAGCGTCGCGATCGAACCCAAAGTGGAAGATTTTAAGCCCGAGGTGGACGTCACCTTTTTGATCAAGGAAGGCGCTCAAGATCGCGTCGCCTCCTTAGAGATCGTAGGAAACACAACGCAATCGGAAGCCGCTCTTTCCAAAAAGCGCGCTCTGCGCCTGAAGCCCGGTCAGATTTTTTCGCCAAAGCTTCTCGAGGCCGACCGCAACCGCCTGCTGGCGACTTATCTCGATCTCGGGTACCTGAATGCCAACGTCCGCTCGGCCGCCAGCCCAACTCCCGACGATCCACACAAAGTAAATGTTATTTACACGATTGAGGAAGGTCCCGGCGCAAATATTTCCGAAGTAGTTCTACTCGGCGCGAATCACACCAAGCCTAAGTTTGTTCGAAAAATCGCCAGCGGGATCCAGCCGGGGCGGCCGCTAAGCGAAGGCAAGTTCTTGCAGTCCGAAAGCGATCTTTACGGCCTGGGCATTTTCGATTGGGCCAGCATAAAGCCTTTGCGCCCGATTGTGGATCAAACCCAAGAGGAAGTGCTCATCAAAGTCCACGAAGCGCCATTTAATTCAATGGACATCGGAGGCGGTATCGAAATTATTCCCAGAGACGGAAACCTGCCAGTGAACACGGTCGCCGTTCCTGGCATTCCGCCCGTCAGCCTCGGCAATAAATTTACAGTGAGCCAAAAAAGTTATGTCGGCCCGCGGTTTCTTTTCGATTTCTCGCGCCACAATCTGCGTGGCCAGGCGGAAACCGCCACGATCGGCACCGTGCTTTCGCGCCTCGATCAGCGCGTCTTCTTCACCTATGCCGACCCGCATTTCAACGGTTCCTCATGGAGCGCGCTACTGAGCGTTTCTGGCGAACGCACCACAGAAAATCCGATCTACACCGCGGATCTCGGCCGCGCGTCCATTCAGGCGGAAAAAGCGCTGAACGCTAAGCACACCAAGCGCTTCGTAGCGCGCTACACCTTTCAACGCACCGACCTCTACAACATTCTGATTCCCGGCCTGGTGCTCCCGCAAGACCAACATGTCCGCCTCTCGACCTTTGACGGACAATATATTCGCGATACGCGCGACAAGCCGCTCGATGCGCATAAAGGCGTTTATCAGACCATTGATTTCAGCGTCACATCAAAAGCACTGGGTGCCAGCGCCAATTTCGTGCGCTTTCTCGGGCAAACTTCTTTTTATGTACCGGTGAGGCCGTGGCTCGTCTGGGCCACCAATCTCCGTCTCGGCCTCGCCGAGCCTTTCGGAAACAGCGATGTTCCGCTCAGCGAGCGCTTTTTCTCCGGCGGCGCCGACTCGCTCCGCGGATTTCCGATCAATGGCGCGGGACCTCAGCGGCCGGTAGCCGTCTGCACCGACCCGACAAATCCCGTGACGTGCGTGCTCATAGCCGTGCCGGTCGGCGGAAATATGCTCTTCATCGTGAATTCCGAAGCGCGCTTTCCGATTCCTCTCAAGCAAGGACTCGGCGGCGCGATTTTCTACGATGGTGGCAACGTTTACAGCAATATTAATTTCCGTCAGTTCACCAATGATTTCACGCACTCCGTCGGCATCGGCCTGCGCTATCAAACGCCCGTCGGGCCAGTAAGATTCGACGTAGGCTACCGAATCACAAATGTGCCAGGAGTGAACTCGGCGCAATATTTCGTAACATTGGGGCAATCGTTTTGATTCCCAGCGGCGGTGAGAATTGAGCAAGAAACGCATTCTCCGAAATATTCTAATCGGCATCACATCGCTGATCGTTTGCCTGATTCTCATCTGTCTCGTAGTGGCGAACACTGCCGCGTTCCGAAACTACCTGCGTACAGAAATCAGCCGACAAGCCCTCGCGCGCGCCGGCGTGCGCGTTGACATCGAATCAATCGAAACCCATTGGACGCACCTTGGCGTCGATCTGAATAATATTGTGGTTCATGGCAGCGAAGCGCCGGATGCAAACGAGGGGGTCCTTGCGCGCGCATCTCGTCTGGAAGTCGGCCTGCGATTCGCCCCGCTGTTGCATGGAAAATTCGAGCTTAGGAAGTTGGCGCTCGACCGGCCCGTCGTTCATCTGCGAATCGATTCCCAGGGCCGCAGCAATTTGCCAACTCCAACCAGCGGGCCCAGGAGCAATGGACCCAGCGCGATATTCGATCTTGAGATCGGGGAGCTCGCGATTCGCTCCGGCGAACTGGACTACAACGACGCTCAAATTCCTCTCGACGCCGATCTGCAAGGCCTGAAATTCGACGCCGCCTATAGCCACCTCGCCGCCGAATATAAGGGATCGCTCTCCTACGAAAATGGCCGCATCTCTGGCGCGCAATTCAAGGCCATCGAGCATGCATTGCAACTCCAATTTACAGCCACACGTGCAGGCCTCTCGCTCACTCCGCTGCAAATCACGACCGCAGGATCGCGAATTGCCGTAAAAGCTCAGATGAGCGATTACGCGAACCCAAATATCGACGGCACCTACGAAGGAAATATCGAAACTGGCGAGTTGGCAAAAGCGCTGCGTTTGTCGTCGCTGCCGATTGGGAATGTCGCGCTAAGCGGCAAACTCGGCTATCAACCGAATCAGCAGCGCTCCTTCCTTGCAACACTGAACCTGCAAGGCCAGGCAAGCAGCGGCAAGCTCAAAGTGCGCACTGATCAGCAATCCATTGACGCCACGCAAGTAAGCGCCAGCTACGACCTGAAGGACGCGACGCTGCGAGTGCAAAATCTGGCTGCAAACATTCTCGGCGGACGCGCTCGAGCCAACTGGCAAATGCAAAATGTGGGCGCTCCGAATTCGATGTCGCGCCTCGATGCATCTTTAAAAGGCGTATCTCTCGCGATAGCCAGCGGCGCTCTCGCTCCGCGCGACGTTCGGCAAATTCCCTTCGAAGGGACTTCCGATCTCGACGTGCGCGCAGCATGGGTAGGCTCGATCGACAACATTGTCGCCCGCGCGCGGCTGGCAATATCCAGCCAGGGGCAATCCGTAACGCCTCAAGGCATACCGGTGAACGGCTTCGTGCAAGCCGACTACAACGCTCCGAAGAACACAATCGTCTTCACAGATTCCCATCTACAGACATCCAACACGAAATTAATCATCAATGGGACTCTGAGCTCCCGTCGTCGAGGCAATTCCGCGCTGGACGTCGAAGCCAGCACCGCCGATCTGCGCGAAGTAACTTTGATGGCCACCATGCTGCAAAGCGCGTTGCAGCCGTCGTCCCCTGCCACAAAAATTCCGGATCTCACCGGCAGCGCAACGTTGAATGCGCATGTCGCGGGCACCGCAAAAGATCCCCACATTCAAGGCAAGCTCAACGCCCAGAATTTCGCTATTGACGCAAGCCACTGGCAATCGCTTGCGCTCAACGTGAACGCCAATCCGTCTGAACTAATTATTCAAGCTGGCTCGCTCAAGGCCACCGGCAACGAACAAATTAATTTCAGCGGCAAAGCCGGACTGAACGATTGGTCGCTCGAAGCAACCAGCCCGATCGAACTGCAAGCCTCGGTGGCCAACATGCCCACAGCCACTGCGCAAGAAATTGCGCACGTACACTATCCGGTCAGCGGCACGCTGTCGGGCAAAATCTCCGTCAAAGGCACACGGGCCGCTCCCGACGGCACCACCTCCATCACGCTCACGAAAGCCACTGCATGGAACGAAGAGATCGAGAGTTTGGCAGTGAACGCCGAATCCCACGCGGGCGCGATCCACTCAAATCTGAAATTGCAAATCCCCGCAGGAATAATTTCGGCGGAAGGCAATTACAGGCTGGCGACGCAGCAATATGACGTGAAACTCCACAGCGGCGCGATCCAGCTCGACAAAATCGACACGCTGCAAAAACGAGCCGCCATTCAAGGCGCCGCGGACGTCTCGGTGACCGGTAGCGGAACGATCAGCAATCCGCAACTCGAAGCAAGTTTCACCGCGCCGCAATTGCAAACGCAAGGCCACACCATTTCCAATATCGTCGCCAAGCTAAGCGTCGCCAATCAGCACGCCAACATCGACGTGCACTCCATCATCGAACAAGGATCCGTCGAAGCAAAAGGCGACATCGCGCTAACCGGCAACTGGTACACAACAGCCACTCTCGACGTCCACGCGCTTCCGGTGGCCGCAATCGCCGCCAATTTTTTCCCCACGCAGGCATCCAAGCTCGCCGGCCAAACCGAAATTCACCTCACTCTCAAAGGCCCGCTCGAAACTCCAGAGCAAATCGAAGCGCATCTAGAAATTCCCTCACTGAACATTACCTATGCGAGTGCTCAATTGGCACTTTCGAGACCGCTTCACGCCGACTATCGAAACGGAACCGTGACGATTGCGCCCTCGCAAATCCAAGGCACCGGCACAAATCTAACTTTCGGCGGAACGATCCCGCTGAAAAGCCGAGCCGCTTACGCGCTCGTAGCCGATGGCACGGTGGATTTAGCCGTCCTCCAGCAATTCGCCCCGGATGTTCGGTCGTCCGGACAAATGGAGATTCACATTCACAGCGAGGGAAGCGCCTCGCAGCCAAACATGCAGGGTCAGTTCGAAATCAAGAATGCAGTTTTCACCACGCAGGCTCTCCCCGTGGGAATCGAAGGACTAAACGCCAAAATCAATCTCTCCGGAAATCGCGCCGACATCGTGAATTTTTCCGGAACCGCCGGTGGCGGAACTGTTTCAGCAACCGGCTTCATCGATCTCGCACGCCAATCCAATTTCAATCTTCACCTGAACGCGCAAACCGTCCGCATTCGTTACCCCGCCGGTCTCCGCTCGATTTTGAGCGGACAAATGAATCTTCAAGGGAGCCCCAGCAACTCCACTCTCACCGGCCGCGTCCTCGTGAACAGCCTTTCCTTCACGCAAGCCTTCGATCTCGCTAATTTCGCCGCCAATTTCTCGCACGATTCCACGGGCGCCCCGCAATCCCCGCTCGAAAGCAATATGAAGTTAAGCCTCGCGATTCAATCCGCGGAAGACATCAGCCTAAAAAGCAGCAAGCTAAGCATGGGCGGCACCGCAAACCTAAATCTCACCGGGACTCTTGCCCAACCGGTTATTCTCGGCCGCATCGCGCTGAATGGTGGCGAAGTTTTCTTCCTGAGCAAGCGTTTCGAGGTGCAGAACGGCACCATCGAATTTGCCAATCCCGTTCGCACCGATCCAGTCATGAATATCTATATGACCACGACGATCGAGCAATACAACGTGACGCTGAATTTGACCGGCCCTGTGGATCGTCTGCGCATCAATTACACATCGGATCCCGCACTCGCCTCCGCCGACATCATCCACCTGCTGGCTTTCGGCAACACCACCGCCGAAGCCGCATCGGCGCCGTCGCAATCTGCCGCCATGGGGGCCGAATCGGTGTTGGCGCAAGGCGTAAGCGGGCAGGTAACAGGCAAACTCGAAAATCTGACCGGAATTTCGCAATTGACGATTGATCCGCTGGCGACCAACAGCCAGGGAGATCCAGGCGCGCAAATCGCCGTTCAAGAGCGCGTAACAGGAAGTTTGCTGCTCACCTTCAGCACAAACGTAACGTCGACGCAGAGTCAAACGGTCCAGCTGCGCTACGACCTCAACAAGCGCGTCTCCGTCACAGTTCTCCGCGATCAAAACGGCGGCTACGGAATCGATCTGCGGCTTCACAGAGTATTCTGAATTATTCCGGAAAATTAATTCTGCTGGCTGGAACCGAGCCACTCGGGATGCGCGGCAGTGGAATCGAACTGCGCGGTGGTTTTGAAAGGCTCAAACTCACCTTTCGAAGCCGCCGACTTGGTCTTTTTCAATATTGCCGCGAGTTCGCGTTGAGTTACGGAAGAAAGCGTTCTCACGGCCTCGAACGCTTGCTCCAGAATCCGCAGGCTGTCGATTCCCGTGATCACCACTGAAGTCGGGAGGCTGAGTGCGTAGTGCAGACATTCGAGCGCGCTCACTTTCTTGCTCTTGAGCAGGTTTCCGTCTCCCATCGGCTTCATTCCCAGCACGCCAATTCCGCGCTTCACCAGCACCGGCAAAACTTCTTTCCCAAAACTGCGAAAGTGCGCGTCCATGACGTTCAAAGGCATCTGCACAGTATCGAACTCGAATTTGTTTTTCCCGGCCAACTCCAGCATTCGCAGATGCACGCTCGGATCTTTGTGTCCGGTAAAGCCGAAGTTGCGCACCTTCCCGGATTTCTTCGCCTCCAGCATCGCTTCGCAAGCGCCGCCCTCGGCGAAAAAGCGGTCGGGATCCTCCAAACGAATATTTTCGTGAAACTGCCACAAATCGACATGATCGGTCCCAAGCCGCTCAAGCGATTCATCCAATTGCTGCAGCGCCGACTCCCGCGTGCGCCCATCGAATTTGGTCATCACGAAAACTTTATCCCGGCGGCCCTTCAAAGCCTTCCCGACACGCCGCTCGCTTTCTCCTTCGTTGTAATCCCACGAGTTATCGGAAAAATTGATCCCGCGATCCACTGCTGCATGAAAAATCTTGATGGCATCCGCTTCCTCCACTCGCGGCAATCCCAAGTGATACCCGCCAAGACCGATACATGAAACTCTCTCTCCCGTCTTCCCTAATTCGCGATACGCGATGTCTGCTTTTGCATGTGATAGCTTCCGCTGAGCTGTCATATAGCCACCCCGTCGCCGGCCATTTGCTGCCTCAGAAACGACTAGCCTTACTCCGCGGCCCGCATTCTCGGTTTTCCCGCATCGCCGAGCGAAATCGATCCCATCCGCTCTGGCGCTTCTGTCTGGTTCGCCTAAACGTGCCGGAACGGCTCCTCAATATTCTCGCTCGACACTTTGTGAGCATCCCGCTCCAGCGATTTCGAAACCAAATCCTTCGAACCAAGCCCGACGGCCAGCGCCAGCGCGAAAACAATTCCACCAAAAAGAATTCCGAAAGCCAGCTCGACAATTCCCGGCGCAATTCGCAAATGCTCCAGCGCCATAGCTACCGCAAGCACAATCACCAGCCACTTCACTCCAATACTCAAAAGCCGCGCGTAATGCAGATTTAAATTCACCGCGCCGATCAACACTCCCCGCGCAATAAACCGCGCCACAATCGTCCCGAACAAAAGCACCAGCGCCGCGCCGATCAGATTCGGAATATAAGCGAACACGCTGCGAGCTAGCAGCGAAGTCCACTCCGCATCAAACGCCGCGAGGCCGATCAAAAAACCCGCAACAATCACCAACAGCGCAATCGCTCGCGACACCAGCAGCGTCGGGCTGCTCGATGGCGACCATTCCGAGAGCGAAGGAAATCCCCAGTGGCTCAGCCGTTGATCGAACTTCATGCTCATCAGCAATCGCCGCACGATCGCCGCAAGAATAATTCCCACGACAATCGACACCAGCACCGCCAGAATCAGCGCCGCCGTCCCGGGCAGCAAATCCGCGAAGCGCGTCAAAAACCGCGCCGTAGATTGAGCCAGGGCTTCCTTAATTTGTTGCCACATAATCGCCTCCGTTATGCGTCACACAAAATTACGGATTGAACCGGTCCGGCCAGCGCCATCGCGAAACTAAGTAAGGCTTGCCGGATTCATACGCCGCCGATAAACGTTCGAGCCGTTGTTCCAATGCCAAGCCGCCGCCATTCTCCAAGTCGCGCGCGTACGACGCGACCCAGCCGAGATATAGCGGCGTCATAGATTTCAATAAGTGATCGCGATTGATGGTTCGCAGACGATGCGCCAGCGCAAAATCGTAGACGATGCGCACCCACAAATCGTCCGGCATGCGAAATTCCTCCACCGGCAAGCGCGCCAGCTTCCTCAATTCCACCAGCGACGATGGCGGCAGTACCAATCCCCAAATTTCCTGCAAGTCGCGATTGCCGAGATGAAACGACTCGACCATGCGGCTGATGTCAACCGTTCCCGAGTCTTGCGACACAATAATCGGATCGCCGATCGCAGGCACAGAACTAGAAGCGCGCATTCTCTGCCAGCAAGCAGCGTTGCGCTCCATGTCCGAAAAAATAGGACTCAAAACCTGCGACACGATCGAACTGATATTGGTCCAATCCGTGGGCGGGTAAACGCGCGCCCCCACGTACACTTCGCAAACGAGCAAATTCTCGCAGAGCGCGGTAGGTGTAAGCGAAGCCAGCGGATGAACGCGATTCACATTCCGATCGCCGCCAGCCATCTTCTGAAATAGCCGCTGCGAGATTCCCAGATCCGGCCCCATCGGATTATGAATTCGCTTCCCGTAGAGGCAGCGCGTCAGCGGCGCAACGATGCTGCTATTGATCAATCCTTCGAATTTATGCCGCGCATAATACGGAACCACCAGATCGGCATCTTCTTCCAGCAGTGGCAGCGCCATTTGCCGGATCCATTCCACCGAGGTGGTCTCGAGCTTCGACGCGATCACGCAACAAGCGCGCGCCTCAAATTTCTCGCACGCTGCAAAAACCGACTGATACGCCGCTGGAATGCTCAAAATTGGTGCGCCCGACCCATTTGGCTGCGAGAGCGGCCAAGGAATCACGAAAGCCGATGGGCTGCCGTCAGCGCTGCCGGAATATCCGCTGTCTGATTTCACCGCGGCCGGATCAACCGTGTGATCATCCCGCAAAATCGCAATTCGCGGAGATCCAGGAAGCGCTCGCAGCGAGTCGCAGACAGTCGCCAGGCTTTTTAGATCGATGTCCGCGAGAACGCCGATCACCAAATCGGCGCTTGCCACTTGCTCGATCTTTTCCTGTGCTTGTTCCGGGATCGGTTCCACTTCCACCGTTCAACCCTCTAGCCACATTTTTCGTTCATAGGGGCAGCGACATAATTCCCATCAGCGGGATGCGCACCCAAGCCGGACGCGCGTTTAATTCATATAAAACTTCGTACAGCGCTTTGTCCAAGAGAAAGATTTCCAGCAGTTCTTTAAAATCGGCAATGTCGGCCGGCAGAAACGCCGCTCCCTGTGCCGTTTCCCGATACGCGCGCAAAAATGCGGCGGCGGCCGAATGCTCCCAAAGTTGGGCCCACGGCTCGAGCCGCGAGACATCTTCAGGATGCCGCGTCGTATAGTTGATCAAACTGGCGTACGCAGCATAACTAAACGAGCGCAGCATCCCCGCCACATCCTTCAACGGCGATTGTTTGGCCCGACGATAAGCCAGCGAGCGCGCCGGCTCGCCCTCAAAATCCAGAATCTCAAAATCCGTCTTCACGCGCAGCACCTGGCCCAGGTGATAGTCGCCGTGAATTCGAGTCCGCTGCGCTTGAAACCCTTTGGCTTGCATCGTAGTGAAATGATCCAGAATTCGCCGCCGCCGGCTGAGCACGGATGCCGCGAGTTCAACCACTTCGTCCGGCAAATACGAAACGCGCTCTTTGAGCACATCGAGAACCTGCGAAGCATGCTGGTGAAATTCCAGAAGCACATTCTGGAAATTTTCAGCAGTCAAAGGCTCCGGCGAAAAGTCCGAATCGTCCGAACGCGAAGCCAGCGCCAAATGCATTTCAGCGGTGCGCCGCCCCAGCGTGGCTGCAGCATCGAGATAGATGCCCACGTGATCCTTCGCCATTTGCGAAACGAGCCGCTCCGAAAGCGCCAGCGGATTCGCCAGCTCCGCGCTCGCGTTCTCCGGAAACTTCAGCGGCGCGCAAGTTTCGAAATAGCGGTCCAACTCTTCGACCGTCCATTTCCAACCGTCGCCTTCATTCGCCACTAATCCCTGCAGCATCGCCAGCGTCACTGGTTCCGAATCCGGTGAAGTTTTCAGCTCGATGGATCCGGCGAACGGCGGCGTGCGCTCAAATTCTGTTTTCTCGGTGAGGTAGCGGCCCATCTCCGCGTCGGGATTCACGCCCGGCTCCACGTGCCGGAATAATTTCAAGATGAACCGGTCGCCAAAAATAAAAGAAGAATTGCTCTGCTCCACCGACACGCGGCGCACCGGCAGCGGCATGCCCGCCGATCCCAGAATCTGGTCGAAAGCTTTGCCTCGCACGCCGCGCACAACACCGTGCCGCGCACGCACCTCGCGCGAATTTTGGATCAGCGAGAGCAGCTCGAGGCAAACGCTGTCATCGAAAGCTCCGTCATACAAAACGCCGGGCACTTTCGCCGAAATCGTGGACGCGACAATCGCGTTCGGCGTGGTCCGCCGCAACTCATTCGCTTCATCCCCGAAAGCCATTGCCAGCGGCACCACATACAGCGACGGCTCCCCCGCATCGAATTGCACTTCCACGACAATCAACGCCGAATGTGGCGCATCCAGCACAGCCCAATTTACAATCCGCGTGGCCTTGATGCGCTTCGATTTCGCCGCAAACCAACGTTGCTTCGGAAGATATTCCGACAGATTCACGCTCTCCAACCGCTGCCGGCCCATCCCCTCGCAAATCGCCTCCCAACCCGCGGTGACATTCAACGGCGCCTGTTCGGAAAGTCCGGAATCCGCAGAGTCCGATGCGCCCGCCCGCGGCTGAAGTTCCAACCACAAGAAGCTGTAAGGCGCCAGCGTCATTCGATAAGGCTGCCGCTCGATCGGCGGAAATTCGACGTAGCCAAGCATCTCCACCGGCACCATGCCTTCCAATTTCGACAAATCGAGATCCACCGGCTGCGCGAACCGCGAAAGATTGGCGACGCAAAGAATTGTTTCGCCGCGATACGTCCGCAAATAAGCCAGCACCTTGCGATTCGCAGGATCAAAAAACTCGATCGCGCCCCGCCCGAACACGCTGAACAATTTTCGCAGCGCGATCATGTTGCGCATCCAGTTCAAAAGCGATGACGGATCGCCCTGCTGCGCCTCCACATTGATCGCTTCGTATCCCCAAACCGGATCCATGATCACCGGGCTATACAAGCGCGCCGGCGTCGCAGCAGAAAATCCAGCGTTGCGGTCCGCGTTCCATTGCATCGGCGTGCGCACGCCATTGCGATCGCCAAGATAAATGTTGTCGCCCATCCCAATTTCGTCGCCGTAATAAAGAATCGGAGTTCCAGGAAACGAAAGCAGCAAACTATTCAGCAGCTCGATGCGCCGGCGATTGTTGTCGACCAGCGGCGCCAGCCTCCGCCGAATTCCGAGATTCACGCGCATTCGCGGATCGGCGCTGTAGGCGATATACATGTAATCGCGCTCGTCGTTCGTCACCATTTCGAGCGTCAATTCGTCGTGATTGCGCAGAAACAGTCCCCACTGGCACGTGTCCGGAATGCTCGGCGTCTGCGCGATGATGTCGGTGATCGGCAGCCGGTCTTCCTGCCGCAGCGCCATGTAAATCCGCGGCATCACGGGAAAATGAAAGGCCATGTGGCACTCATCGCCATCGCCGAAATAAGGACGCACGTCGGTAGGCCACTGATTCGCTTCGGCCAGCAGCACGCGCCCCGAATAATTGGCATCAATCTCGCGCCGCAAAGTTTTGATCGCCGCGTGCGTTTCCGGTAGATTCTCGCAACTCGTCCCGTCGCGCTCCACCAGATAAGGAATCGCATCGATGCGCAGCGCGTCGACGCCCATATCCAGCCAAAAGCGCATCACTTTCACAATTTCTTCGATCACTTTCGGATTGTCGTAATTCAAATCCGGCTGATGCGAGAAAAATCGATGCCAGAAAAACTGCTTGGCCACCGGATCCCAAGTCCAGTTGGACCGCTCGGTATCCGAAAAAATAATTCGAACACCTTTGTATTTATCCTCGGTATCGCTCCAAACGTAAAAATCCCGCTCGGGCGAGCCGCGCGGCGCCTGGCGCGCCCGCTGAAACCACGGATGCTGATCCGAAGTGTGATTCACCACCAACTCGATCATCACCTGCAGGCCGCGATCGTGAGCCGCATTCAAAAACGCGCGAAAATCGTCGATCGTCCCGTACATCGGATGAACGTCCAGATAATCCGCAATGTCGTAGCCATCATCCCGGAGCGGCGAGGGGAAAAACGGCAAAAGCCACAGGCAAGTAACCCCCAGATCCTGCAAATAATCCATTTTCGTCAGGAGTCCGGGAAAATCGCCGATACCATCGCCGTTACTGTCCTTGAATGCCTTCACGTGCAACTCATAAATAATGGCGTCTTTGAACCACAGCGGATCGGACGCGCTGCCGGGCTTTTTCGCCACTTCGCTTTTCTCCGTATCTTAAGCTGCTTGAAATTTATCTCGGCTTAGACTTGCTGGACCACGCGCAAAATGTGCGCCGGACGAATTTCCGGCGTCAGCTCAACAAAATTCCGCGCCCCCTGCCACGTATACTCGGCTTCTGCAAGCAAATCGTGAACTTGGAACGGCCGTGCGGCGTCAATCCCAATCGCCGCAAGGTCCAACTGCACCATTCCCCCCTGCTTCTGAAAACTATCCAGATTCACGATCACCAGAATCACGTCCGAAAGATCATCGCTCGCCTTGCTATAGCAGATAATCGACGTATTCTCGCAATCATGAAAGTGAAGATTGAGATTTTTCTGCAGCGCCGGGCTGCTCTTGCGGATCGCATTCACCCGCGTGATTAAATCTTTCAAACTCACCGGCGAGTCCAAATCGCGGCGCTTCAATTCATATTTTTCCGAATTCAGATATTCTTCACTGCCAGGCTCCATCGGCGCATTTTCGCAAAGCTCAAACGCCGGCCCATAAATTCCGTAGCTAGCCCCCAGCGTAGCCGCCAGAATGAATCGCGCCATAAACGCCGGCCGTCCACCAAGCTGCAAGTACTCCGGCAAAATGTCCGGCGTATTCGGCCAAAGATTCGGGCGAAAATATTCGCGCGCCTCCGTCTGCGTGAGCTCGGTGAAATATTCGGTAAGCTCCTGCTTCGTATTCCGCCAAGTAAAATAAGTATAGGACTGCGAAAAACCAAGCTTTGCCAGCCGCTGCATCACGTGGGGCCGCGTAAATGCCTCCGCCAGCAAAATCACATCGGGATGTTTCGCCTTGATCTCCGCAATCGCCCATTCCCAAAAAGCAAATGGCTTGGTGTGCGGATTATCCACACGAAAAATCCGCACGCCCTGCGCAATCCAAAAATCAAAAACGCCTTTCAATCCCTCCCACAACTTCCGATAGTTCGCACTCTCAAAGTCCAGCGGATAAATATCCTGATACTTCTTCGGCGGATTTTCCGCATATTGAATCGTCCCATCCGGCCGTTTGCGAAACCATTCCGAATGCTCGCGCACCCACGGATGGTCCGGCGAGCACTGAAACGCGATATCTAGCGCCACTTCAAGGCCATTCTTCGCAGCCGCCGAAACGAAATGCTTGAAATCTTCCAGGCTGCCAAGTTCGGAGTGAACACCAGTATGGCCGCCGTCGATCGCCCCAATAGCCCACGGACTTCCCACATCGTCCCGCAACGGCTCGATCGAATTATTTTTTCCCTTCCGAAACGCGCGCCCGATCGGATGCACCGGCGGCAAATAAACCACATCAAATCCCATCCCCGCGATATACGGCAACCATGTCTCGCAATCGCGGAACGTACCGTGCTTCCCCGCCTCAACCGCGCACGATCGCGGAAACACTTCGTACCACGTAGAGAAGCGCGCCTTCTCGCGATCCGCCGTAACACTCAATTCTTTCGCATAGCTCGCGCCCAGATGATGCACGGGATTTCGCTGCATAATTCCCAAAGATTTTTCTTCAAATGCGATGGTCGCGCCCTCCGGCTTGTCCTTAGCCGCTTGCAGCCTCTTCGCCCACTCGCGCAAATACGCGGCGTCCTCGCGCCCCGCCAGCCCAGCAGCCTCGTCAATCAATCCCGCCCCAATCACCAACTCGACGCCCACGTCCTGGCCCGCAGCAATCCTCTTCGCCAATTCCAGATGCCAAGTCTGAAAGCGATCGATCCATCCCTCCACGATGTAAAAATATCGCCCCAGATTATCGATGCGAAATTCGCCGCGCCACAAATCGTTGCCCAGCGCCGTCATCGGCGCGTATTGCAGTTTATTTTTATCCTGCCAGTACCAAATCTGGCACACGACCTGATCGTGCCCATCGGCGAAGACCGCCGCTTCCACCACCACCGTCTCCCCAATCACACGCTTGATGGCAAACCGCCCGCAATCGATCTCCGGCGAAACGTGCTCCACCACCACACGCTGCCTGCTATCGTTCGCTCGCTCTTCCGCCATTCGCCCCAAGCTCCTGTAAGCAGAACGCAATTCCGGTCGCACGACGCTCATACCCTCACCGCCGGCATAATCTAATGTACAGCGCATTCGTTTGATGCACGCGCCCAATTCCCGGTGATGTCTTATTTGGATATTGCTGAGAACCCTGTGGCGGGAACCGTCAAATCTGAACCCTTAATTCTCCGAAGCCTTGGCCTTTTCTAGCGTAGGGGGCGCCGGTCAATCGCACTGCGATCGCAAAGCAATTGACGCGCCTGCCCGCATAACCCGACTTGAAATTCCCCAACCTATCGAATCCCCACCTGCCCGCGCACACTCTCAATCAATTTCTTCGAATCGTAACCAACCCCAGCCTTGAAAACCGTCTCCACATTCTCAATCTCTTCAATCTTCTTAGAAGGATCGCCCTTAATCAAAACCAAATCCGCCTGCCTGCCCGCAGCAAGAGTCCCAATCCGATCGCTCAATCCAAGATAAGCAGCCCCGTTCGCCGTCCCAATCCGAATCGCCTCCACCGGAGAAAATCCCGCCTCCACCAACAATTCAATTTCCCGCTGATCCCCAAATCCCGGCAACACGCCGCCATTCCCAGTAGGATCAGGACCGCCCAGCAACAATCCTCCAGCCTTCACAAACGCCACTTCAAAGTCCATCTCCTTGCGCATCAAGGAAGTCATCTGTGAATCCAAACTCACCCGCGCCCGCGCCGTCAAATAACTTTGCGCCGATTCCGCCGACATCGCCTCCAAAGTCCGTGTCTGCAATTTCGGCCGCCCCGGCGCGCTCGCCTCAAACACCGGCAAAGTAGAAGTGACCGCCACATGATGCGCCACCAAATTGCGAATCAACCCAGTCACCGCCGCTCCGTCGATTTCCTGATTCGCCCAACTCCCCACGCCACCCTGCGGACAAACATCCGGCTTCTTATCCGCGACAAATTCCGTATCGCTAAAAACCGGCCCATGCTCAAAATCATCAATTCCCAAAGCCACCGCCTCCGGCCAAGTCACCGAACAAAGATGCCCAGTCAATTTCAGTTTCAGCGAATGCGCCTCCGAAATCGCCACGCCAAGCTCCTCGCGAGTAATGTTCATGTACGCCTTATAAGAAGTCATTCCCTCCGCCGCCCAATAATCCACGGAACGTTTCGCATCCTCGGGCCCCGTCAATTCATGCATCTGTGCAAATATCGTAGGCGCGCCTTCCAGATAAGGAGCCGTAGCATCAATCCAAGGCCCAGGCATCAAACCGGAATCAATCCGGCTCTTGATTTTCAAATCGGTATAAGGCTCAAGGCTCCCGGTAGTGCGCATCGACGTCACGCCCGCGGCCAAATAAAGTCGTGGCGCCGTATAAGGAATTTCCGCCACAAATAATCCCGGCTCGGCAATCCGTCCTCCGGCAACCTGCACCGAAATCGAATCCGTGTAATAAAGATGATCGTGCATCCCAACAATCCCGGGAATCACGGTGTCACCGGTACGATCCAATATCTGCGCGCCCGCCGGCGCCTGCGCCGAACCAGCCGCCCCAATCCACTGAATCTTTCCGCCGGAAACGATCACCGCCTGATCGTCGACAGCCGCCGCTCCAGAACCATCAATCACGCGCACATGATTCAAAACAAACACCGGCGCATCCACGCTGACAAACTCCGCAACGTCCGGAGCCTTCTGCGTCTGCGCCACCGCAATCGTAGCAATAAGCAAAAATCCAAAAAGAAATAGAGAACGCATCCCGCACCTCGCAACTTCCGGCGAAAAAAGCAGCAAGCAGACGGAATAGTACCCCAGCAGCATCCGCTCAGGAATGAAACTCCGAAGATTGCCCTACGCCAGCCGCCCATTTAAGACATCGCGATAACTCGGCATCCCAGGCCGCCCCGTAGCATTCACCACCGCACGAAGTATCGCCTCTTTCAAAACCTCAGCAGCAATCGCCCCAATCGCGCCATGCTCCACCGGAGTTTTCAAAGTTCCAGTAGAAAGCGCAAACACGGTATCCCCATCCCCAGGCGCCCAAGAAGGATTAATCACCCGCGCATGCGCTGCCGAAGCCATCTGCGCAATCTTCGCCATCGCTGCGGGGCCAAAACTAGCATTCGTCGCCACGCACGAAATCGTAGTATGCGTCCCAGCAGGCGGAAGCACCACGTCCTCGCCCGCGCGCAGCCGATCGATAATCGGCGCAAACTTTTTTCCATCGGCCGTGCGCGATCCCGCGACCAGCTTTCCCGTCCGCGGATCATAAACATCGCCCACCGCATTCACCGCGCAAATCGCGCCAACCACAATTCCCGTCTCTCCAATTTTGAAACTCGCCGTCCCCAATCCCGACTTCGTCTGATGCCGGCCCCAATGCCCCACCGCCGCACCCGCACCAGCCCCCACGCAACCTTCCGCAACTTTTCCCTTAGCCGCAGCCTGGCAAGCCGCATATCCCGATTCCGCCGTCGGAACAATCGTCCAATCCTGATCCTTATACAAATCAAAAATCACCGCAGCCGGCACAATCGGCACATGCGGATCAGGATGCGCCTCCGATTTATGCTTCTCGATATAACTTTCCCGAAGATATCGTTCCACTCCACCAGCCGAAGCCAATCCAAAATCGCTGCCGCCCGTCAAAACCACCGCTTCGACGATCACCGACTCATCCGCATTCCGGATCGGCTGCAGCATATCCGTCAAACGCGAGCCGGGATTTCCACCCGGCACATCCGCCCCGCCAATCGCCCCGCCCCGGCACAAAATTACCGTGCATCCAGTGGGGCGCCGCGTATCTGTAAAATGCCCCACTTCAATTCCATCCACATCGGTGATCCAACCTTCCGATGGAACGGAAATCGGCTCGTCCATGCCGCGCGACGGCGCGTCAGAAAAATCGAACCCACTGCGAGAAAACACGGGCGCAACCGACGCAAGTCCGGCCATCGCGCCCAGCATTTCACGCCTTTTCATGAGCCACCTTGTTGTGATTTCGTTCAGATCCGCAGCGGCAAACCCGCGTCACGATTCATACGTCCACTTGCCGCCAACCATCGTTCGCTCGACTTGCACTTTCAAAAGTTCGGAAGGCTCCGTCTTGAAAGGATTCTTCTGCAGCACCACCAGATCTGCAAGCTGCCCCGGCCGGATCGAGCCCTTAATATCTTCCTCAAACGAAGCGTAAGCCCCATTCACCGTCCCGCAGCGAATCGCTTCTTCAATCCCGATCCGCTGATTCAATCCCCACGAATGCCCCTTGAAGTCCGTCCGCGTGAGCTGCGATTGCAGCCACATCATCGGGTCCGAAGGGCTTGCCGTGTAATCGGAAGAATCCGTAGGCCGCAGCCCGGCATCCAGAAAACTTCGCATCGGAAACATGTTCTTCGTCCGTTCCTCGCCATAAAAATGCATTACGTCGCCATGAAAGTAGACGTAGCAGGAAAACGGCGCGGGAATCACGTTCAAGGCCTTCATCCGCTGAATCAAAGAATCATTCAACAACGTGCAATGCTCGATCCGGAATCGCGGATCTTTCCGCGGATTTTCTTTCTGAATCTGCTCGTAAACGCTCAGAATCCGGTCGATCGCCAAATCCCCATTCGCATGCGTGGCCAATTGCCAACCCGCCGCGTGTGCCTTGCTCCCCACCTCGTAAAGTTTCTCGCGCGTGGTCAACTGCAATCCGGTGTAATTTCCAGGGATCCCTATATAAGGTTGCGATAGCCAGGCAGTGCGCTCCGAAATCGAGCCGTCGGCATACTGCTTCACTCCACCGATGCGCACCCAATCATCGCCAAAGCCAGTATGAACTCCAGCGGCCATAAATCGTTCGAGCGAATGCGCCGATACAATGCAATAAACGCGCATCCGCAATTCCCCGCTATCCCGCGCGTCCTGATAACCCTGCACATATTCCGGATCGGCATCCGCATCGCAAGCCGAAGTCACACCCTTGCTAGCGAACAATTTCGAAATAAAGGCCGAGCCCGCCCGGTAGTCCTCGCGTGTATTCGTCTGCGGCACCAACGCGAAAAATATTTTCGCCGCGGCATCGCCAACATACCCAGTCAAATGTCCCGAGGAATCATGTTCGAAGCGCCCGCCGGTAGGATCGGGCGTCTGATCGTCCACGTTCGCCAGTTTCAGCGCCATGAAATTCACGAACGCCACGTGCCCGCCGCGATGCTGCACGATCACCGGATGATCCGGCACCGCCGCATCCAGGTCATGCATATTCAACGGACGCGGAGTCTTCCCATCGTCGTACAAAAATCCCAGCACCCATTGCCCCGGCGGCGTTTTCTGCGCCCGCTCGTGCAAGGCCATCTGAATTTTCTCGATGGAATTGGAATCGCAAGCAACTTTGCGAAGATGCTCGACACCCGAATCGCAAGGATGCGAATGCGCGTCATTAAATCCAGGCAGCACAGACTTCAATCCAAGATCGATCTTCCGCGTACGCGCCGAAGCCAGATGCAGCACTTCGTCATTCGATCCAACGGCCGCGAATTTCCCGCCAATAATAGCAACGGCCTGCGCCCGCGGCTGCGATTCATCAACGGTCCAAATATCGCCGTTATAGAGGATCAGGTCGGGTTCTTCGGAACGAAAAAGCGGCAGCGCGGCAAACGCCCCCAAGCCATGCAGAAATTTCCGACGCGACACAGGCCACACTGCACCACCTCCGGAAAATCGCGAACCGCGATCTACGCCTCCACCTCGGCATCGGCAAGCCCCAACGCCTCATCCAGCGCCGTCACCCCGCGATCGATCTCCTCTTTCGTAATAATCAAAGGAGGCGCGATCACAAAATGGCTCATCCAAGCCTGAATAAAAACTCCCGCCGCCATCATCTTCGCCGCCACGCGATCCACCATCAGCGGCTTGCCGGCAATTTTGTCCTCGCCGGTATTGAAAGGATTTTTCTTTTTCTGATTCTTCACCAGCTCCACGCCCCAAAATAATCCCAGCCCGCGCACTTCGCCGATCGAGCGGTGCCGCGGCATCAGCCCGCGCAATTTGTCGCCAAGATAAGCGCCCATCTCGGTAGCCCGCTCAGCCAGCTTCAACCGCTTCATCTCCTGAATCGCCGCGATTCCCGGAGCGAGCGTGATCGGATGCGCTTCATAGGTATGTCCATGCGAAAAGAAATGATCGTCGAAATACGCTGCAATCTTTTCGGTCGTTGCGCAAAGCCCCAAAGGAATCGCCGCGTTCGTAATTCCCTTCGCCGTAGTAAGAATGTCCGGCGCCACGTTCCAATGATCCATCGCAAACCATTTTCCCGTACGGCACCACCCGGTCATCACTTCATCCGCTATCAAAAGCACCCCATGTGCGTCGCAAATCTGCCGCAATCGCGGCATATATTCCTTCGGCGGCACCAACACGCCATTCGTCCCCACCACCGGCTCCACAATCACCGCCGCCACGTCGCTCTCGTTCGCGATCATGTGCTCCACATATTCCGCGCACGCAATCCCACATCCGGGATACGTGTGGCCAATCGGACATTTGTAGCAATTCACCTCCGGCGCAAAAATCACCCCCGGTATTTTTCCGCTAGGCTCCATCGCCCAACGCCGCGGGTCCCCGGTAGCCGCAATCGAGCCCATCGTCGAACCGTGATACGACCGGTACCGCGAAATTATCTTCGTCTTCCCCGTATACATCCGCGCAATCTTGAAAGCCGCCTCATTCGCCTCGGTTCCGGAAGTAGTAAAAAAATATTTCGCCAACCCACGCGGCAAAACTTCGGTCAGCAATTGCGCCAATTCCGCCCGCACTTCCGTCGCATACCCCGGTCCAATAAAAGCCAATTTCTCAGCCTGCTGCTGAATCGCCTCAATCACCGCGCGATTCTTATGCCCCAAATTCACGCACATCAACTGCGCGGAAAAATCCAAATACTTCTTCCCGCTTACATCCGTGAAAAAGCACCCCTCCGCAGCCACCACCTGCAGCGGCGACCAACCCTTCTGCCGCCGCCAAGTCCCATAAGTAAACTGAGTGGTGTATTCCTTCACCTGCGCAGGAGACAATTTTCCAATCGTTGGTACTGTCATAAAAACTCCGAAAAATCTGAAATCCGAAAAGCAGCGCGAAGCAAAGCGCACAATCCTAGCCGTTCGCGCACTCTACCAATGACATGCAAGGTTGTCAATCAACCTAATTTATCGTATGTTACCCATTGATTCGCGCCGGATCGCACGCAAACTCAGCGGCGTTCACGAGCAAATTGAAAAGAGCATCGCCCGCTGCCACATGCAAAAAAAAACTCCATCCGGACGCCGTAAGCGCGTTCGCGCCTCCAATTCCAACCGCTCCAAAAACAGAAATTCGATCGCCGGCTTCCTCACCGTCGGACAGACCGCTCGTATTCTCGGCATAAGTCCTTCCACATTGCGCCAATGGGAAAACGTAGGCCTGGTCGCCCCGGTCCGCAGCCAGGGAAGATTCCGCCTCTACAGTCCGGAAGTTCTCGAGCTGCTGAAGCGCATTAAATATCTGCGCGACGTAAAACAATTGCGCGTTCCCGGCATCAAGCGCGTTCTCGACGAAACGCGTTCCCGCAAAGCGCCGACGCGCACCGGGAAAACGCCCAGCATCGGCGAAAAACTTCGCACCCTTCGCAAGCGCTCCGGTCTGGGCGTAGCCGAAGTCGCCCGCCGCGCCAAAATCTCCGGCGGATTCCTCAGCGCCATCGAGTTATCGCAAGCAAATCCCTCGGTCGCCACGCTGCAACGCCTCGCCAACGTCTACAACACCACCGTCCTCGAATTCTACGATCTCCCTCACAAGCCCAGCGCCATCATGAAGCCGTCCATGCGTCCGCTCCTACGCACCGAATCCGGCGTCGCCATGGAACTCCTCTCCACCGGCACAAAAATGCTCCAATCCATGCTGTTTCGCGTGCCCCCAGGCTCCGGCAGCGACGGTGCCTATTCCCACAACGGCGAAGAATTCATCTACATGCTCAACGGCACCCTCGAAATCTGGCTCGACGAACTCGAATGCCACGTCCTCCACGAAGGCGAAAGCTTCTGGTTCGAAAGCACCCGCGGCCATCGCTGGTTCAATTCCGGCGATCGCGAAACCGTCCTGCTCTGGGTCAACACCCCTCCCACTTTCTGACGTTTCCGCCACCCTCATCGCCCGCCAGTTATCATTCCGCTTGACAACCTTACATTCTTTCTGTAGACATTGAAAAAACCTGGAGCACCTTGATCCCTGATTCGATTGAGCACGCGCAGACAATCTCATCGCACAGTGTGAGGGAGGCCCTCATGTCCTACCGCAACCTGATCATCAAGCTCGTTTTGAGCATGTGCCTGCTGCTCGGCCTAAGCGCCGCCCTATCCGCTCAGCTCACCGAAGGCACGATCGCCGTCACAGTGAAGGATTCCTCAGGCGCCGCCGTTCCCAGTGCGACGGTGAAACTCACCGATCTAGGCACCGGCACCGAAGCCGAAGAAGTCACCGACAACATCGGCTACGCCCGCCTCCCGCATCTAGCCCCCGGCACCTATCGCATGAACGTCAACGCAAAAGGATTCAAATCGCTGGTCAGCGACAATCTCGTCGTCAGCGTCAATGTCGTCAACAGCCTCACCGTAGTCCTGCAAATCGGCAGCGTCACCGAAACCATCGAAGTAACCACCAACGCCCCGCTCGTTCAAACCGAAGAAGGACGCCTGGCAAACACTCTCACCACCCGCGAAGTCACCGATCTTCCCCTCAACGGCCGCGACGTCTATCAGCTCATTACCCTCGAGCCCGGCGTAACCGCCACCAACGCCCCGGTCGTCTCCAACGTCTCCTCGCCCACCAGCTCCACCACTTTCGACGACGGCTTCATCGCCAACGGCTCCACCCCCCGCGGCAATAATTTCATTCTCGATGGCAACTCCAACAACAACGAATGGCTCGGCGGCACGCCGCTGATCTTCCCCTCTCTCGACGCCATCCAGGAAGTCCAAGTCCAAACCCTGAATTTTTCCGCCGAATACGGCCGCAATGACGGCGCCATCGTCAACGTCATCACCAAGTCCGGCACCAACAAATTTCACGGCGACGCTTTCTACACCGGCAGAAACACCGCGCTCAACGCCCGCAACTTTTTCGATTTCGTAAGCAAAACCCCGCTGCAGCAAAATCAATTCGGCGCTTCCCTCGGCGGCCCAATTTTCAAGGACAAGACTTTCTTCTTCCTAAACTACGAAGGCTCGCGCCTGAAAGACGGCGCCCCCGCGCTTTTCACCACCGAAACCCCGGAATTCCGCAATTTCGTAATCACCAATTTTCCCAATAATTTTGCCGCGCAATTCTATAAAGATTTCCCCGCCCCACCGTGCTTGCCCGGCACCGAAATCTCCACCGGCAGCGTGCTTCCCGTCGCAGACGGTCCGCTCGCCGTCGGCCCTCCCGATCCCAATGTCCCCGATCAATGCACCGCCGCCGCCTCGCAACTCGAACCCAATAACGCCGACCAATACAGCATTCGCATCGACCACCATCTAACTTCCCGCGATCAACTTTACGGCCGCTGGATCGCCACGTACGCTTCCGGCGACGTCGGTCGCGAAGAACTATCCGGCGGCAACATCCGCGGCTTCACCTCTCCGCAAACCGGCTTCTTCGCCGACCTCAGCCTCGGCTACACCCACGAATTTTCCTCCACCACTCTCAACGATCTCCGTTTCGCCTATTCCAGAAACAACAGCAACCTCGGCTTCGGCATGAATCCCAACACCATTACCGCACAAACCCTCAAAGCCGACGGCCTCTCTCCCGAAGATTTCGGCACTCTCTTCTTCGACGATGGCCCAGTGAACATCGGCGGCGAAGTTTTTCAGCCCCGCCATTTCGTTTTCAACACCTTCGCCGCCAACGACATCCTCACCCACATCGCCGGCCGCCACAGCCTCAAATTCGGTTTCGAAGTCCGCCGCGTCCAGGAAAATAGCGACTACGGCCTGCTCGCCAATCCCTTCTACGAATTCAACAGCAAATTTAATTTCGCCAACGACGATCCTTATCTAATTTCCGCCACCGTAAGCCGCGAGCCCGGCCCAACGTTCGGCGATTTCACCGATTCCCCGCGCCATTTCCGTTGGACGCAATGGGCCGCCTTCGTTCAAGACGACTGGAAAATCACCTCGCGCCTAACGGTGAATCTAGGCCTCCGCTACAGCATTTTCGGCACACCCAGCGAAGTCAATGGCCTGCAAAACAACATCATCCTCGGTCAAGGAGACAGTCTCCCCGCCGCGATGACCACCGCAACGGTCGGCCGAGTCAGTCAGCTCTGGAGTACAAACAAGCATGATTTCGCCCCGCGCGTCGGCATAGCGTGGGATCCCTTCGGCCACGGCACTTCCGCCATTCGCGCCGGTTTCGGCATCGCCTACAACGAGCCGTTCTCCAATCTCTGGTCCAACGGCTCGCGTTTCGATCCCCCCAATTCCGCCAGAGCCGTCGAAGATCCCGTCTTCGGCTTCGGCACCAACATCAATTACACATTCCCATTCCAACCCAGCCCCGATTTCCAAGGACCCGCCCTCGCCAACGGCGGCATTCAAGGCCTCAACATCAATCTCTACGGCACTGATCCAAAATTAAAATCCGCCTACGCCGAACAATGGTTCTTCGGCATTCAACATCAATTCTTCCGCGACTACGGCTTCACCATCAATTACGTCGGCACTCACGGCGTCGGCAATTACACCCGCGAAGATTACAATCGCTTCGATGGCGACGTTTGCGAGAATCCCGCCACCAATTGCGATTTCACCATCAATCGCCTCAATCCCGGCTGGAACAACGAGTACTACACTTCCAACGAAGGCAACTCCATCTATCACGGCATGAACGTGCAACTCCGCAAAAATTACAGCCACGGTTTCATGTGGACCATCAACTACACCTACGGAAAAGTTCTCGACAACGTAACCGAAGGAAATCTGGGCGACTATTTCAACGTAAACGCCTACGCCGCGCTCTATACCGGCGTCGCGGACATCAGCAAGCCGAAACTCGATCGCGGCCCGTCAGAATTCGATGTCCGCAACCGCTTCACTCTCTCCGGCGTCTGGGATGTTCCGGGACCAAAAGAAGGTGTAATGAAGCAAGTTTTCGGCGGATGGAAAGTGAATCCGCTGCTAGCCCTGCAATCCGGCCGCCCCTTCGACGTGAACTGCGGCCTGGCCTGGTTCCAAGGCTGCGATTTCAACATGGACGGCCTGCAATACGATCGCCCCAACGCTCCGGCAAATCTAAAAACCTCCGGCTTCAACAATCAGCAATTCGTCGCCGGCGTTTTCGGCAGCCCGTCGCAAGTCCGCACCGCCATTTCGCTTTCATCGCCGGCGATCAGTGTTTTCTGTCCCGGCGGAATCGTTCCATTTTTCGACGGAACTCCGTGCGTCCCGGTGGCGCAAGACGGCACTCTCAGCCGCAACGCCTTCCGCGGCCCCGGCTACGCGTCGGTCGATCTAGGCGTCTTCAAAGACATCAACGTCTACGAATCGCTGAAACTCCAATTCCGTTTCGAAGCATTCAACCTGTTCAATCGCGTCAACCTCTACAACCCGATCGGCGATCTAGGCAGCCCGCAATTCGGCCAGTCCCCCGCCGCCTTCGCGGCCCGAGAAATTCAGCTCGGCCTAAAGGTAATTTTCTAATCGCGCGGCGTTGCCTTCGTAGCGGTGGGCTTCAGCCCAGCATCTTATGAGCGTGTCGTTTTCATGAGAAAATAAAGAAGTCTCTGCAAGCGCCATCGAGCGCTTTCATAATCTGGAGCCATCATGTCGGCCACAGAAACAATCTCAAATTACATCGGCGGCCAGTGGACCAAAAGTTCCGCCACCGAATCGCAAAAAGTAATCAATCCCGCCACCCAGGAATCGCTAGCCGAAATCCCACTCTCAACCGCCCAGGATGTAGCCTCAGCCGTAGAAGCCGCAGCCTCTGCATTCCCCGATTGGCGCCGCACCCCTCCGGAAGAGCGAATCCAACCGCTCTTCAAATTAAAGCAGCTGCTAGAAGACCATCTAGACGAAATCTGCCGCATCATCACAAAGGAAAACGGAAAAACCCTCGGCGAATCCAGAGGCGAAATGCGCCGCGCCATCGAAAACGTAGAAGTAGCCTGCGGAATTCCCATCCTCATGCAAGGCTACAATCTCGAAGACGTCGCCCGCGGCATCGACGAAACCATGATCCGCCAGCCGCTAGGCGTAGTAGCCGCAATCACCCCATTCAATTTTCCCGGCATGATTCCGTTCTGGTTTCTTCCGTACGCCGTAGCCACCGGCAATACTTTCATCCTGAAGCCATCCGAACGCGTCCCGCTCACTATGCGCTACGCCTTCGATCTACTCCAGCGCGCCGGCTTTCCCAAAGGCGTCCTAAACCTAGTCAACGGCGGCAAATCAGTAGTAGATGCGTTACTCGATCACCCAAAAATTCGCGCCATCAGCTTCGTAGGCTCCACGCCAATCGCGAAATATGTCTACGCCCGCGCCGGCGCCAACGGCAAGCGCGCCCAATGCCAAGGCGGCGCAAAAAATCCAGTTCTCATCCTCCCGGACGCCGACATGGAATCCGCCACGCAAATCATCAGCGACAGCGCCTTCGGATGCGCCGGCCAAAGGTGCCTGGCCGTCTCGGTAGCAGTAGCAATCGGCGAAGCCCAAAAAACTTTCCGCGACGCAATAGCCGAAAACGCCAGCAAACTAAGAGTAGGAGACGGCCAAGATCAAAACGTGCAGATGGGCCCGGTAATCACCCCGCAAAGTAAAACCAGAATCGAAGATCTAATCGCCCGCGGCGCAAAAGAAGGCGCAAAAGTCCTGGTCGACGGCCGCAACGCCAAAATCACCAATCGCGAATCAGGTAATTTCATCCGCCCCACAATCCTAGAAGGCCTGCCGCAAACCAGCGAGCTAGCCCACACCGAAATTTTCGGCCCCGTCCTAAGCCTGATTCCAGCCCGCGACATGGACGAAGCCCTAGCCATCCTCAACAGCAGCCCGTTCGGCAATCAAGCCTCGCTCTTCACCTCCAGCGGCGCCGCCGCCCGTCGCTTCCGCTACGAAGCCCAAGCCGGAAATATAGGCATAAATATTGGCGTAGCCGCCCCCATGGCGTACTTCCCATTCACAGGCTGGAAGGACAGTTTCTTCGGCGATCTACACGGCCAAGGCCGCGACTCGGTAGAGTTCTACACCGACAAAAAAGTAGTAGTAGAACGCTGGGCCAAAGAGCATTCCCGCAAGTTTTAGTTGGCATTGCACATCGGCGCCAATTCATTAATTTCCCGCACCGGCGCCTGCCACGGAAATTCCATCCCATCGCTGAAAATGTAATACGTCGCCCCATCCGGCAAAAGCATCACAATATTCCCGCCATATCCCGACATAAATGAAGTCCAATAATCGCAAGAATACTCAGGAAATTCCGCCCGAGTAATCTTCCGCCCCCAAAATCCATGACTGTACCGCCGCGTATTCTCCACAGCAGCCGCCCCCACCAGCGAAGCATCCTTGCGCCCCAAAATCGCCACTCCAGCCGAATCAACATTCGCCGAACGAAACAGCGCCTCCGAAAGCCGCCCCGGCTCAACCACCTGCTTCCCGTCAATCACCCCACCGCTCGTATTCAAAAAATTCCCAATCTTCGCAATATCATCCTGATTGAAAAAAAGCCCGTAATAACCAGCTGGCGCCCCCGCTGCGCTGTCATCCGTCCGAATGGTAGTCAATCCACCCTCATTCAAATGCAGCGGCACATAAACATCATCGCGCAGCATCGAAAAAATATCCCCCCGCCCGCCGCGCCCGCGGT
Source organism: Acidobacteriota bacterium (assembly GCA_013286465.1). Taxonomy (GTDB): domain Bacteria; phylum Acidobacteriota; class Terriglobia; order Acidiferrales; family UBA7541; genus Palsa-147. The sequence continues at coordinate 9,661 of JABDFR010000005.1, read as the reverse complement.
AGTAAGCATCCATAGCCTGCGTCAAAATAAATGTAGCCGCACTCTGATAAACCCACTTCGTCCCCGGCGCCACCGAATGATCCTTGAAACCAAAAGCATCCGCTAATTTCGGCGCATAAGCCTCAGCAATCAAAAATGTGTCATTCACCGGGCTGTCTTCATCAGCCTCATAATCGCCAAGATTGAAATTCCCGGTAGCCATGTCAGAAGCATTCCCAAAAGTAGTAGCGTCCCACTTCCCGCGGATCACTGAAGCCGGAATGAAATCCCGAATCTTCGATCCATAAACGTCCGCCCCATAAAGCTGCCCCAACCTCATCAAAGCCACGCCCGCAAACGCCGACTTCGCAATCGAGTAAGAAGGCACCCGCATCTCGCTACAAAACGCATATTCCCCAGACCGCGTCGGGCACCCCGAAACGTAATTCGTCCCATGAATCATCAGTCCAAAGGTGGTCACATTCTCGGGATGCTTATAAGCCGCGGCAAACGCCGCGACGTCGATCCCCGCATGCGGAAAATCCTTGGCCAAATCCGAAAAAGGCTTCGTAGGAGCGCGCAGCGCCAATTCCGCCTCATGATTCGCGCGAATCCGCGCCGCACCCGTGACAACTCCAGCCGTATAAGTCGCCGAAACCACCCCCCACAAATTAAATTTCATCGGATAGCAGGTTTCCTGCGTGATCTGGTAATAGACATTCGAAATATTCGGCGCCCCACCATTTCGAAAAAGAAATGTCATCTCCCCGTTATGCACGCAATTCTGATTCCGCTGCACCAAAGCAAAGGGAAAAGCCGCCCGCGTATATCCGCCATCACTCCTCTCATCCCAAACTCGCCCAGGCCCCAGTATGTAGTTCCAGGTCGGGCTGCTAGCCACAAACCCGAGCCCCTGCTGCGCCGGAATCAAATAACTCCCCGATTGCACAAACTCAAAATGAAACGGCGCCAAATGCTTCCAAGGCGAATCAATCGCAGGAATCAATTTGAAAACGTCCGCAAGCCCACTGAAGTTTCCGCTCGCCTTCACATCATTCAAAGTAAGCGACCCCTCAAACGTTTGGCTAGCCGCCGCAGCCCCGGCCGGAATCGCAAATCCAGCCATATCGTCAACCGGCTTCCCACGCGCCTTCGTCGAAAATAATTCCCCGCGCGTAAGCACCGTCCGCGAAGAAGCCCCCGACGCAAGCGCGCCCCGAACGAAATCCGGCAGCCCCAAGCACAAACCCAAAATCCCAAAAAACCAAAACGCCGAAAATAAAATCCCGGCAGGCCCACTCTTCGGCCGAATTAATTCGCGCATATCACCGTCCCTGAAAAACGCCGAATTATACCCGCGGCCATCGCCTCATCCATTCGCAAACGCCACGAATCACAATCCGTTAACCGCACGAAGTCCTCCGCCATCCGAAAAATGCAACCGTCTGTTAACTTGACATTCTCCATTCCGAAATATATACGAATCGCCCAGCGCCCCGAATCGCAGGCCCAGCCGCCTGAAGGAGCCCTCATGAACTGGACGCAAGTCTACGATCCTCTAGGCCACTGGTGGCTCTCCACATTAGTAGCAGCCCTACCAATCATCGTCCTCTTCACCCTACTAGCAGGCCTGCGAGTAAAGCCGCACTGGTGTGCGATCGCCGCAGCCGCCACCGCCATCCTGGTAGGCATCCTGATCTTCCACATGCCGCTAGCCCTAGCCGGATCAGCCTTCGCCTACGGTGTAGCCTACGGCGTACTAAAAATCGCGTGGATCGTCCTAGCCGCCGTCTACCTCTACGACATTTCCGTAGAAACCGGCCAATTCGAAATCATGAAAGAATCGATCGCCGGCATCACCCCCGACCGCCGCCTGCAAGTCCTGCTAGTGGCCTTCTGCTTCGGCGCATTCATCGAAGGCGCCGCAGGCTTCGGCGCCCCAGTAGCAATCGCCGGCGCCTTCATGATCGGCCTCGGCTTCCGCCCCTTCCACGCCGCCGCCCTAAATCTAATCGCCAACACCGCCCCCGTAGCCTGGGGCGCCATCGGCACCCCAGTCCACGCCCTAGCCGCAGTCTCTGGCCTACCCGAATCCGATTTAAGCGCCATGGTAGGCCGCATCCTTCCCTTCACCGCAGTAATCGTCCCTCTCTGGCTAGTCCGCACCATGGTCAACTGGCAGGAAACCTTCGAAGTCCTCCCAGCAATAATCGTAGTAGGCGTAAGTTTCGCCCTCACCCAATTCTTCTGGGCCAATCACGTAGACAGCAATCTAGTAGACATAGCCGCCGCGGTAGTCTCCATAATCGTAACCATAATTTTCCTCCGTTTCTGGAAGCCCAAAAAAATCTGGCGCTTCGATTACGAAAAAGAAGCACAAGCCGCAGCAAAGCCCCTCGCAGGAGAAGTCACCGACGACATGGGCGGCCAATGGCCCGCTAAGGAATACGACGGCTACATAGCAGCAAAAAAATACCCAGCCAGCAAAGTACTAAAAGCCTGGATGCCCTTCGCCATCCTCTCCATATTCGTCCTACTCTGGGGCCTACCAAAAATAAAACTAGCCATCAACCAAGCCACTACCCCAGCCTTCAAAGTAATCCAAGCCGACGGCAAACCCCGCCCAGGCGCCCCAGGCTGGGACTGGCCCTATCTACACAATAAAATCTCGCGCAACACCCCAGTAGTAGCAAAGCCAACTCCAGAAGCCGCGCGTTACGATTTCAATTGGCTATCAGCCACAGGCACCGGCTGCTTCCTGGCAGCAATAGTCTCAGGCCTACTATTAGGCCTAACCCCCATCGCCCTAATGAAAATTTTCTGGCGCACGTTAGTAAGAATGCGCCTAGCAATGGTAGCCATCTCATTCATGCTGGGATTGGGATTCGTAACAAGATACTCAGGCCTGGATGCAGTCCTGGGCTTGGCCTTCACGCGCACCGGCTGGTTCTACCCGTTCTTCGGCACATTCCTAGGCTGGCTAGGAGTAGCCCTAACCGGAAGCGACACCAGCTCCAACGCCCTTTTCGGCAGCCTACAAAAAATCACCTCGCAGCAATTAGGCATCGACCCCATCCTAATGTGCGCTGCCAACAGCGCCGGCGGCGTGATGGGCAAAATGGTAGACGCGCAATCCATCACGATAGCGACAGCGGCAACCGAACAGGTAGGCAACGAAGGCCAAATTTTCCGCTTCGTCTTCTGGCACTCAATCGCGTTAGGCAGCTTAGTAGGAATAATAGTGATGCTATACGCCTACGTCGTCCCGCACCTGGTCCCCCACGGCCTAACGTTCGTGAAGTAAAGCCGTGCATCACGGCGAACCACGTAGGGCCCGCGCTTTATGCCGGGCCTCTTCGTGCAACATCGCGCCACAACCCAAATCCCCACGTATGCAAAATCTCTAATACTGCGAAGCCGTCAAAGCCCCACCAGGCGAATGTTCCGCCAAGAATTTCCCCATCATCCGAATCAATTCCGCCTGAGTCATCGGATGCCAACCATGCCCCTTCAAAGGCCGGCCAAACACAAACGTCCCCTCATAATGAGGATTCTCCGACGTCTTCAAAAAATCCTGCAACAATCCCACCGCCAAATTAAAAGACCCATGATCCATTTCCCCAACGCCCAAATAAAGCTTCCCATTCAACTGCTTCCCAATCTCCGACCAATGTGTAGCGACATAATTGCTCAAATCATATCCATGATCGCGATAATAAAGTGCCACTTCGCGATCAATCTTCCCGGTCGTCTTATCCCAAAGCCCGCGAGGATAACCGTCGTCCCCCACAGGCCCAAAAGTTGCGTCGAATACGCCCACCTGCTGTCCCGATCGCCCATGCGACGCCAACACCAGTTCCAACTGGCTAACATCCCGGAACGAACGCTCCGGCTGCCCATCCGGCGCCCGCTCAAAAGGCCGCTCCGGCTGAAACCATTCATGATTCGCATAAACCAAATTCTGCTCGGTATGCTCCTTGGTCACAAAAAACGCATTCTCATCCTCATAAATATTCAAAAGCCCATAACGCCGGAAATCAATCTGGTCCGGAAAAAAAGTCCAAGTCCCGCCAAAAAAATCCGGATGATGCACCATCAAAGAAAGCGATTCCCATCCGCCGGTAGATCCCCCAGTAAGCAAACGAGCCCAAGGCTCGCGAATTATCCGGAAATGCTCCTCCACATAAGGAATCAACTCCGTCATAACCGCATCCCCGGCAGGCCCGTCATTGGCAGAATTAATCGCATAAGAATCGTCAAAGTAAGGAGTGGGATGCTGAAACGTAACCACAACCATTCGAGGAAAATGTTCCGAGTTCCAAGCCTGATAAAACTCATACCCAGTCTCCGTCCCGCGATTTTCCCGAGCAATCCGCTGAAAATCACTTTCCTCGGAAGGCTCCGTCTGAAACCCAAAAGGCGCCGCCAAACTAAAATGCCCCTGCAGATAAACCACCGGATAAGAAACGCCCGGATGTTCGTCGTAGCCCTTAGGCAGCAAAACCGTAGCCCCGAAATAAATCGGCCGCCCCCAAAACGCGCCCATCAACTTACTCTGAATCTTGACGCGCTTAACCCAAGCCGTATCCGGCGGCACCACAATCGGCGGAATCACTTTCGCCAAACTCAACTTCACCGAGTACCCCGCCGCAGGATCCAGATGAATCCGCTGCACCTCGCTAATCAAATTCCCCGGCGAGCGAGTAAAGTGCTGCCCCTCCCACTGATCCATGTGCATCCACAGCACGTGCCCATCGGCCCGGTGAAAATCGGTATAAATCTGCATCAACCCCTGCACGTAATAATCCCCAGCGGGCAAATCCTTCAAACTGCGCAAAGGATACCCAAGCGTCCCCGCATCAATAACAGCCGGCTCACCAGCCTTCAGCGAATCCACATCCACGCCGAAAAATGGCGCGCTGTCCGCCCAATCCCCCACCTGTAGCCGCGGCTCGCGCGACGCATCCCGCGTAATCATCACAAACGCCCGCCCAGTAATCGCCTCGGCGTGCGCGGCAGCCGGAAACGAAATCTCAAATCGAGGCCCGCCGACTTGCGCGTCGACCGGTAAAGCAAAAATCAAAATCATCGCGCCGAAAAAAATCGCCCACGACACAAGCCGCATTCGAACTCCATCGACAAAACCAACCGAATCAAATCCCACAGTAGTCCCCCCAGTGATCAGTACTTCCAACCCGTCGTATCCGCCCCCGCCGGCGCATGTGCCGAAACAAAATCCGCCATCACCTTAATCTGTTCCGCCTGCGTCATCGCATGCCAACCATGCCCCTTCATCGGCCGCCCATAAACAAAAGTTCCCTCCACATGCGGATTCTTCGAAGCCTTCAAAAAATCCTCCATCAAATAAACCGACAAATTCAAATAACCATGATCCATATCCCCCACACCAAAGTATAATTTCCCTGCCAGCTTCGGCCCCAGCGAAGCCCAATTCCGCTGCATGTAATCCAGCAAATCGTAATCATGCGTCCGCCAATAATTCGCCGCCTCATGATCGATCACGCCAGTCTGCTTATCCCAAAGCGGCCGGGGATATCCATCCGCCCCCATCGGACTAAACACCGCCTCAAACACCTCCAACTGCTGCGCCGATCGCCCCTTGCTGCCAAGCACGTCCTCAAGTTGGCTAACCTGTCGCACCGTATTTTCCGATTGCCCATCCGGCGAGCGTTCAAACGACCGCTCCGGCACCTGCCACTCATGATCCCCATAATTCGAATCGAGCTCCCGGTGTTCCTTCTGCACCAAGAACGCATTCTCGTCGTCATAAATATCGGTAAGCCCATACCGGTGCCAATCCAAAGGATCAGGAAACAAAACCCAACTCCCGCCAAAAAAATCCGCATGAAAAACTTGCAAAGCCATAGCCTCCCAACCGCCGGTAGATCCGCCAGTAAGCAAACGCCCATAAGGCTGCGCGATCGTCCGGAAATGCGCCTCAATATAAGGAATCAATTCCGTCATGATCGCGTCCCCATAAGGCCCGTCATTCACAGAATTCACCGCATAAGAATCATCAAAAAATGGAGTAGGATGCTGAAAGCTAACCGCGATCATCCGAGGAAATTTCTCCGCACTCCAAGACTTATAAAATTCATAAGCCGGTTCCGTCCCGCGCGACTCCCGCGCAATCCTCTGCGCGTCACTCTCCGGCAAATTCTCCGTAGAGAAAGCAAACGGCGGATTCAAACTAAAATGCCCCTGCACATAAACCGCCGGATATTTCACGTCCGGATGACTGTCATAGCCCTTGGGCAGCAAAACCACCGCCCCCAAATAAATCGGCGTCCCCCAAAAATCAGAAAGCAATTTGCTTTGGATCTTGATGTGCTTCACCCACTCCGTATCCGCGGGCACCTCCACAGCAGAAATCACTTTCGCAGCTATAAGCTTGATCGAGTAACCAGCCGCCGGATCCAGATGCACCAACTGCACCTCGCTAATTAAATTCCCAGGCGAACGATTAAACCGTTGCCCCTCCCACTGATCGTTATGCGCCCAAATCACCGGCGTCCCCTTCCGATGAAATTCTGTATAAACATTCACAATCGCCTGCACGTAATAATCCCCAGCAGGCAAATCCTTCAAACTACGCAAGGGATAACCAAGCGTCCCCGCATCAATAACAGCGCCATCCCCAGGCTTAAGCTGCTCCACATCGACGCCAAAAAGAGGCGTACACCGCTGCCATCCAGCAATCTGCAAACGCGGCTCCGAATCCCCACGCCGGGTAATCGCCACAAACACGCGCCCGGTAATTGGCCCCGCCTGCGCCGCAGCCGGAAACGAAATCTCAAACGTCTGCCCACTGCCCCAAGCGGCCCCGCAAGGAAAAATCCCAATTGCAATCACCGCCGCAAAATAAATCGCCACGCGCCAAGCCCAACCCCGCGCCATTCCAAGTAGCATCTCGATCCTCCCATCCAAGCCGCGCATCATATGCCCGCGCAATAACCGACACAACGCAATAACGGAGCGTCCAGCATGCTGGACGCCCGCCCAACCGCATAAAAACTGATGCAACGCATCAAGTCTTTCGATTGTACTTACCGCGGACCGCTAGGTTAGTTAAGTAACATGCGCAAAGCCGCCCTCAACCCAGGCTCGGATCATGATGCCTGCGGCGTAGGCTTCATAGCCCGCCCCACCAGCGAGCCCTCGCGCGAAATCATCCAATTAGCCCTAACCGCCCTAGAGCGCCTCTCCCACCGAGGCGGCGTAGATTCCGACGGCATGAGCGGCGACGGCGCTGGCCTCCTCCTGCCAATCCCAAAGCATTTCTTCCGCAATCGTGCCCAAGAAAAAAATATCACCCTGCCAGAAATCTTCGGCGTAGGCATGGTTTTTCTACCGCCAGAAAAAGAATCCAAAGCCCGCGAAGCCATCGAATCCCTAGCGCAAGAAAACAGTCTGCAATGTCTAGGCTGGCGAGAAGTCCCGATCGAAACCGCCACGCTAGGCGCCCGCGCCCTATCCACGCAACCAACCATCCGCCAATGTTTTTTCACCGCCAAGCAACCGGCCGCCGATCTCGAGCGCCAACTCTATTTCTTCCGCAAGCAAGTCGAAGCCCAAGGCGAGCCAGGCACATACTTCTGCTCGCTCTCCACCCACACCATCGTCTACAAAGGTCTCCTAACCCCGCGCCAATTTCGCCAGTTCTACGCCGATCTAAGCCATCCAGAATTTACCGCCAATTTCGCCATCTTCCACCAGCGTTATTCCACCAACACGCAACCAAGCTGGACCATGGCGCAACCCTTCCGCCACGCCGCTCACAACGGCGAAATCAACACCATCAGCGCCAATCGCCGCTGGACCAAAGCCCGCGAAGAATCCACGCGCAAAAAGCTAGCCGCAGCCGGTTGGTTCCACACTCTCGAAGAGCAAGTAAGCGATTCCGCCAGTTTCGATAACGCGCTAGAAATGTCGCTGCATCAAGGCTACAAAATCCCAGCAGCCATGCTGCGAATGGTCCCGCCAGCCTGGGAAACCAATCGCAATCTAGATCCCGCAGTCCGCCGTTTCCTACGCCAAGAATCCATCACGCAAGAACCCTGGGACGGCCCAGCCGCCCTAGTCTTCACCGACGGCCGCTACGTAGGCGCAAAACTAGATCGCAACGGTCTACGCCCGCTCCGTTACACCATCACCACGGACGGCCTAGTAATCCTAGGCTCCGAAGCAGGCCTGGTAGATTGGGCCCCAGTAGCACAAGCACTCCTGCCTGTGCACATCCGTCAACGCCTAGGCCCAGGCGAAATGCTAGTAGTAGACACGCAAGCCAAAAAAGTCCTAACCGAAAGAGAAATCGCAAAACTACTAGCAACTCCAAACAACGAAGAAAGCAAGCCGGCGACAAAACGCCTGAAGCGCGTCACGGTTCCACAAAATCAAACGCCAGAACCACGCAAAACCGCAGCCGCGCTAGGCTGGAGCGAAGACCAATTCCGCCTACTCTTCGAATCTCTAGCCAAAGAAGCCAAAGAATCCGTCTGGAGCATGGGCGACGACGCCGCTCCAGCTTTCATGTCCGCCATGCGCCGGCCAATCTGGGATTACTGCAAACAGCGCTTCGCCCAAGTAACAAATCCCCCAATCGATCCATTACGCGAAGGCCACGTCATGTCCCTAGAAGTTCATCTAGGCCGATCCGCCACAATTTCTTCCCCACTACTAGATGAAAGCCAACTAGCCGCACTCGAGTCCGAGCATCAAGGCCGAGTACAACGCATCGACATCACGTACGAAGCAGCCGCAGGAGCAGAACAAGCCGCAATCGCGCTAGAAAAAATCCGCGAACAAATCAGCAACTCCCGCACGAATCCGCCAGAAATAATTCTGCTAAGCGATCGCCAAGTCAGCGCGACGAAAGCAGCGATACCAGCCCTGCTAGCAGTAGCCGCAGCCTGGAAATCCCAAGTCCGCGCCGGCGCCTACGACATCCCGCTACTAATCGAAACCGGCCAAGTCATCGAAACGCATCACCTAGCCATGCTAATCGCCGCAGGAGCCAGCGCCGTCCTACCGTATCTAGCGCTGGAGTTCGCCGGAAATCTAAAACCCGGCGGGCGCGCCCGCTACCGCGAAGCCGTAGAAACCGGCCTACGCAAAGTTCTAGCCCGCATGGGCATCTGCACCATCGCGAGCTATCGCAACAGTCAGCTCTTCGAACTCGTCGGCCTAAACGAAGAAGTCCGCGAAACTTTCTTCGAAGATGCAGGCGCAGTACTAAGCGGCAAGTCACTCGAAGATTTATTGCAGGATGCCCTGGATCGTCACCAAGCCGCCTACGCGCCCACCACAACGTCCTCCGATCTACGCGACGACGGCCTCTACCGTTTTCGCCACGCCGGCGAGCGCCATTCCAGTTCTCCGGCGTTGGTCCGCAGCATGCATCGCTATATCAGCGCGCCGACGCCGGAAAATTATCACGCTTACGAAGCGCTGGCGGAATCGCGGGAGCCAGTGGCCGTACGCGATCTTTTGGATTTTACCGCCAGCGACGCCATCCCGCTCGACGAAGTGGAAAGCGAATCCGAAATCCTCCGCCGCTTCAGCACGCAAGCGATGTCTCTCGGCGCGCTGAGCCCGGAAGCGCATCGCACTCTCGCCATCGCCATGAATCGCCTCGGCGCAAGAAGCAATACCGGCGAAGGCG
>JABDFR010000004.1 GCA_013286465.1 Acidobacteriota bacterium | reverse complement strand
TCGCGCGTGGCGGTAGAGGGCCGTGCGGTGGCTAAGACCGTACCTTTTGATGATCGAGCCGGGATGGCCCCAGTAGACGAAATCGTTTTCGATCTCGTCGCGTTCGGGGTGATTGCAGATGGTGCATTTGCGGGCATGAACTAGGGGGTCTACGCCGGGATTGAGTGGTGCGTGTTCTTCTTCCATGGATTTTCCTTTTTGGTGCTGGCCTGGGGTCTGGTGGAGCGGAGACTGGGGGTCAGCGGATCTGGGATTTTTTGATGCGGGCGCCCGGAGGCGGGGTGGTGCGGATGGTGCGGTCACGTTGGGCGCTCGGTGCTCGGGGTACACACCTCTCGTGTTTGGTTGGAAGGGCGCATTGGATTACGCACTTCGGGGGTAGACTAGCATAGAAGCAATAGATTGTCAATTGGTAAATAGAGGAATTGATAGGGGAATGGAGGTACGGAAATGGGTAAAAATGTTACGAAATGGGAAGGGGAACGGCGCGGCGCTACTTTGGTGCGTCGAGTGGCGGGGGGCGGCGGTGCATGGTGGCTTGTTCGTAGCTGTAGCTGATTTCGAGTAGCAGCTTTTCGGACCAGGGCCGGCCCAGGAATTCTATGCCTGCCGGGACGCCGATGGCGGCTGTTGGAGTTGGGGACGAGAAGCCGCCTGGGACTACTATGGACGGGAAGCCGGTGACTGCGCCTAGCGCGCCATTGCGATCCGCCTGCTTCTCGCCGATGGGCACTACCAGGCGCTGCTGGTGCGGGAACATGATTGCGTCTAGCCGCTCGTCGGCCATGATTTGCATTACGCGCTGCTGTAGCTCGGAGCGCTTTTGAAGACGTTGGCGATAGGCGTCGTCCAGATCCAGGGCTTGTGCTTTGGTGATGCTGTCCTTGATGTTTGGATGAAACTTGCCGGAGGCGATGATTTCCTGGAGCGATTTCACGGGGGCGTTGGCTGCGGCGAGATAGGCGTTGATGGCGGGCTTAAATTCGTACAGATGAACGCTGACATCTGAGGTCAGCTTTCCGCTTTCTAGATCTGGAGTGTTGAGCTCGACTAGCGTTGCGCCGGACCTCTTTAGATCTTCGATCGCCTGGTTGGCGATGCGATTGACCTCGTTGTTGATAGGGGCGGTGCCGAAGAAACTGCGCAATATGCCGATGCGCTTGCCTTGCAAGCCGTTGGCCTTCAGGAATTTTGTGTAGTCCTGCTCGGTGTTGCCGACGCTCCATGCTGTGGCTGGATCGTTTGGATCGTAGCCGACCAGGACGTTTAACATTTTCGCCGCGTCGGTGACGGTGCGGGCTAGCGGGCCGGCGGCATCTTGGGTGAAGGAGTACGGGATGATGCCGGCGCGGCTGACGAGACCGAGCGTGGGGCGGATGCCTACGATGTCGTTGGCCGAGGCTGGTGAGCGGATGGAATTGACTGTGTCTGTGCCAATGCCCGCGATCGCGAAATTGGCGGCTAGGCCCGCGCCGGTGCCGCCGCTTGAGCCGCCTGGTGTGCGGGTTAGGTCGTAGGGATTGAGCGTTTGGCCTCGGATCGAGCTGATCGTTTCGCCCCAGATGGCGAACTCATGCAGATTTACCTTGGCTAGGATGATGGCTCCCGCGCTGCGCAGTTTCTGAGTGATTGCCGCGTCGGTGGCGGGAGTGTATCCGGCCAGGCTGAGCGAGCCGCCGGTGGTGGGCATGTCGTTGGTGTTGATGTTGTCTTTTAGCAGAACTGGGATTCCGTGGAGGGGGCCTACGAAGTTGCCGGTTTTGCGGAAGTGTTCGTCTAGAGCGGCTGCTTCTTCCAGAGCGCGAGGATTTAGAAAGATGACTACATTTAGTTTCGGGCCGGCCTGGTCGTACGCGCGGATGCGCTCGAGATAGGCTTGGACCAACTTTACGGATGTTAGAGTGCCGGACTTGTAGGCGGCTTGGACATCGCTGATGGTGGCTTCCTCGAGATGAAATGGTTTGGCTGAATTCTGAGCAGGAGCGTTGGCCATTAGCATGAGCATCCCACCAATAATCAAGAGGAGCGTGAATTTCATCGGAACTCCTGCCGCGGGTGATTTTTAGCGGAAGTGAGTACTTTGCGCAACTATCTCTGGAGCGAAATGGGCAAATGGGTGGAGGGATCGGCATCCTCGGGGCTTGTGCGATTTGGGGCCGAAAGCGGATCGATTGCCGCCTCGGTTTCTGGAACGGAGCCACGCGGAAGGCGCGTGGCGGGAGGGCTAAAGGACCCTCCCCTACAACGGGTCGGCGATCTCAGCTTGCACAACGAGTGTATGATGTCGCGCTATGCAGAGAATTTCGCTGGTGCGCATTCTTGCCGTAGTTCTGGCTGCGGGGCTTGTTGTTCCGCCAGCCGAGGGTCGCGATCCGATTTACGGGCGCAAGGGGATGGTTGTCGCGCAGGAATCGCTGGCAGCCCATGTTGGGATTGCCGTCCTGAAATCTGGGGGGAATGCTGTCGATGCCGCGGTGGCGGTGGGCTTCGCGCTGGCCGTGACGCACCCGTTTGCCGGAAATCTTGGCGGAGGCGGGTTCATGCTGGTGCGGCTAGCTGATGGGCGCAGTAGCTTTATCGATTTCCGCGAAGCGGCGCCCGCCAGGGCTTCGCACGATATGTACCTCGACTCGAATGGAGCGCCCACGCGGGACAGCATTGTCGGTTGGCGGGCTTCGGGAATTCCCGGAACGGTGCGGGGTCTGGAATTGGCGCACAAAAAATTTGGGAGCAAGGCTTGGGCGGCTTTGCTGCAACCGGCTATCGATTTGGCCGCGAAGGGATTTCCGGTTTCGCGCTGGCAGATGGAATCTTGGCGCGAATATGAGGGCTCGCTTTCGAAATTTGCGGAATCGAAACGGATTTTTTTGAAGGGCGGGGCGGGTTATGAATGGCAGGAAGACTTTCGGCAGCCTGAACTGGCTGGCACGCTTGGGCGTATTGCCGCGACGGGCTCGCGCGATTTTTATGAAGGCGAAACGGCGAAATTGATCGCCGATGCTATGGCGAAAAACGGCGGGTTGATCACGCTTGACGATCTTCGCGGCTATCGGGCCATGGAGCGCACGCCGCTGGAAGGCGACTATCACGGGTATCACATTATTACCTCGCCGCCACCGAGTTCGGGAGGCGTGGGGATTTTGCAGATGGCCGCGATGCTGGATGGTAGCGGCTATGAAGCTTTTGGGGCGGGTTCGGCGGGCGAGTATCACTATCTGGCTGAAGTGATGCGGCGGTTTTATGCGGATCGGAGCAGTTACCTGGGCGATCCGGGGTTTGTGAAAAATCCGATTGCCGGGCTGCTTGATCCTGCTTACGTGCACGAGCGGCGCGCCAGCATCGATCCTGCGCGCGCTACGCCTAGCGAGCAGGTGAGTCCCGGGTTGGCGGCGAGCCATGAGGGCGCGAACACTACGCATTTCAGCATCGTCGATGGGTGGGGTAACTGTGTGGCGCTTACTTACACGCTGAATAATGGTTATGGGAGCGCGGTTACCGTGCCTGGGGCGGGATTTTTGTTGAACGACGAGATGGACGATTTTTCTGCTAAGCCTGGGACGGCTAACATGTTTGGATTGGTGCAGGGGGAAAATAATTCCATTGCGCCGGGGAAACGGCCGCTTTCTTCTATGACGCCTACCATTATCACTAAGGACGGCAAGCCGTTTCTGGTGTTGGGTGCGCCTGGGGGAGCTACGATTATTTCGGCGGTGTTGCAGGTGCTTTTGGATGTGATCGATTTTCATATGAATGTGCAGGATGCTGTGGACTTTCCGCGCGTTCATCAGCAGTGGAAGCCTGATGTGTTGGTGGTTGAGCGCGGGGTTTCGCCGGATAGCGTGGCGTTGCTTGCGAAGATGGGGTACACGAGCCGGGAGGGAGTGCTTGCGGAAGTGCAGGCGATCGAAATTAGCGAGGGGTGGCTGGAAGGCGCGGTGGATGAACGCGGGCCGGGGGAGGCGGTGGGTTATTGAGTGAATTTTCGGAATCGCCGCGAAGAGTCAAAGACGCCGGCAGGCTGCCGGCGCTACGGAATTGCGTTGGTGGGATTGCGGTTGTTTTCCACATTCGTTGACAATCTTGGGTTGGTGTATAGACTGCGGCTCAAATTCGTGGGGTCCCGTGTGATGTTTCGAGATTTCGATTAGGAGGAAAAATGAAAAAACTGGCGGGAATAATTCTTTTGATCGTTGCGTTTGCTGGATTCGGATTTGCGCAGGATAAAATGGCGCCGGCGAAGCCTAAGGCTTCAGGCACTGCTGATGCCATCAAGCAACTGGAACATGACTGGACCGATGCATCTAAGGCTGCTGATGCCGACAAACTTGGGGCGATCCTTGCTGACGATTGGGTGGGCTTGGGTCCTGACGGCAAGACTACCAACAAGAAGGATTTCATCGCTGGGTATACTTCCGGGAAATCTAAGATGGAATCGTTTGAGTTCGGGCCGCGGCTCACGGTGGAAGCTGCTCGGTAGCACGGCGCAATAATCCCCGAGGCAAAACTATCCGTAAACTCAATCTCGGTGCGGATCGATTCGTTATAAGTCTTCAAGCGGGGATAGGCCTTTGCCTAGACGTAGGTAGATTATGCCGGCGGCGAAATCGTAGAGGAAATGTGCGGCCATGCCTAGGAGCAACGCGCCGGTGAACCAGACTAGGAGGTGTAGGCAGAAGGCCATGGGGACGATGGCGATTGCGCCGGGCAGGCCTTGATTGGCGTGGCTTACGGCGAAAACTGCTACGGCTATGGAGATGGCTAGCCACCAGTTGCGGGTGTAGGGGAGGAGAACGGCGGGCATTACTCCGCGGTAGACTAGCTCTTCGGCGATGGCGGCGGCTAGGGAGATGGCTGCCCACCAGAGGAGATCTTTCGGCTCGCGGGGGCGGGCTAGCATTAGGCGGCGGCGATGGTCTTCGGAGATCATTCGCCAGCGTAGGGGTAGCGTCGCGAGCGCGACGATTAGCACTGCCGCCGCAAGAAGAAGTGCTTTTGCGGGGAGAGTGCCGCGATTGAAGAGTTCGATGCCGGTGTTGCGCGCTACCCAGATTGCCAGTAGACCGAAAATTCCTTCCATTACCAGGACGCGGACGATTACGTTGGAGCGATCGGGTAGGGATTTTGCGCGGCGGAGATTTATGGCGGACTTGATGGCGATGTAGGGCATGAAGAGACCAAAGAGGAATAGGAACCATAGGGCCCAGGGGTTGTGGGGCATCGGGATTGGCCTCAAATTGCTTTTGCGAGTGGGCGGGAGTATAGACTTTCGCGGCCTTTGCGCAAGAGGAAAGCTTGGGGACTTGAATAGTTCTTCGACGCGGGCCGGGAAATCAGGTTAAAGTAAGGATGCTAGGTGGATCTTTTGGGGTTGGGAGTCTGGGTCGGTGCTCAGCTCAATTGCAACTCTGGAACGGAAGAAAATCAAAACCTTGAAGACCAAATCAACGTGCCTCGGGTATGAAGACCCGAGCTACATGCGGAGTTAGCTGATGGCTTACATCATTGCAGAGCCTTGCGTCGGGACGAAAGATACGGCGTGCGTGGATGTTTGTCCGGTGGATTGTATTCATCCGGCTAAGAACCGGACTTATGATGACGGGCGGCCTACTTTTGAGCAGGTTACGCAGCTTTATATTGATCCTACGATTTGCATTGATTGCGGGGCTTGCGTGCCGGTTTGTCCCGTGACGGCGATATTTCCGCTGGAGGATTTGCCGGAGAAATGGCAGTCGTTTGTGGAGATTAATGCGAATTACGTGGATGATGGGAAATTTCAGGCGGATAAATTTCCTAAGGCTTGAGGCTGCGGTTGTTGATTCAGTCTTCGGCGCTTTTGCAGGAACTCCGAAAACATAACCTCAGCGGCTAAAGCCGGAGTGAATTTACGGCGTTTTCGGCATGACGAAAGTCATGCCCTGACAAGGCATCAAACTTCCCTTCTTACCGCATTTTCAGCATGACTAAAGTCGTGCCCTGACAAGGCGCAACGCCGCGCTAGGGCTTCACATCGCCGGGGCTTGGTTTTGCGACTGTGGCGTCTTCGGTGTTTGGTTTGGATGGGTCGTAAATGTAGCGGAGCAGGACGAAGCCGCTTACTGCGCCTAGATCTACTGCGAGGGTTTCGTAGAGATGCTGGCCATCTCCGGAAATTTCGAACGAGCGCGTTAGTTTGATTGTGCTTGGGCCTTTTTCTTCGCTTACCAGCCTGCCTGCATCCCAGCGTGCTGCGAGTTCCTTGTACTTGTCATCCTTTGATTTTTGTAGCTTGCGGCCGTCGGTGAAATAGACGCGCTTGCGGCCTTGATCGTCCGTTAGATCGATTTCTGCGTCTTTGTGTGTTAGCGCGAAGGAATTTTGCGGGTAGATCAAGTCGTCTTCGCGATTGTGGTCTTCTACGGTTTCGCGGTCGGGGCCGCGTCCGCGGGGGAAGCCGCCCCATGCGGGAGTGCTGTGGGTTCCGCGGGCTTTCTGTAGCTTGGCGGTGGTGTCGTCACTTTTTTTTGGGTTTAGCGTCCACGTGCCCCAGAGTTCGTGACGCGGTAGGGGCTTTTTTTCGGTTTCGGCTGGGGCGTGAGTGTCTGTATCCGTGCGCAATGGATGGATCGGGCCGGCTGGGGCTTGTGCGCGTAGCGCGATGGGGATCGCTAGGGAGGCGATTGAGATTGCTGCGACGGCGAAAATTTGCGGGCGGGTGGGCATTTCGATTCGGGGTTGTTCGCGCGCCTCGGCGGCTAGTTTACATCAAGGCGCTTGGGGGCCGCGATGAAGTCGTTTCGTTACTCGTTTCGACGGGATTCTTGTAAGCGACTTTCTGCGGAGCCGCGACGTCGCCATTAAATTACTCGGCGCCCGGCCCGGCATAAAGCGCGGGCCCTACGTTCGGAGGGCCGCTTCGCGGCTGAGACGAGCTGGCGAGTGCATCGCCGGGGCTATTTTAGTTTTTCGTATTCGGATTTTGCGGCGACTAGGATGGGGATGTTGGGGTCGGCATCTTTCCACAGGTCTAGGAAATCATTGTAGGCGGCGAGGGCGCGGACTCTGGCGGCGTCGGCGTCGGCGCCTTGTGCGGTTCTGGATTGCAGGGCGTTGGCGCGGGCTACGCCCAGGTGGGCTAGCGCGCCGGTCCAGCAGCTCCAGACGATTCCGCTGTGGTCGATTATCTTTTGAAACTCGGCGGCGGCAGCGGCACCCTGGCCTGCGGCTAGATTTGCTTCGCCGCGGATGTAGATTGGATATAGGCAAGAAAGATTGGCAACGAATCCAATTGCTCCGAAATCCATGGGACTGGGGGCCGGAAATTCCTTCAGGGCTTGGGACGCGTTCTTGCCGTCCAGCGCCACCTGCGCGCGAATCGCGGGCAGCCAGAGAGATTGCAACTGCGAGTCGAGCGGATAGCGCTTGTTCAAATCTTGAGCCATCGATATAGCTCTACCCGCATCGCCGGCCATAGCGAGCGCCATCGCCGCCTCGGCCTGAACGCCCTGGCTATCGGGGGAGAGCTTCAATCCGTCTGACGCCGCCTGTTTCGCAGCAGCGAGATCGCCAAAAGCCGCATGGCGAATGGCTTCATTCTCCAGCCACGTGGCGCCCGATTCCTTCGCATCACTGCGCACGGCGGAATCCACTGCTTGCTTGGTCATCTCGCGCGCTTTGGCGAGGTGGCCGCCATAGGCCTGCGTGTCGGAATCGAGCGAAAGGCCAATGTGTTCTATCGGTTTTCCCGCGAACCACTGCAACTCTTCCGACATCGCCGCAGAATTGCCGCCGAGAAAAGCCAGGGCATACCGAACGTTACGCAACGCGAAACTGTCCAACTTCCGCTCGTGCGCCTGCTGAATAGTCTGTCGCGCTTCATCAAACCGCTGCAAGGCCATGAATGAGTTGGTCAGATTTACGAAGGATGGAACGGCGTTTGGTTCGAGGCGCAGGCATTCGCGATACTCGTCGAGGGATTTCTCATATTGGCCCTGAGAACTGTATGTAATTCCCAGGCTGTTGTAGGAAGGGAAAAATCGGGGGTAGCTGGAAATCAATTCTTGAAAGATGGGAGCGGCTTTGTCCAGTTCGCCGGTGGCGTTCTGGTAGTATTCGGCTGCGATGGAAAGTTTCTCGCGCTCGCTGGCGTGTTCGCGCAGTTCGAAGGCTTTGGTGAGATATTCACTGGCGCGGCTGGTCTCGCCCATATTGCTGTAGCTGGTTCCTACCGCCAAATAACCCATCGCAAAGTTGGGATCGAGTTCGATGGCGCGCTGCAAGTAAGGCAGAGAAGCGGCTTCGCCTTTCTCGCTGCGCACTTTTCTGCCGGTGGTGTAGGCCTTGAGAGCTTCGAGGGATGAAGTGGTGGCCTCGGCGAGGGGAACGTCGTACTTTTGCACGGTGGCGAGCGATTCGCCGAGTTGCTGGCGGAGCTTCGATGAGACATCGCTCAGGGCATCGAGGACTTTCTCCTTCGATGGGGCGGTGGCTTGCTGTTGAGCGAAGGGCTCGCCGGTTTGGCAGTTGATGGCTTTCAAAGCCAGCACATATTCGTTGCCGAGGCTGGCGATCGAGCCGGCGATATAGGCTTTGCCTGAGGCGCGCTGGCAGACTTCGCTGGCTACATCTGGCGTGAGCGGAGTGCCGCGCGGGCGGGACATTAGTTTGAGAGTTTCCGCTACTTTGTTTTCTGGCAGCACATTCAGGAACGGGGATTGATTTAGGGCTACGCTGAGCGCGGTTTTTAGCGTGTCGTCGAAGACGGGATCGCCGGTGGAATTGGAGAAGTCGGCTAGAACGATTGTGTCGCGTTCGGTGAGCGCGGCGGTTTTGGTGCGGCCTTTGAACCACCAGATTCCTGCGGCGAGCAAGACTACGAGTGTTGCTGCGCCGATCATGTAGGGCAGATTCTTTTTGGCTTGCGGCGTCTTTCCGGCATCAAGTGGCTGAGCTTCGCGCCGTTCGGTGCTTGCGGCTGCACCCGGGATTGTGGTGCTCGAAGCTGCTGCTACCGGGCCGGAGGGAGGACGAGACGTCGGGGCGTCGTATGTTGCCGACGATTGCGCTGCCGGAATTCCGGTTCCTGAGGGAGCGGCGCTCGCGGCTACGACTGTGGAGGACGAGGCGTGCCCGGATTCGGTTTCGCGGCGGAGGCGCTTCAGGTCGGCGCGCATATCGGCGGCGTGCTGATAACGGGTTTCGCGATCTTTCTCAAGGGCTTTGTTGATGATGTCTTCGAGTTTCGCCGGGACATCTGGATTTAGGCGTACCGGCGGGACCACGGCGCGGTTCATGATCGCTTCGAAAATTACGGCTATGGATTCGCCGCGGAAGGCGGCTGCGCCGGTGGCCATTTCGTAGAGCACGACGCCGAAGCTGAAGAGATCGCTGCGCGCGTCGAGTTCTCTGGCGCGTACTTGCTCGGGCGACATGTAGGCGACTGTGCCGATCGCGCTGCCTGGACTGGTTAGGTGTTCGGCGGAGATGCCGGCGCTGTCTTGCGTGATGGAGACGGACATGGACGAGGTCTGGCCTAGGGTCTTGGCTAGTCCGAAGTCGAGAATTTTGGCGTGGCCGCGGGTGGTTACGAAAATATTGGCGGGCTTGATGTCGCGATGGACGATGCCTTTGGAGTGCGCGGCGTCGAGGGCGTCGGCGATTTCGATGGCGAGTTCCAGCGTTTCATCTTGCGGAAGGGGCTTGCCGGAGATGCGGTGCTTTAGCGTTTGGCCGTCGAGAAATTGCATGACGATGAAGGGCTGGCTTTTTTCTTCGTCAATTTCGTAGATGGTGCAGATGTTCGGGTGATCCAAGGCGGAAGCGGCGCGGGCTTCGCGCTGGAAACGTTCGAGCGCGGCGCGATCGCGGGCGAGATCATCAGGGAGGAATTTCAGCGCGACGAATCGCTGCAGCTTGGTGTCTTCGGCTTTATAGACTACGCCCATCCCGCCGCCGCCGAGTTTTTCGAGGATGCGGTAATGGGAAATGGTGCGGCCGAGTAAGGACTGGGAGTCCGCCATGGCGCGGCGATTCTATGATTGGCTTGCGGGCAAGTCAACAAATCCGGGGATTCGGTAGTGACTCGGTTTCCGGTTTGTGCGTTAATCAGGCACCTGACTTGCGTCGATCGCATATCCACTCAAAATTCGACCCTCTTAGCGCGCCATTCTTCGGCAGTGATCTCCCAAATTTCCGCCATTAGTCGGCCGGAGACGTAGTCGCGCTCATGGGTTGCGATGACGCGCATTCCCGTCTTCTCCGAGATGCGGCGCGAGGGGATGTTCGCGATGGCCTTTGGCGCGCGCAGAATGGGGAAGCCGAGAAAGTCAAACCAGTAATCATTCACTGCTACAACGGCCTCGGTCATCAAGCCGCGTCCCTGCCACGGAAGCCCGAGCCAATATCCGCGGTTGTCCCATTCTCCTTTGTATAAACCTATTACTCCGATGTGTGAGTCTGGCGATTCCTTCAATCGCAATGTCCACTGCCACTCTTCGCCGCGCGCGATATTCGGAAGCGCCTCGTCGCGATAGTAAATGAGCGCGCGACCGGCCGGATAAGGCCATTGAACTTTTGAAGTAAGGAACTTCACGATCTCCCACTGCGGAAAGAGTCGTTGTGTTTGTTCCGCGTCGGCGAGCTGGAGCGGGCGGAGCAGCAGGCGTTTGGTTTGAAGTTCAGCCGACATCAAAAGATAGTATCGCAAAACTCGAAGGGGGGACTCAGCAGGACCATCTAATAAGCGGATTTCGGACGATTTCACTTCTCCGGTTACCGCGTTAATCAGGATTTACGATAATCAGTCAGCAAATTGTCGCCCACCTCGCCAACGGTAGGGGCTCACACCGTAATTCCGCTGCTCCGCCGCGAAGAAGGCGGCGGGGCTGCCGCCGGGGTGTCCGAATTTGGACATGGGTGCTGTCGAAAACGAGCATCTGCTGCGACTATCCTGTGAGAAGTGATTTATAATGCGGGCTTTCCCATTGGCACGCGTGGTGCTAAGGAAGGCCGAGGGGGCGAGAACTATGTCAATTATCCGCGATCTAAAAGTTGCGTTCCACTCGCTGATGCGCAGCAAAGGACTGGCTAGCATTGTGATCCTTACGCTGGCGCTGGGCATCGGGGCTAACGCGGCGATCTTCACGCTGGTGCGGGGGGTGCTGCTCAAGCCGCTCGTCAACCGTGACGAAAACAGGCTTATCTACATCCGCCAGGGAGCCCCCGGCCTCGGCACCGATAACGTGGCTTTCTCCGTGCCGGAAGTCAGGGACCTTGAAGCCAGCGTGCACTCGGTGAGCGAGTTTGGCGATTTCTCGCAGATGACCTTTACGATGGTCGGACTCGGTGAACCTCGCGGAGTGCAGGGTGGCGTGGTCGGCGGCAGCTACTTCGATGTCATGGGACTGCGCCCTGTTCTCGGGCGTCTGATCGGACCGCAAGATGATGGTCCTAGCGCCCCGGGCGTGATCGTGCTCACCTATCGCTTCTGGTCTACCGTTTACCACAAAGATCCAGGCGTGATCGGCAAAACAGTTCGCCTCAGCAGCATCGGCGATCGCTCCGCCACGGTTGTCGGCGTCCTGGAACCGAGCGTGCCGTACCCCGCGGAGACCGAGATTATCGGCAACATGGTGGTCAGCCCGCATCATCTTTCGGCGACGATGGTCACCGGCCGCGTCCATCGAATGACCGAGCTCTTCGGCAAGCTTGCTCCTGGCGCGACTCTCGAGCAGGCTCGCGGCGAGCTGCTTACCGCTTACGCGTCCATGGAGAAGGACCACGCTGAAGCGTATCCCGCGAACGGCAATTTCCGCATTGAGACCCGGATGCTGCGCGACGAGATTACGTCTGGCGCGCGTACGGTGCTTCTGGTGCTGCTTGCTGCGTCGGGCCTGGTGTTCATCATCGCGTGCTCGAACGTGGCCAACCTGATTCTTGCGCGAACGGTACGGCGCGAAGGAGAACTCTCGATCCGCGCGGCGCTGGGCGCCAGCACTTTCGCGCTGCGGCGGATGTTGCTAGCCGAAAGTCTGCTGCTTTGCGGCGCCGGAGCGGGCATCGCATTGATCATCGCGCAGCCATTGGTCACCATTCTGGCGCGCTACGCTTCGCGCTTCTCCGTGCGCGCGCTGGATTTGACGGTGGATTCCAGCCTGCTGTGGGTGGGTGTGGCGCTGGCAGTGGTGGCCGCGGTGATTTTGGCGTTTGTGCCGCGGCTGCCTTCGGCGGGCGCCGCGAATGGCATCAACCTCGCGAGCGGAAGCGTGCGCATGACCAGCAGCACCAGCCGCCGCCAGCGGGTTTTCGCCGTCACGCAAATTGCCGCGTCTTTCGTGCTCTTGGCCGGCGCGAGCGTTTTGATCACGACGATGATCGCGTTGCAAGCGCAGCAGACTGGTGTCGATACGCGTAAAGTCCTGGTTGTCGACGTTCCAGCGCTGTACAACGGAAAATCGCCGCAGCAAGTCCTCGATTTTTACAAGGAATCGATCCGGCGCATCGATGCGCTACCCAGTGTTACCCAGACGGCTTTCGCTGAAGTTGCTCCCTGGCGTGACGCCGAGAACTTCGGGATAGGTTTGCAATTCGCCGGCGACGGTCACCCTCATAGCGCAGACGATCCTCGGGCGCAGTCGCGTACGATTTCTCCCGGGTTTTTCAGCGCGCTGCGCGCTCCCATTCTTGCCGGCCGCGATTTCAACGCGCTCGATGACGGGGATCACGAGCCGGTGGTGATCGTCAGCCAGACTCTTGCACAGACCATGTTCCCTGGCCAGGATCCCATTAATCGGCATGTCTATTGGACGGATCCGGTGCTCGAGTTTCTGCCCGGCAGCGATGCCGAAAAGGCGCGAGTGATGGCGCCGCACCGGATTATTGGCGTGGTCCCGGATATGGATGACTTGCATATCGTTGCAGCGCCGACCCCCACAATTTACGGCACCTTTGCGGAAGGCGGCTTATTCGGCGGTCATCTCTTCATCCACACCAGCGGAAATCCTTATGCGCTGGTAACGCCGGTAACAAAAATTATTCGGGAGATGTCCGCCGATGAACCGGTGGAGCACGCCGCCACTCTTGAGGACATCCGTGCAAAAGTGCTGGCGCCGGATCGCTTGAATTCGCTGGTGTTTGGCGTGTTCGCGGGCGTGGCGTTGCTGATTGCGGTCGTTGGCGTCGCGGGTGTACTGGCGTTTTCTGTGAGCGCGCGGACACGGGAATTCGGGATTCGCCTGGCGCTTGGGTCGCAGCCGAAAAATCTGTTGAGAGGAGTTGTGAGCGAGGGCGTTGTGATGGCTGGAGTTGGGGTTCTGGCGGGCGCGGCGTTCGGGTTCGTCGTGGCGCGCGTGGCAGGCAGTTATTTCGGCGACTTGAAAATGCCGGGCGCATTGCCGGTGATCGTTTCTGCGTTTGTGCTGCTGGGCGCGGCGGTGGTTGCTTCGATGCTGCCGGCGGCGCGGGCGGCGCGCGTGGACGTGATGCAAGCGCTTCGCTCGGAGTGAGAGGCGAGCGGGGCTTTAGTGAGATGGAGAATTGACGACAGCGTTTAGTGGTCACCGTTGCGGCGGAAGCGCCGCACCTGGTGGCCAGCGCTAAAGCGCCTTTATATAGGGCGGCTGTTTCCGGAGCGCTGAAGCGCTCCTTCCTCCGCATAAATGCGGAGGCTCCCACCGAAATGCAAGAGCCCCCGTAATGCGCTTATCTACGGCTTCTTGTTTTTATCGTCCCAGAGCTTTGGTTCCCACAATTCGACTTTGTTGCCTTCGGGGTCCATTACCCATGCAAATACGCCGTTCTCGTGGAATTCGGGGCCCTTCTGGAGCTCGACGCCGCCGCTCTTTAGTTGCGCGATCATTTCTTCCATATTGTCGATGCGATAGTTGATCATGAAACTTGATTCGCTGGGGCTGAACCATTTCGTTTTCGGGGCGGCGACAGCCCATGCTGTAGCACCCTTGTCCTCTGCTGTATCCTCGGTCCACTCGAGGGCGCAGCCTCCCCAGTCCTCGAGCTTGATGCCGAGATTCGTCTTGTACCATTCGGCGAGAGCTTTCTCGTCGGATTTCGCTTTGATGAACACCCCGCCAATTCCTGTGACTCTAGCCATTTTTTTTCCCTCTCTCTTTTAGATGAATATCTTAACAGTGCCTTACGCTGTCGCGGCGGTCTGCGCCGATTCCGGCTGCGCCTTTTTTCTCAGAACCGCTGCGGAAATCAGAGTGATCAGCAGTCCAATCGGGAACGGCTCGATAAACGTCATCAGCATACGGTAAAGCGGATGTGCGTACATTTCTTTCATGTGCTGAATCTCATCGATTTTCGCTTGCACCACTGCCGCACTCGCGCCGGACGCCTGAGCCTTGGCAATCATAGCCGCAGAATACTTGTCCATGAAATCCTGAAAAACGGTGCGGGACAAAATTTCCCAAGTCCCGACGTAGAACAGGCACGAAATTAGAGTAATGCAGATGCCGACACCGAAGCCCTTGGCGAAGGTGATGTGGCCATCCGCGACGTTATCGCGATAGGAGCGAATGCCGAAATAGACCAGGAGGAATGACAGGACGATGGACGTGTAGCCGAGGATTAAGGCCTTGTCGTTCCCAATCTTGTCGTAAAACGGAATCATGCAAATCATCAGCGCCGACGAAATAACGCCGGAAATCAGCCCGAATGTAAGGATGGTCTTCTTCACTATGGTTCCCTCCGGTATTTGAAGATTGCCGACTGGCGCAATCTAGGCGCCTGCCGCGGAATTGTCGTCATCCTTTCGGGTGATTTTGGCCCGCAAGGCCGCAAATCATGCTTCGGAGTGAGGTGGCCGCGTTCAAATCCCGCCCTCCGGAACTGAGTTCACGGTAGCAAGCCGAATTCTTTGCCCAATTGAGCGGCTTGCGTGCGGCGCTTGGCGCCGAGTTTATCGAAAACGCGGCTGGAATGGGTCTTCACCGTGTTTTCGCTCACGAAAAGTTTCTGGGCGATTTCGCGGTTGCTCATGCCTTTGGCGATCAGTTCCAGGATTTCCAGCTCGCGCGGCGTGATTTCCAGCTCCTCTTGCTTCTTGGAGTTCACGATGAATGGCTGCCCGGGGAGAACGGATACGTGTACTTCTTTTACGACAATTTGCTTCCGCGTGAGCCGCAGGCCTAGCCAGATGCCGAATGCCGAGAACGTGGCCGCGGTCAGGCCGCCGTAGATCTCGATGGAATGCTCGATGACCAGGTAGCGGTACTCGGTCCATTTTAGGAGCGTGATGATAATCCCGCCCGCTAGGCCGAAGAGAAGAATGTGCTGCCATAGGCGGGCCTTTTGGCTTTTGGCCGATTGCCCGGCGGCTGTGGAGGTGGAGGTGGTTGGAGAATTCGCGGTCGATGGCATTATGCAACGCTATACCACATTACGGGCGGATAGTCCTGAGGTGTGTGGGCTTGATATGGGGGTCGTTACGGAATATCGGCTTCGTTCTTACTTATTCGTCCGAACTTGAGTTTGCATGTTCCTGGATTTGTGATCGTAGGATGCCGGCAGGGACGCCGGCGCTACTTAAATGGCGCGGCGGACCGGCCGGTGGCTGCTTCGCCGCCGAGTGGTCCGCCGTAGATGCGGATTGCGATTGCTGAAATCTTAGGAGCTCGTGCTCGAGGAGACCGTGGTGCCTTTGGCCGCTTTCGAGAACGAGGACTTGGAATCTTCGCCGCCTTCGCCGGTCTTGTCGATCTCGATGGAGCCTTTGAAATAGGCGCCGTCTTCGATCATGATGCGGGCGGTGGTTAGATCGCCTACGACCGAGCCGTCTTTCTTGATCTCGATGCGGTCGCGGGCTTGCAGATTGCCTTTTACATTGCCGTAGACGACCACTTCGCGGGCGATCACGTCGGCGGTAACTTTGGCGCTGGCGCCTACGGTTAGTTTGCGGTCATCCAGGTGAATCAGACCTTCCACGCTGCCATCGACGTGAAGATCTTCGTTGCCGGAGATCTCCCCTTTGAAGTGCAGACTGGATCCCAGGCGCGCGGTCGCGCTGGTGGA
Source organism: Acidobacteriota bacterium (assembly GCA_013286465.1). Lineage (GTDB taxonomy): Bacteria > Acidobacteriota > Terriglobia > Acidiferrales > UBA7541 > Palsa-147. The sequence goes on along the minus strand of JABDFR010000004.1, from coordinate 64,653 downwards.
ACCGGCAGAAGGATAGCTCGTCTCGATAGGACTCATAGTTCTTGCCTCCACGGGCGGCGGTGCGCTCGCCGTGCTTGGATTGAAATACTCAGGTGCGGACGGCTTCGGCGGCTCCGGCACGTTGCCGGCCGGTTTCGCCGGATTGGCCGGCTTTTTGTCACCCCACATTTACCCCCTCCTTGGGCCCACAAACGGAACAGGGACTGCCTGCACCACTAGTAAGACTGGGGAATCTCAATCTAGACCTGTGCGGAGTGGGAAGCAATTGCAAAATGGTACAGGAGTTTCCACCGAAGCAACTGGGGCTGTGGAAAATTTGCCGGTACGGTTCGGGCGCACTTGAGGATTCATTCGGGAGTGCGCGCGAGAATGCGGGGCCGAAAGGCGGGAGGGTCTGAAGAACCCTCCCCTACGAGGGCTTAATACTTTCTTAGGACTCCGATTACTCGGCCTTGGATGCGGACGTCGGCGGCCGGAACTATGATTGGGGCCATCTGGGAATTGGCTGGTTGTAGGCGGACTTTGCCGGGGCTGTCGCGGTAGAAGCGTTTTAGAGTGGCTTCGTCGCCGCCTACTAGGGCTACTACAATTTCGCCTGGATTTACGACCTGCGTTTGTTCCACGACTATGTAATCGCCATCGAGAATGTGATCGTCGCGCATGGATTCGCCCTTTACTTGCAGGACGAAATTATTTGAGCCGCGGGTGAAATCGCCGAGGGAGAGAGACTCGCGATCTTCGATTGCTTCGACAGGACGGCCCGCGGCAATTTTTCCGAGGAGCGGCAAATCGGTGGCGCGGCGCGTGATTACCTGTTCGGGGACTGATTTCACCAGCTGCGTGATTTCGATCGAGCGGCTTTGATTGTAGCCGCGGCGCAGGAAGCCTTTTTTCTCGAGCGTGGAGAGATGCTTGTGGACGGTAGCCAGCGAATTAAGTTTCAGGGCGCGGGCGATTTCCTCGAAGCTGGGCGAGTAGCCGTTCTTGTTCATGAAGCCGACGAGGTAATCGAGAACCTGCTTTTGGCGCTTGGTCAGTGTCATAAGGGTTCGGCTCCTATTAGTTGCAAGGCGACTATAGGCGAAGAGAAGGCGAAAAGTCAAGCTGGCCGTTGGCGCAGGTTTGGGTCGGGCAGTTTTGCGTGCTCAGGGAACCTGCGGCGCGCGAATTGCGTATCGTTGTTGCAGAGGTGCTCGATGCAGAATTTGGGCGGCAATCTTCGCTATGCTTTGCGGCAGTTTCGTTTGTCTCCGGTGTTTACGGCTGCGGCGATTTTGACCTTGGCGCTGGGGATTGGCGGGACTACCGCAATCTTTACGTTAATTCACGCGGTGATGCTGCGTTCGCTTCCCGTGTCTGACCCGGGGCGGCTTTATCGCGTTGGTGATGACGACGATTGCTGCGTTCAGGGAAGCCCACAGGACCGCTGGGGAAGGTTCTCGTTTTCGCTTTACGAGCGGCTGAAAAAGGAGACGCCGGAATTTGAAGAGCTGGCGGCGTTTCAGGCCGGCGTGGGTCTGTTGGGAGTGCGGCGTCAGGGGACAGAAATGGCGCCGCGGCCTTTGCGCGCTGAGTTTGTCACCGGAAATTATTTTTCGACGCTGGGAGTGCGGGCGTTTGGCGGGCGGGTTTTCGAGGCTGGCGACGACACAGCCGCTGCCGCGCCGGTCGCGGTGATTAGCCACCGCGTTTGGCAGGCGACTTATGGCGGCGATCCTGCGGTCGTCGGCTCCAGCTTCGTGGTGGAGGGCCATCCTTTCACCATCATCGGAATCGCACCGCCTGGATTTTTCGGGGAGACCTTGCGCGGCGATCCGCCCGATCTTTGGTTGCCACTGCAGCAGGAACCGATGATTGGTGGCGAGGGCGCGCTATTGCACGTTTCGTTTTCCGCGTGGCTGCGGGTGATCGGCCGCTTGCGTTCTGGCGCTTCCACTGACGGAATGAACGCGCGGCTTACCGGAGTGGTACGGCAATGGATGCTTCACGATGCGGGGTATCCCGCGAACTGGATGGCCGATATCGATCAAGTTCTGCCAAAGCAATTTGTGAACGTGGTGCCGGCGGGCGCGGGCGTGACCGAGATGAAGGAAGAATACGGGCGCAGCTTGCAGATTTTGCTTGCGGTGTGCGGGATGGTGCTGCTGATTGCGTGCGCGAATGTGGCGAATCTGCTGCTGGCGCGCGCGGTGACGCGGCGCGGGCAAACGGCGCTGCGGTTGGCATTGGGAGCCACGCGGCGGCAAATCATCGCGCAGGCGCTTACCGAGAGCGTGACGCTCGCGATTGCAGGCGGCGTCGCAGGACTGGTAGTCGCCGTGGCGGCCTCGCGCCTATTGCTGGCGTTGGCGTTTCAGAGCGCGCATTTCCTTCCTATTAGCACCGCGCCATCACTTGTCGTCCTGGCGTTCGCGTTTGGAGTCGCGCTCATCACCGGAATTATTTTTGGCGCGGCTCCTGCGTGGCTGGCAACACGCACGAATCCCGCGGACGCACTGCGCGGCGCGGGCCGCAGCACCGGCGATCAAGCCTCCTTCGCACGCAAAGGCCTGCTGATCGTGCAGGCAGCGGTTTCTGTTGTGCTGGTGGCCGGTTCAACGATGCTGGCGCGCAGCCTGAACAAACTGGAGCATCAGAATCTCGGATATGAAGTAAAAAGCCGCGTGGTTGTGGGCCTGCTCGACCCGCCCGCGCTCTACACCCAGGAAAAGTTAGCCTCGATCTACCGCCAGATGGAAGAAAATCTGAATCGCCTGCCGGGGGTGCGCGGATCCGGCCTGGCGCTTTATAACCCGCTTACCAATAATTGGGGCGAGCTGGTGTTGGTGGCCGGACATCCGATCGCCAAACTCGAAGAAGATAACGGGTCGTCGTGGGATCGCGTGAGCGCCAACTATCTGCAGAATTTCGGGATGACCATCTTGCGCGGACGCGCCTTCAGTGCCGCTGACAACGAGACCACCGCGCCCGTGGCTATCGTGAATGAAGCATTCGTGAAGCGATTTTTCAAGAGCGATGAGGATCCGCTGGAGCAGCACTTCGGCCTCGACTTGCCGCAGAACATGAATACCTTTCGCATCATCGGCGTGGTGCGCGATTCGAAATTCACAGGTTATTCATTGACCAGGACCTCGAATCCGACGTTTTTCGTGCCGCTGGCGCAGAACGTCGATTACAAAGACAACATCATGAGCCGCGTTGAGCTGCGCTCGCATTTCATTGAGGGCATGATGCTGGTTACTGATGTCCCCGTCGGGACGCTTCAGCCGCAGATCGCCAAGACGCTGGCCGATATCGATCCGAACTTGACGATCAGCAGCATTCGTACGATGCAGCAGCAGTTGGATCTGTCTTTCGATCAGGAACGGGCGGTGGCGAGTGTGGCCGGACTATTTGGGATTGTCGCGCTGCTACTTGCGGCGATCGGACTGTATGGCGTGACCGCATATACGGTGGCGCAACGCACTAACGAGATTGGTATTCGCATGACGCTGGGCGCTGACCGCGCCAACATTGTTCAGTTGGTGCTGCGGGGGGCGTTTCGGCGGGTGGTGGTTGGTTTGTTGCTGGGGGTGCCGCTGGCGATTGGGGCGGGGCGGTTGATTTCTTCGGAACTGTATGGCGTGAAATCTTGGGATCCGTTGGCGCTGGTCGTTGCCGCTGGGGCTTTGGCGGTGTGTTCGTTTTTTGCGGCGATAATTCCTGCGGCGCGGGCTGCATCTATTTCACCGATTAAGGCGCTGCGGACTGAGTGACGCGGGCCGAACACCCAAGGCCAAACCGGGAGGGTGGTGAACCCCCTCCCCTACAAAGGCAAATTCGTTTACCTCAGCGGTGGGCCGCATTGGCGCATAAATTCTGGTTATAGGGACTATGCGTAACATGACTGGGCGGCGTTTCTTTCGCGCCATCGCTACTTGCTTGTGCTATCTTTAGAACTTGGGGAAGGCAAGTGGATTGGCACGGATTGCAAGGTTGTTGGGCCCGTAGCTTCCTGCCCCGCGTTTCTCTCCGAGCGTTCCTGCCTTGCGGCGTGGTTTGGCGGCAGCTTCGCGTGTTGTGCGATGCGATATGCCGTGTGGGCGCGTGCAGACTGCTTTGGAGAGCGGCGATATAATGTGGTGATGCCATTTTTCTGGGAGCCTAGCCATTTATGTCCACACTTACGGGAGTAGGAGAGCCGAGTTCTAGGGATCGTAAGCGGGAGGTTTTGGACCGCGCGGTCATTCGTTTTTGCGGCGATTCCGGGGATGGAATGCAGATCACCGGGAACCAGTTCACGAATACCGTGGCGCTTTACGGGAACGACCTGGCTACATTTCCGGATTATCCTGCTGAAATTCGGGCGCCTGCGGGGACTTTGCCGGGCGTCAGCGGATTCCAACTGCAATTTTCTTCCGGGCAGGTATTTACGGCCGGCGATTCCGTGGATGCACTGGTGGCGATGAATCCCGCGGCGCTGAAGATGAATGTTGCGGACCTGCGGCCTAACGGAATTCTGATCGTTAATGCCGACAGCTTTACCGACAACGATCTGCGCAAGGCGCAGTGCAAGACGAACCCGCTTGAGGATCATTCGCTCGATGCTTATCGCTTGTTTCCCGTGGCGCTTGAGAAATTGACGCGGCTGGCGCTGCAGGAACTCGGCCTCGATTCGAAGACGATGGACCGCTGCAAGAATTTCTTCGCGCTGGGAATGTGCAACTGGCTTTACAACCGACCGATGGATTCGACCTTCCGTTGGCTCGACGACAAATTCAAGAATAAGCCGTTGCTTTCGGAAGCCAACAAGTTGGCGATGAAGGCGGGTTATTCGTATTGCGAAGCTACCGAAGCTTTTCAGATCAGCTACGAAATTCCCCCGGCAAAATTGTCGCCCGGAACGTATCGAAATTTGAGCGGGAACCAGGCGCTGGCCATTGGCTTCGTCACTGCGGCGCAAAAAGCAGGGCTCACGCTATTTCAGGGTTCTTATCCGATCACGCCGGCTTCGGATATTTTGCATGAGCTATCGCAGTACAAGAATTTTGGCGTGATGACTTTTCAGGCTGAAGACGAAATCGCGGCGATTACTTCTGCGATCGGCGCTTCGTATGCGGGCGCGTTGGCGATTACCACTACGTCTGGTCCGGGCATGGCGCTGAAGACGGAGGCCATGGGCTTGGCCGTTGCCGTTGAGCTGCCGCTGGTGATTTGCGACATTCAGCGGGGCGGGCCGTCTACTGGACTGCCGACGAAAACTGAGCAGGCGGATTTGCTGCAGGCGCTGTTCGGACGAAATTCTGAGGCTCCCATTCCGGTGATTGCGGCTTCGACGCCTGGAGATTGTTTCTGGGTGGCTGTGGAAGCTTGCCGCATCGCGTTGAAATATATGGTGCCGGTGATCATTCTTTCGGATGGATATCTTGCGAATGGGGCGGAGCCGTGGCGGATTCCGGAGTTGAGCGAGATTCCCGATTTTCCCGTGACGTTTGTGACCGATCCGGTCGGGTATAAGCCCTACTCGCGCGATCCGGTGACGCTGGCGCGGCCTTGGGCGCTGCCGGGAACGCCGGGACTGGAGCATCGTCTCGGTGGGCTCGAGAAGCAGGACATCAGCGGCAACATTAACTACGAGCCGCTGAATCATGAACGGATGACGCATCTGCGCGCGGCGAAAGTGCAGGCGGTGGCGCAGGAAATTCCGGACGTGGTGCCGGTCGGCGATCCCGAGGGCGATCTGTTGATCGTGGCTTGGGGCTCGACTTATGGACCGATTACCGCGGCACTGAACGCGCAGCGTGCGGCGGGAAAGAAAATTGGGCACGTTCATTTGCGCTATTTGAATCCTCTGCCGAATAATTTGGGTGAAGTGATTGGGCGGTATCATCGCGTGCTGGTGCCCGAGATGAATATGGGGCAGCTTTTGTGGGTCTTGCGCGCGAAGTATCTGGTGGACGCGATCGGATACAACAAGATTCAGGGGCGTCCGTTCAAGCAAGCGGAGATCGAAGCGAAGATTGAAGAATTGTTGGCGCAGTAGGGCAAGGTAATCACGAGACCCGGGAGAAATAAACATGGCAACGGCTACGCTTCCGCCACTGACTAAGAAGGATTTTCAGACTGACCAGGAAGTGCGTTGGTGTCCTGGTTGCGGCGATTACGCGATTCTGTCGGCCGTGCAGTCGGTGTTTCCTGAACTCGGGATTCCCAAGGAAAAATTCGTGGTGATCTCGGGGATCGGTTGCTCGAGCCGCTTTCCCTATTACATGAACACCTACGGATTCCATACGATTCATGGACGCGCGCCCGCGGTGGCCACCGGCTTGAAGTTGCTGCGGCCAGATCTGGAAGTCTGGGTCGCGACCGGCGATGGCGATGCGCTTTCGATCGGCGGCAATCATACGATTCACATGCTGCGGCGCAACGTGGGCCTCAAGGTGCTGCTCTTTAACAACAAAATTTATGGATTGACGAAGGGGCAGTATTCGCCTACTTCGGAATTTGGGAAGAAAACGAAATCCACGCCATTTGGTTCGGCGGACCGTCCGTTCAATCCGATTTCATTGGCGATTGGATCGGAAGCGACGTTCGTGGCGCGCTCCGTCGATGTTTTCCAATCGCATCTGCGCGACACGCTGAAACAAGCTGCAGCGCACAAGGGCGCGGCGTTTGTGGAAATCCTGCAGAATTGCAATATTTTCAATGATGGTGCGTGGTTTGATCTCACGGAGAAAGATGCCCGCAGCGAGCACGTCATTCAGCTCGAACACGGCAAGCCTTTAATCTATGGCAAGAATCGCGACAAGGGCATTCGCTTGAAGGGATTTGATCTGGAACTCGTCCAATTGGGGAACGGCGTTTCTGAGAGCGATCTGCTGGTGCATGACGCGCATCATCCGCGGGCTGCTTACGCTTTCTTGCTGGCGCATATGGAGCATCGCGAAGGATTCCCTACCCCGATCGGCGTTCTGCGGGCATCGGATGTGTTGCCGCGCTACGAAGACGTGGCCAACGCTCAACTAGCCTCCGTGATTGCAAAACGCGGCAAAGGCGATCTGAATGAGCTGCTGCGCGCGGGCGACACCTGGGAAGTAAAGTAGCTTTTCGTACTGCCGGCGTCTCTGCCGGCTCCTTACCCCATGGACTACGCCACTTCTAAATAAGTGACGCGCTGCGAAATGTAGCAAGCGCCGCACCGTCACTTTGCAACCCCTCTTTAATTTGCTTCCGAGCTCCGCACCAAAGAGCAGCCATTGCGGACGATTGCGCCCGCAAAAAGAGCCGGCAGGGACCCCGGCGGTACTTAGGCCCTAGTTCTTCTCCCCTAATCCGTGCTTGAATCCGCACTTCTTGCACATCGTAGGCGTCTCGGTATTGTCCACACGGTGGCTTACCGGCTTTAGCGTTTTTAGAAATGCGAAGATGTCGGAAATATCCCCGTCCGTCAGTCCCTTGTATTGGTTGTAAGGCATCAATTCATTCAGCTTGCGTGCGCGGACCATGCCGGTGCGCATCACTTCGCGAAATAAATTCTCGTCATAGTACGAAATTCCGCTGGGATCCGGCGTGATGTTTGCAGTCGCGACGCTGCCCCACGGGCCGCTCATTACGAATCCACCTGCGAAATTCATGCCGGGAATTGGTGCGCCGCGCTTGGCCGGCGTGTGACATTCATTGCAAGCCGCCAGGCGCGCCAGATAATTGCCGCGAGCTGCTGCCGTGCTCGAATCGGGCGGCGGCACCGACGCGGTGATCGGCTGCGGGACATCGCGTATGAGATATTTCACCGGCGCAAAAACGACCGACTCGGGCAGCGCGTGCTTCACCGCCGGGAGCGAGCGCATGTAGACCACAACTGAGGCCAGGTCCTCGTCGGACATGTAATGGAAATTTTGGTAAGGCATGATCGGAAACATGGCGCGGCCTTCGCGGGTGACGCCTTCGCGAATGGCGCGGGCGAGCTCGTCGTCGGTCCAGGTGGCCACGCCGGTTTCGGGATCTGGGGTGAGATTTGGCGCGAAGAGTTTCGCGGGGACGCCGTCGATCAGGAACTCCTCGCCCGAGGCTTCGGCGCCGTCGGTGATAGGCATGCCCGGTTTGGTCGTGTCGTGCGGCGAGTGGCAATCTTCGCAGCCGGCCACAAACTTGAAAATATACTTGCCGCGCGCTAGGCGCTCCGGTGTGCTCTCGAATTTGCGGTTGGTGGTGGGGCGCATGCGCGGGCCGATGACGGGACGCCAGCCGATCGTGAAAGTGATGCCCAGAGAAAGAACGACGGCAGCAATCAGGACGGTCCACGAGGCAAATTTGAAAAGTCGGCGCAATGATGATCTCCCGACCAGAAAAACAATTACACCTATTCTCGTCAAAACGCCTGCGAAGTCAATCCGAGGCAACGACGATTAATCGGCTTACCAGGATCACTGTGGACGTGACAATCTCGTTGAACTCTTAGAGACTTCGGGCAGAGGGCTTTATGGTTTTAAGGTATCAAACAGGCGAAGAGATAAAGGCTGGCGACCGTGTTCTATTCCACCGCGAGCCAGGGCTGATCGATTTGGTCGCGGTCGAATTCACAGGCGATCTGGAAACAGATTGGCTTATGCGAGAATTCGGTGGGGGAGTCGAGATCCTTGACAAAATCGCTGGTCGCACTTTTATTTCGGCAGATCAAATTCCCGAGTGTGAAGACTTAGAATTTGTCGCCAGGGGTGACGCACCGAAGAAGTAAAGAGCGCAAGTCGGATGCCGGTTTTCGTCTGAAAAGACAATCAGGGATTGGTAGGTCCAGAAGGATTCTTAGGAGCTGCGGACGAAGCCGCCGTGGGATTTTGCGCGACGACGGTGCCCGGAACAGGGAAAAGATTGACGGCGTGATCGCGTGCGGTGGCGAAGGCGGCCCAGTCGCTCTTTGTGACTGGATCGCTTGGCGGCAATGGCAGGTGCTCGAAATTCAGAAATTGCCCGTGGTTCTCGATGCGAAAATCGAGATGCGGGCCGGTGGCTAGTCCGGTCATGCCGACCAGGCCGATGCGTTCGCCCTGCTCTACGCGCTGGCCGGTGCGTACCAGGATCCGCGAGAGATGCATGTAGTACGTTTCGTAGCCGTTGGTGTGCTTGATCTGAATCAAATTCCCTGCCCCGCCTTTGGGTCCCGCGAAAATTACTTTGCCGTCGCCGATCGTTTGGACCGGGGTGCCGGAGGGCGCGCCGTAATCGATTCCCAGGTGCGGGCGGTATTCCTTCAGGATGGGATGAAAGCGGGCGTTGCTGAAATGCGATGTGATGGGCGCGGCAAATTTCAGCGGCGAATGCAGGAAAGCCTTCTTCATGGACTTGCCATCCGGCGTGTAATAAGCCGGATTGCCCGCGGGATCGTGGAATAGCACGGCGCGATATGCGTGGCCATGATTCACGTATTCCGCGGCGAGAATTTTTCCATAGGATGCCAATTCGCCAGTTGAAAGTTTCTTTTTCTCGACTACCACTCGAAAGGTGTCGCCGGGCCGCGGATCGGTATAGAAATCCAGATCCCAGCCGAATATTTCTGCGAGACGCATGGCCAGTTCGGGCTTTTCTCCTGCGTTTGTGACGCCTTCGAAAAGGGAACCGCGAATTTCGCCCGCTACGCCGGTTTCTTCGGTGCTGGAAGGAATCGTGGCGATGTCGGAATGGAAATCTGCGCCGTCGGGAGCGATTCGCAGCATGTGGTCTGCGTCGATGGAATAGCGGATTTCGCGAAGTTCGCCCATGACCGAGCGGCCAACCGAGAAGCGATTCCCGGCGCGGACGTGACGCAGATCGAAAACGCGTTGCGCCGAAGCGATGGCGCGCCCCGCCGCCGAGGGACTGATTCCAATGCTACCGAGCAGCGCGGCGAACGACTGCCGCGACGGAACCACGCTCGCGGTGTAAAACACGACATCCGATTGAATGCGATGAGCTTCTACCCGTGCGCGCTGCACTTCATCGGCAAAGTTTCGATCTGAGGCCGAGCGTTGGTCGAACGAATACCAGGCGATCGCGGCACCGGCGGCAACGAGCACAATCAGCACGCAGATTTTAATGATGCGGAACATTCCCCCAGCCGCGCCCGCGCAAAACGGGCGACGCTGGAGCATAACGCAGCCTATGGAAGCTGCGGAACTGGAAAAGTTGGGTTGGTGTGCGCGAGAGTTACCGCTGGGGCAAATCCGCGTCGCGCACGAACTGGGGCTTTAAGAGGGGAGGAAGGGGAAACTTGGGGCGCGCTCGAAGAGCCGTGGGCGCGCCCTGAAAGCTTATCGCCGGGCTTGCGTCGGATACGAAGTCGGAGACGACGACGGCGCGGGTGCGCTGGCGTAATTATTTTCGCCGCTGTGCATTGTAGCGAAGTAATTCTTGTCGCGCAGTTCGCGGTAGATGCGTCCTGCGACATCGGCTGCGCGTGGGCCGCTGACCGCGCGGGTGCCGCCGCGCAGAAGGACCACGATCACGATTTTCGGGTGGATCTGATCGGCATACGAAACGAACCAGCCGAGGCGGCCGCCGAGGCCTTCGTCGTTGCAGGTGCCGGTCTTGCCTAGCGCTTGCTCGCCGTACGGATCGTAGCTGGACTTGCCGGTGCCGTACAGAACTGCGGCCAGCATGCCTTCCTGCAAATCAGGAACCAGCGGACCGATATCGAGCTTGCGCTTGATCTGCGGCGTGAAATTCGCGCGGGCTTCATTCGTGCGCGGATATTGCAGGTAGTACATGGTGCCGCCGTTTGCCAAAGTCGAAACCAGCGAGGCTAGTTGCAGAGGCGTCATGCGTATGCCGGAGCCGAAGCTCGACATGCGCGCGATGCCGCCGTACGCCGGAGGTGCTGACGGCAGAGCTCCCGGCTGTTCGCCGTCGATGTTCAGGCCGGCCAGTTCGCCTAGGCCGAGCAGCTTGGCATACCGCGAAACTCTTTCGAACCCGAGGCGCTCGCCTACTGCTTGGAAGTATTCGTTGTTCGAGTGCGCCATCGCTTCGGTCAAGTCCATGTAGCGGCGGCGGCCTACATTAATCATTGTGTCGCGGGTGATGATTCCCTCTTCGAGGCCCGCCAGAGCGATTACCGGCTTGATGGTCGAGCACGGCTCGAAGCCGGAGGAGAAGACCATCTTCTGATTCACGGCCGCTAGAATCCGGCCCGTTGCGGGGTCGATCGCCAACACGGAACCGTTGGCGTTGCCGAGCGCGTTTACTGCGATGCTGCGGACGACTGCGTCATCATCGACAGAGACGTCATCTTTAGTCGGATTGCCCCGCGTTGGAACGCCCGCGGTACGGTGAGAGCGGCGAGTGGCTGGTGCTGCACCTGCGAAAGCGGACTGTACCAAATCGGGAGACGGCGCGAGCATTGCGGCTATGGCCAACAATGCGAACGCTGACAGACGTTTCCTGGACTGGGCTGGTTGATTCATCGACATTTAATATGCTTCCCCCCGGCCCGGCGGCTCCCACCACCCTGGTCGAATTGCAGATTGTAGGGAAGCGTGGCCTAGAGCGCAACCCTCTACGAAGGAGATTATCGGCTGAAAGGGGGAAAAATGGAACTGAACGAAGGGCCAGTTTCCGGACGTGTAAGGAAACTGGAGGGACGGGCCGAACGGCCTGTCCCTCCGGTAGCACAGGCACTCTTGCCTGTGTGGGGTGTCTAAACGTTTGCCGCAACCGGCCGCGGTCCGTCTAGCGAGTCGGCTTGGCGGCGGTCTTCGCCGCGCCGACTGCGGCGGCGTGAGCCATGGGCCTTGGCGCTTCTGCTGCCGCTCTAGACGGGGCGCCCGGAGCGGCATGGGCGACCGTTTTCGCTCCGTCCGCGGCGGCCTTCTCGGAATTGCCGTTTTCCGGAGCGGGGATGTTCAAAAGCCCGAGCTGCTTGCGCAATTCGGTATCGAGCTTGGCGCGAATATCTTTATTTTCCTTCAGGAATTGACGGGCATTGTCGCGGCCCTGGCCGAGGCGCTCGGTCTTGTAGGAAATCCAAGTGCCGGACTTCTCGAGGACACCACGGCTGACGCCGAGGTCGATCAAATCGCCGTCTGCGGAGATTCCTTCGCCATAGATAATGTCGAATTCGGCCTCGCGGAATGGAGCGGCTACCTTGTTCTTCACGACTTTGGCGCGGGTGCGCGAGCCGATTACCCGGTCGCCTTCCTTGATGGATTGAATGCGACGAATATCCAGGCGAATCGAGGAATAGAATTTCAGCGCGCGGCCGCCGGTGGTGGTTTCCGGATTGCCGAAGAGCACGCCGATTTTTTCGCGGATTTGGTTGATGAAAATCAGGCAGGTCTTCGATTTTGAGACGATGGCGGTGAGCTTGCGCAGGGCTTGCGACATCAGCCGGGCTTGCAGGCCCATTTGCGGATCGCCCATGTCGCCTTCGAGTTCGGCCTTGGGCACTAGAGCGGCGACTGAGTCGATGACGATTACGTCTACGGCATTTGACTTAATCAGCGTTTCGGCGATTTCGAGGGCTTGCTCGCCGTTATCCGGCTGCGAGACGAGGAGATTGTCGACGTCCACGCCGAGCTTGCGAGCGTATATAGGATCGAGGGCGTGCTCGGCATCGATGAACGCCGCCTGGCCGCCCATCTTCTGGGCTTCGGCGATTACGTGCAGCGTCATAGTCGTTTTGCCGCCCGATTCCGGGCCGTATACCTCTATTACGCGGCCGCGCGGGAAACCGCCCACGCCTAGCGCCGCATCGAGCGAGATCGAACCGGTGGGGATTACGCTGACCGGCACCAGGACGTCGCGGTTGCCGAGGCGCATGATGGAACCCTTGCCGTAGGCCTTTTCAATCTGTGAGATCGCGTTCTCCAGCATCTTTGTCTTTTCGTCGGACATATTCATGGCACCTCAGACTGCGTAGATTTGGGCGGGGGCGAAGGCCTGGCCTCAGGCGAAAGCGCTGCCGGACCGGCCGCATTGTCCCGTTGCGCGCAGATTAGCACAAGGCGAACAAAAAGCAAAGACTTTCTTCCGCTTTTTTATTGCTCCGCCCTGCTGCTCGGCGCCGGTTCGCTCCCGCATTCCTGGTATCCCGGCGTCGCCTACCACTATGCTACGATTCGCGGCCTATGAAAACCGTACTTCTACTGATCTGCTCAAATACTTTTATGACCTTGGCCTGGTATGGCCACCTCAAATATCGCAAGTCGCCGCTGATTGCCGCCATTGTGGTGAGCTGGCTGATCGCCTTTTTTGAGTATTGCTTCCAGGTGCCGGCCAACCGCATCGGTTACGGCGAGTTCACCGCGTTTCAATTGAAGATTATTCAGGAAGTGATCACGTTGTGCGTGTTTGTTGTGTTCGCTTACTTCTATTTAGGCGAAGGCCTGAAGTGGAATTACGCCGTCTCGTTCCTCTGCATCATGGCCGCGGTCACGTTTGCCTTTTGGGGCAAGTTTTAGCCGGTATTCATGGCGCCGGGTGCGAGCCGGCGTCACGGGTACTTGTAGAAGCCGCGGCCGGATTTGCGGCCTAGCCAGCCGGCGGCTACATATTTGCGCAGCAGCGGGCAGGCGCGATATTTCGGGTCGCCGAAACCTTTGTAGAGAACTTCCAGAATATCTACGCAGACGTCTAGTCCGATAAAATCCGCTAGTTCGAGCGGACCCATGGGATGATTCATTCCCATTTTCATTACCGCGTCTACCGATTCCGGCGTGGCTACGCCTTCCATTACGCAGAACGCGGCTTCGTTGATTAGCGGCATTAACACGCGATTGGAGACGAAGCCTGGGGCGTCGTTGACCGCTACCGGTTTTTTACCGAGCTTTTCGCAGAGCGCCATGGTGAGCGCGAAGGTGTCGTCGCTGGTTTGGATCGCGCGGATTACTTCGACGAGTTGCATTACCGGCACTGGGTTCATGAAGTGCATGCCGATGAAATGCTCGGGGCGGCTGGTTTGCGCGGCGAGCGAAGTAATGGAAATTGATGAGGTGTTACTGGCCAAGGGGACGCCGGGACGCAGGGCTGCGTCGGCTTCCTTTAGCACGCGCACTTTCAGATCTAAATTTTCGGGAACGGCTTCTACGGCGAAATCGGCTTCGGCGAGCGATGAGATTGCAGTTTGCGGATTGATGCGGCCGAGCGCAGCGGTCTTGTCGGCCTCGGTGATTTTGGCTTTCTTTACTTCGCGATCGAGATTGCCTTTGATGGTTTCCATCGCGCGATCGAGGAAGGGCTGCTCGATGTCGCGCAGAATCACGCGGTAGCCCGAGCGCGCGAAGACGTGCGCGATGCCGTTGCCCATCGTCCCGGCGCCCAACACGGCAACCGTTTTTATTTCGCTAGCGCTCATCGAACCTCCTGCAAAGTGAGTCAGTCCGCATCAGCGTCGCTTGCTGCGCTCCCGCTTCGTAACGCTTGCGAGCGGCCGCGAGAACTCGAACACAGGACCTCAGCGGCTGAAGCTGTACTAGTTTGCGGCGCTGCGGCACGACTGAAGTCGTGCCCTGACAAAACATGCCGGCCGCTCGGCGAATCATTATTCCGGCGGAGCGGCTTCGATCACCTCGCGGATGATTTCGCGCGCACGGGCGAGATCGGCTTCGGCCACTAGCAGCCGTTCCTTCGATCCATTCCTTGCCGCGCGACTGGCGATTCCAACTTCGCGAAGACACATCTTGAGCATGCCGGGCAGATCGCCAGTGCTGCCGGTCCATGCTTCTTCCGTCAGTTCGTCATCTTCGATATTTCCAATCTCGTCGTCCTCGGCGGCCAGTTCGTCTACTCCATCCGAATCGTCGTCATCATCTTCATTGTCCGCAGAAACTTCCTGGTCCGCCGGCACTGCGCTCGCGTCGGCAGCATCTGGACTTTCGGTTGGTTGGTGCGATTCGCTGCTGTCGGCAGCTTCGAGCGCGGCATCCATAATCGAATGGGCATTTGGGCGATCCTCTGCATCGACCCAGAACTCGTAGGAGGCTGTGCCGTCAGCGACGATCTCCGCCGACGCCTGTCGCGCGTTAAAGCGGAGGCCCGCCGCGTTCAACGCTTCTCGAACGATGGCCGCATCGGCGACGTTGATCCCACGGCGCAAGACGACCGGCGCGCGTAGATCGTGCACGCCGACTTCTTGGGCTTCGGCGGCTTTGGGGAGTGCGGTGACCAGGTCGACGTCGCAGTCGGCGCAGCGCGTGAAGCCGGCGCGGTATTCGAGTTTGCAATTGGGGCAGAACAACTGCGCCTCCTGCGCGATTTGAGAACGACGAGAGATTCCTCGTCGCTTCGCTCCTCGGAAAGACGGCGCGAGTAATGCGCCGGTCAGGATAGCAGATGATTGCGCGAGTGGCGAAGAATGGAATCACTGGGCCGCTCGGTCCGGCGTTTTTTCTGAGGCCAAGTTTACCGCGCACCAATGCGGGGCCGAACGGCGGGCGGGGCTGAAGGCCCGCCCCTACGTTAGGGGCGCACCGTTAGTAGCGCTCTATGGCTAGGGCTACGGCGTTGCCTCCACCTAGGCAGAGTGCGGCGATGCCGCGCTTTTTGTTTAGGCGCTGCAACTCGTAGAGTAGCGTGACCAGGATGCGCGCGCCGGAGGCGCCGATGGGATGGCCGATGGCGACCGCGCCGCCATTTACATTTACTTTCGCGGGATCGAGGCGGAGTTGGCGCGTTACGGCTATGGCTGCTACTGCGAAGGCTTCGTTCAGTTCGACTAGATCTACATCTTTATCGCGATCCCAGCCGGTTTTTTGCAGCAGCTTTTCTACTGCTTCGACCGGGGCCATCATTACCCATTTTGGTTCTACGCCGCTGACGGCTTGCGCCACGATTCGGGCCATGGGCTTTTTGCCGAGTCGCGCGGCATTAGTTTCGGTGGTGACGATTAACGCGGCGGCGCCGTCATTTGTTCCCGGGGCGTTGCCTGCGGTTACCGTGCCGTCTTTTTTGAATGCGGGCTTGAGTTTGGCGAGGGCTTCGAGTGATGTGTCGGCGCGCGGTGATTCATCGGTCTTGATGATGATGGGATCGCCCTTTTTTTGCGGAATTTCGATGGGCAGGATTTGCTCGCCGAAGAAGCAGGACTTGATCGCGTGGACGGCTTTGCGATGGCTGTCGTAGGCGAATTGATCTTGTTCCTGGCGGGTGATGCCGTATTTTTCGGCTACGAGTTCGCCGGTCATGCCCATGTGGAAATTTTCGTAGGCGTCCCAGAGGCCGTCGGTGATCATCGAGTCGAACATTTCGGCGTTGCCGATGCGATAGCCGGTGCGGGCATTTTTCAGCAGGTACGGACAATTGGACATGGATTCCATGCCGCCGGCGACTACGATTTCGGATTCGCCGAGGGTTACGCCCTGGGCTGCGAGGCCGACCGCTTTCAGGCCTGAGCCGCATACCTTATTAATCGTCATCGCGGCTACGCGCGGATCGAGCCCGCCTTTCAACGCGGCTTGGCGGGCGGGATTTTGGCCGAGGCCGGCTTGCACTACGTTGCCCATGATGGCTTCGTCGACTTGCTTTGGCTCGATGCCGGCGCGGCGCACGGCTTCGGCGATTACTTTTGCGCCGAGTTCCGGGGCGCTGAGCGGTGCGAGGCCACCCATGAATTTGCCTACCGGCGTGCGTACCGCGCTGAGAATTACCGGCTGTTCCATTGGAAATGCTCCTTCACGATTGCTCACGGATATTGACTGCAGGAAATTCAGTATAGGCGCGGCGAAAGATGCGGTCAATTTTGCGGCGATGCTGGTTGTGAGGCGCTTCATGAGTTCGGGGAATCGCTCGTCGGGCTTCAGATACCGGCAGCTTGCGTGCGGTCGCTGGGTCCTAAAGAGCGGTTTGCAAAGTGCCGTTTTTGTCGCGATTACAAAATGAGATTTTCCTTTGTTTTGTGAGAGTTGCGCGATTTTCTATTCGGTTTGGTGTATCGATTAGAAATCGGCGATTTTTGGGCGATTTGGGGGGTTTTGGCGGCTTTGTGCTCCTGGTGGGGCGAGGTCATTTGCAGTTTCCCGTGACACGCTAGCAGATTTTATTGGCGCGGCATACGGGACTAATTGTGGATGTACGTAGGCCGATTTCCGTTGGGCCGGTTTCGGTAATGGGTGTTGTTTGGATGTGCGCCACGACTTGCAATTTCGTTACATCGGACGCAGCCAGGAGTCGGTGTGCTACATGCAGCCCGTTGCTTCGAGGCTTCACTTCATATTTTGCAGCATTTCGCGCATGGGGCGTAGATCGATTGACCTGTGGCATTTGGGGCAGGTGTAGGAGTCGCCGTCTGGCAAGGCGGGTTGATCGGGATTGGTGCAGTCGTTGGGGCTGCGGAAATTCCAGAGTGCGCCGCATGTGCATTTTAGGCGAATGGATCTTGAAGTTGACGTTCGCGCGATCGACGTTGCTAGCGTGGCTAGAGATTCGGGAGAAACTTCGCCTGATTTTGGGCCGAGGTTGGAGCGCTGGCGGAGGGTGGCCATCATCCAGCCGAGCATGTATCCGGCCAAGAAAATGCCGAAGAGCAGCACGAGCGGAACTGTGTACATCGCGTGCATTTTTCCTGCCTTGAATTTGCGGCCTGTTGCGACTCTACTCCAGTGGGGAAAAATCGGCTACGATGAAGTTCTCGCGCATGGCTAGACGCACATCGCAAACCGCAGAGATCGAATTGAATCCGGAGCAGCTACGCGCTGTGGAGCATGGGGACGGGCCCTTGCTCGTCGTCGCCGGAGCTGGCACCGGCAAGACTCGCGTGATTACTGAGCGCATTCGTTTGCTGCTTGAGAGCGATCCGGAACTTAAGGGTGAAAGCATTCTTGGGCTTACCTTCACTGATAAAGCTGCCGAGGAAATGAAGTGGCGGATCAAGAAGCACGTGGGCGAGCGGGCGAATGCCGTGACGCTGAGCACGTTTCATTCATTCTGCAATGCGATTTTGCTGGAAGCCGATCCTGAGCTGCGGGCGCTCGACAATTTCGATCACTGGATTCTGCTGCGGCGGAATATCCGGCAGCTGGAATTGAATCTTTTCCGGCGGCTGGCCGATCCTGGTGAATTCCTGAATGACTTCGTGGCTTTTTTTTCGCGGTGCCAGGATGAGCTGGTTTCGCCGGAGGATTACGACCGTTACGTGGCGGCGATGCGCGCGGAGATGAAGGCGCGGCGCGGGCAGATGGAGCCGGACGCGCAGAAAATTCAGGATGAGATTTTGGCTCGGGAGGAGGAATTGGCGCGGGCGTATCGCGTCAGCGAGGGATTGCTGCGCGAGCGGAAGATGGTCACCTTCGGGGCGATGCTGATGCAGGCGGTGCAGATGCTGCGATCGAATGCGGCGCTGCTGGCGCGTTTGCGGGAGCGCTATCGTTACATTTTGGTGGACGAGTTTCAGGATACGAATATTGCGCAGCTTGAGTTGCTGCAGCTTTTGATGAACGATCGGCGCAATTTGTTCGTGGTCGGCGATCACAATCAGGCGATTTACCGATTTCGCGGGGCTTCGTTTGCGAGCTTGAAGCAATTTCTCACGCGATTTTGCGGCGTGTCTGTGGATTCGCCGGAGTCGAGTTGGCCGCGTGTGCATCTGACGCAGAATTACCGCTCGACCAAACGGATTTTGCGCGTGGCTGGAACGGTGGCGGCGGAAAGCGATAATTCGAGATTTATTCCGTTTACTCCGCTGGTCACTCAAAATTCCGAGGGCGACAAAATTCGCATCGCTGAATTTGGGCGGCCTGAAGAAGAAGCCGAGTGGGTGGCCGGCGAAATCGACCGGCTGCACGCCGCGGGAACGGAATGGCGCGAGTTTGCGGCGCTTTACCGAAAGCATACGCATCGCAAGCATTTGGTTGAGGCGCTGAACCGGCGGCAGATTCCTTACGTGATCAAGCGTCTTTCGATTTTGGGGAGCACGTTGATTCGCGACGTGATGGCTTATCTGCGATTGATCGGCACGCCTTCGGATGACGTTTCGTGCGCGCGCATTATCGGTATTCCCTACTGGAAGATTGAGCCGAAGGATTTGGTGCGTTTGGCGGAGCGCGCGGCGAAGAGCAGAGGCAAATCGCTTTGGGATGAATTTGAAACTTGGTGCAAGGAACCGGCTGGGGCGGGACCACCGAAGGAATCGCGAGCGCGGGAACTTGCGGCGTTCATCGGGGAAATGCGCGGACGGGCGAGAAAATTGACGGCGTTTGAGCTGCTTGCTGAACTGATTGCCGAGATCGGCGTCGCTCCGGTCGCCGCCGATATGGATTCCTACAATCTGGCGCGGCTCAAAGATTTCGTGGAGGAGTGGCAGAAGAAAGAAGGCCGCTCGCTGCATGATTTTCTTGGCTACTTGAATTTCTTCGATGAAGCGAATGGCGATATTTTTTTGCAGAAAGAACCGGTGCACGATGCGGTGCAACTGATGACCGTGCATTCGGCAAAGGGCCTGGAATTCCCGCATGTGTTTATTTTGCATCTCTGCAAGGGCGACTTCCCTTCCGGAGTGCGGCGGCCGGTTTTTGAATTTCCGGCGCAGTTGCTGAAGGAGGAGCAGCCGGAGGGCGATTATCAGAAGCTGGAGGAGCGGCGGCTATTCTATGTGGCGCTGACCCGCGGGCGGCGCATGCTGACGCTTTCTACGATCATCAACAAGCGCAAGAAACGCTCGGAGTTTTTCGATGAGGTGCTGGGCGACGCCAAGATTCAGAAATTGGATATTCAGCAGATTGTGCCGCAGGTGGTCGTGCCGGAACGCGAGGAGACGGTGGGATCGTCTTCGGCCGACGCTTCGCGGCCGATGCTCTTTAGCGCGGCGCCGGAAAAGGCGAAGGCGTATTCGCGTGTGGCGATTTGGGCCAATGCATATAAGCCGCCGCGTCCCGAGCCGCTGCAATTGAGCGCTTCGGCGATTGAGACTTATCAGATGTGCCCGAAGAAATTTTTGTTCAGCGCGGTGTGGGAATTGCGCGGCGGGCCGGCGGCGCAGATGACTTTTGGCAACGTGATGCATAGCACGATTAAGGAATTTGTTGCGGAAGTTAAAAAACGGAAGAAAGTGGATTTTGAGGAAGTGTCGGCGATTTACGACCGGTTTTGGTCGCCGGCTGGTTATCTCGACGATTATCAGGAAGAGGAATACAAGAAGGAAGGGATTGAGAAGCTGGGCGCGTTTCACAAGACTTATTCGGCGGCGCCAGCGGACGTCTTGATGCAGGAGAAGCGCTTTGAATTGCCGATGGAGAAAGATGTGACGGTGCTGGGGCGCATCGATCAGGTGAACCGGATCGCGGGCGATGATGTTGAAGTGGTGGATTACAAGACGGGGCGGCCGAAATCGCAGAAGGATGCGGATACTAGCTTGCAGTTGAGTCTTTATGCGCTGGCTGCGCGCGATGTGCTGGACCTGACTCCGGCGCGGCTTACTTTTTATAATTTGACTACCAATGAGGCGGTTAGTTCTTCACGCGATGAGAAATCGCTGGCTAAAGCTCGTGAGACCGTGGCTACTACCGCGGATTTAATTCGGGCTGGGGAATATCCTGCTAAGCCTGGGTTTGTTTGCGGGTTTTGTGATTTTCAGGCTTTGTGTCCGGCGCATGAGCAGTTTGTTACGATTCGGCCGGCACGAGAAATTAAGACGGACCTCAGCGGCTAAAGCCGGCGGAGTTGGCTGCGCTCTCGGCACAACTGAAGTCGTGCCCTGACAAAACCTCCCAAAAACAAAACGAGGCGATTGCTTTCGCAACCGCCTCGTTCGGAGAACCAGTTGATCGGAACGGCCTCGCCGCCGCTCCACCCCCTAATTCAACGGCGCGCATCTACTGCTTGATGCTGTCTCCCCTGAAGGCGCGGCAGCGGAAAATTTATTCGCGCCACTTCCCTTCACACCCTTAATACGAGTGCGCGGGAATCCTGTCAAGGGAAAATCTGCGGCGCTCGTTGCCGCATGCGCACGCCATTCGAAATTTCTTCGCGGGCGAAAGAATTGAAAATCAAAAAATAAGAGCGTCAGCGTTTTGCTGAGGCGTAATAGCCTTGGCGGGAACTTACTTGCAGGCCCGGGCGCTCTACGCGGACTTCGATCGTATGGTAATCACCGATGCCGGGATTTTGCGGGGCGTAGGCTAGCGTGTATTGATTGCGGGCTTGCTCGCCGATGGCGGAATAGAGTCGCTCGAGATCGGCTTGCTTCGAAGCGAAGAAAGAATCGCCGCCGGTGTCGTTGGCGTAATGGGTCATGCGGCCGGGCTCGTGCTTGAGCAACACCGTGCCTACCGTGACCGTGTAGACGGAAATATCGGAGGTGAGCAGGAGCTGAAGAACTTGGGCGTAGCTCCAGCGATTGTGATGGGAGTTTTGTCCATCGGAAATCAGGCAGATGACTTTGCGTCGATCGCGGCCGCGCGCGCGTAGCAGTTCGCCGGCGGCGTGCATGGCATCATCGAGATCCTTGGTCACTTTTTCCTGTCCCTTGCCATAAACCTTCACGCCGGGACCTATCTGTTGATTATTGACCGTCGCGCCGGCATCCATCGGGCCGCCAAAATCTCCGGGAAAACTTTCGCCGAGGCGGAGGCGATGCAGTTTTGTGAGCATGGTGTCGTTGTCGGCGGTGAAATCGATGGCCGGCTGGGGAAATTGATCGTAGAGAATGACCGCGGCTTCATCGGCTGGGCCGAGGCCGCCGGCGATGCTGTCGAGACTCTTCTGGACCTGGTCGCGCGTTTTTACAGTGAGATCGTTGTCCAGCACGACTACTAGGGAAAGCGGAAAGGCGTCTGTGGAAAAAAGCGCGATGTTCTGTTCTTTGCCGTCTTCGAAGACGCGGAAATCATCTTTTGTCAAATCGGGGACCAGTTCGCCGCGCGAATTTTTTACCGTCACGGGTACGGGCACTAATTCGGTTCGCGAACGGAGCACGCGGGCCGACGGAACATTGGACGCCTGCGGAGGCGGCACGTTTGATTGGGTTTGTGCCGGCGGCGTTTCCTTTGGCTGAGGTTGCTGGCCGCCGGATTGCTGATCTTGTTGCGCGGGAGGCGGCGCGGGGTCTTGCGTTGGCGGCTGCGAACCGGATTGCGCTCGCGGCGTTGCGCCGAGCGTGCTTGCAAGTCCCGCGACTAGCGCCAGCGCCAAGAGTTGCTTCATAATCAGTGCCATCCTTGCGGACCGAAGCTCGGCTTCGGCCGGTGAGGCGCCCGCCCGTTTAGTCTCGTGGCGTGTGACGCATCCGAAATGCAACAAGTTGCATCGTAGGACAGGAATCGCTTTCCGGAGAAATTATACATGCAGCGCCCTCTGTTTCGCTCGACCCTCGCCATCTTAACGATAACTACAGGATTGCTGTTGCCCGGCCACGCTCCCGCCAGTGGAGCTGGGCCTACGCGCTTTACGGCGCAGAGCCAGCAGAGCGGCGCGCCGCCGAACAGCCAGGACTCGCAGCAGAATAAGCAAGTGCCGCAATCGGGGCAGACGCTGAAAGTGCAGACGGCTCTCGTCAACGTGTTTACCACCGTGCGCGACAAAAGCCATTTTCTGATCAATAACCTCAAGCAAGACGACTTCAAGATATTTGAAGATGGGCAAGAGCAGAAAGTTGCGTACTTCTCGAAGGAAGTAAATCTGCCGATTTCGCTGGCGATTTTAGTGGATACCAGCGGCAGCCAGGTGGACGTGCTCGGAGCGGAGCAGGATGCTGCGACGCGATTCGTGAATCGAGTGCTGCGCAAAACAGACGAAGCGCTGGTGATGAGCTTTGACCTGGATATCGATTTGCTGGCGGATTTTACCGAAGACAAGAATTTGCTCGAAAACGCGATCCGCAAGACGGTGATCAATGTAGATGGCTCTGGCGCGGGCGGCACCACGGGAACAGTGCCGAGCGGATCGAACGGCGGGACGGATTTTTACGATGCGGTTTATTTGGCGGCGCACGACAAGCTGACCGGCGAGGCGGGACGCAAGGCGATCATCGCGCTGACCGACGCCGAGGATACCGGCAGCAAATTGAAAGTGCAGGATGCGATTGAGGCGGCGCAGCGGTCGGATGCGGTGGTACATGTGCTGCTGATTTCGGATGTGGGATTTTATTACCGCCAATTTTCTGGGTATAGCGGCGCCAGCGTGGCTAAGAAGATGGCGGATGAAACGGGCGGGCGCGTGATTGAAGTGCACAATAATAATTCGCTGGAGAAAGCGTTTGACGAGCTTTCTGAGGAGCTGCGGCAGCAGTACGTGCTGGGCTACTATCCGACGAATCCCAAACACGACGGATCGTTTCGGAAAATTAAAGTTGAGGTCAACCGGCCGGATTTGAAGATTCTTTGCCGCCGCGGCTATTACTCACCGACGGAATGAACGAAGATCTTCTTTAAAGGCTACTGCGTTTTAGAATACGGCCCGGCGCTGGGCGCTACGGCGTAATATCCCTTCCGCGTTCGCACTACCAGCCCTTTGCGATCTACATCCACTTGAATCTTTCGGTACTGGCCGTTTTGGAGCGGGTTGGTGGGGGCGTAGGCTATGAAATATTGGCTGCGCAGCTCGGTGCCGATGTCCTGGAACGAGACTGCTAGATCATCTACCTTGTAGGGAAAGAAAACGCGGCCGCCGGTTTCGTTCGCCAGAGTTTGCAGTATTTTGTCGCCGGGGGTTTCGAAAAGTTTGCGGGGTTTGTCGCTGGTCTCGGTGGCGAGCCATTCGGTGCTGGTGCTGATGGAATAGACGGCTACTTCGGAGCGCTCGGCCATTTCGATGGCGTCGCTCAGAGCGCGATCGCTTAGGTTGTCCTCGCCGTCGCTGAAGACTACCAGAACGCGGCGCACTTCCTGATCGGCGCCAGCGGGTAGCGGGGCTTTTGCAAGCTTTTGCGCGGCCACGTAGATCGCGTCATTGAAAGATGTGCCGCCGCCGGCGCGCTGTTTTTGAATTGCTTCGGTGAGCGTGCTGGCGTCGCCTGACCAATCCTGAATTACTTCCGGCTCGTTATCGAAAGTCATCAGGAAGGCCATGTCTTTGTTGCGGCGGATCACGTTGGCCAAAAAATCCGTTGCCGCGTCTTTTTCAAAATGCAGGCGTTCGCGGATGCTGTTAGAGGTGTCGAGCAGCATGGCGATGCGCAGAGGGAGATCGGTTTCGCGGCCGAAGAATTGAATGGTCTGCGGCTTGCCGTCTTCCATGATTTTAAAATCTTGCTTGTCGAGATCGGTGATGAAATTGTGGCGACGATCGGACACGGCGGCAACGAGATGGACCAGGCCTGAGGTGACTTTCAGCGGTTGTTGCCCTGGCGGCGCCTGATTCTGTTGGTCCGTGGCGCCTGCGGGCGGCGGCGCTGGCGGAGGCGGGTTCTGCGCTGGCGCGGTGGACGCGAAGGCGGCGATCAATACTGGCAGCAGGATTAATCGCTTCAGCTTGGGCATGACGAAATTATAGGTACGCCGCGAGCGCAGCGTCAATCGGAGCGGGGTCTGCCGAGAGAGCGCGGCCGAGTGCGTCGATGTAGACCTTGAGTTCGGCTGGGAGCGGGGCGCGCACGTCGAGCGGCTCGCCGGTGATTGGGTGCGCGAAGCGGATGCGAGCGGCATGGAGGAAATTGCGGCCGAGATCGGGGAGTTGCGTGCCGTGAACGGTTTCGATGCGCGGGGCGCCGTAGAGCGCGTCGCCGATTACCGGAAATCCTAGCGAGGAGAAATGTACGCGGAGCTGATGCGTGCGGCCGGTGTGCAGATCGGCTTCGATTAGCGTGAAGGCGCCAAGGAAAAGTTTGGCGGCCCAGTCGGTGCGGGCGGTGCGGCCGTCGCGGCGGCGGGTGGTCATGCGGGTGCGGCGGCGGAGATCGCGGGCGACTGGAAGCTCGATGCGACCGGATTGTTCGCGCATTTTGCCGTGCAATAGCGCTACATAAGTCTTTTCGATCAGGCGTTCTTGAAATTGTTCGACGAGGCCGCGATGCGCTTCGTCCGTGCGCGCAATTACCAGCGCGCCCGATGTGCCTTTGTCGAGACGATGCACGATTCCTGGGCGCCGCGGTCCGCCGATCGCTGAGAGAGTGCCGAAGCGATAGAGCAACGCGCTGACGAGCGTGCCGGAGGATTCGCCTGCGCCTGGATGAACGGCGATGCCTGCGGGCTTGTTGACTACGGCGAGATCGTCGTCTTCATAGAGCACATCGAGCGGCATTTCTTCGGGGACGACGTCGGTGCCTTCAGATTCGGGGACTTCGATTGCGATTTTTTCCCCGGACTCGACACGATGGGAGGGCTTGGTCACTACGCCATTGACGCTGACGCGGCCTTCGGCGATTAGTTCCTGAATGCGCGTGCGGCTGAGTTCGCTGGCGCGCGTAGCGAGGAAACGATCTAGACGCGTTCCGGCGTCTTCGTCGCCTACGGCGAATGTCAAATTTTCAGCCGTGTCGTTTTCTGGGTCGCGAACGTCGCTCATGCTAAGAATGTCCTTGCGCGGCATTCGCGAGTTGCGGCTGCTCTCCGTGCAGTCCGCGCCACCACAGGAAGCTCCCGGCCAAAACGAATCCTATGCTTACGATTTGCATCAGCGAGACGGCGCCGTGCATTAGCAGCGTGCGGTCTGGATCGCCTCGCACGATTTCGATTGCGGCTCTTTCGATTCCGTAGAGGATTAGATAAGTTCCGGCGATTTGGCCGGCGAAGCGTTGGCGCTTTCCTAGCCAGACCAGAAAAATAAAATTGGCGATCTCTGCGGCGGCTTCGTAGAGCTGCGTGGGATGTAACGCCACACCAATCGGCGTGCCCACCAGATCGTCAGCGATCGGGCTCGAGAATTTTACGCCCCACGGCAGCGAGGTGGGCTTGCCGTAGCAGCATCCCGCCATGAAGCAGCCAAGGCGGCCGATGGCGTGGCCCAACGGCAGTGCCGCGGCGTATGTATCGAAAGTTGGCAGGATCGGCATCTTCTCGTACCAGGTGTATGCGGCCGCAAGTAGAATCGCGCCTAGAACGCCGCCGAAAAATGTGCCGCCGGATTGCACCACTCCGAACGTGAAAATTTCGCGGGGGTGCTGCCAGAAATAGCGCCATTCGATGAGCACCAGCCAGAGCTTTGCGGTGACGATGGCGGCTAGGACCATGTAGATGCCGAGATTCCAAACTTCGTCGCGATGGAGGCCTGCGTGCGGTGCTTGCCTGCGCGCGTACCAGAGGCCGAGCAGAACGCCGGCGGCGGCGAGCACTCCGTAACTGTAAATTGTGACGGGGCCGACCTGAAAAAGCACCGGATGCATTGCTACGCGCTTTCCCGGCTGGGTTGGCGCCAATCACGGAGGAGTTCGAGGAGCACCAAACCCGCGCCTAGCACGATCGCGGAATCGGCGAGATTGAAGGTGTACCAGTGATGCGCGCCTACGTGGAAATCGATGAAGTCGGTGACGCTGCGGCGCACTACGCGATCGAGAACATTGCCGGCGGCGCCGCCGAGAATCAGCGCGATGCCGGTTTGGCCGAGACGTCCACCGGCGCGGCCCGTGGCCAGTAGCCAGCAGAGGAACAAAATCACTGCGGCGGAAAACACGATGAGGATCGGAGTGAGCCAGGGGGAATTTGATTCCGCGAAAATTCCGAAGGCTACGCCGGGATTATTCGTGTGCACCAGATTTATCATTCCCGGCACGAGCACGTGCATGGCGCCGGGCCGGCTATATTCTTCGACGGCATGTTTGCTGATTTGATCGGCGGCGAGTGCACCGCAGGCTAGCAGCAACTGCCACCACCAATCGCGCCAGTTCCGGGCTGTCGTCACGCTGCCGCGCCCCCGGAGCCTGTGGAGCGATCGCGGTCGATTTCGTCGAGCGCGGCGGTACAGCGCTCGCAGATGGTCGGATGCGTCGAGTTCTCGCCGACGTGCGTCGAGAAATTCCAGCAGCGCTCGCACTTCTTGCCATCGGCTCGCTCGATGCGAATGCCGACCGCGTCGGCCGCTTCCGGTTTCGCTGCCTCAGTCGCGGGCTCGAGATGCACTTGCGAAACGATGAATAGCGCCGGCAGAAACACGGCATATTTCGCCAGCAATGCAGCCTGATCCCCGGCTGCGCTGAGCGTCACTTTCGCCTCGAGTCCTGAATTGATGGTCTTGGCGTTGCGCGCTTCCTCGAGGGCTTTGAGCACGTGAGGGCGAAGCGCCGCGAGACGCACCCAATTCGCGGCAACGGATTCGGACGTGGCGCGCTCTAGCTCCTCCGCCTTCGGAAAATATGCGGTGTGAATGCTTCCGGCTGCGCTGGCGCCGCCCGGGAAATGCTTCCACACTTCTTCTGAAGTGAAAGTGAGGATCGGCGCGATCAGGCGCAGCAACGCGCTCGCGATCCGATATATAGCCGTTTGCGCCGACCGCCGACCGACGCTACGCGGAGCGAACGTGTAGAGACGATCTTTCAGGACATCGAAATAAAACGAGCTCAAATCCACAACTGCGAAATCGTGAATGGCATGGAATACGCGGTGGAAATCGAATGATTCATACCAGGCGAGACATTCGCGCACTAGTTCGCCCGTGCGCCGCACCATCCACGCATCGAGCTCCCATAGTTTGTCGTCCGCCAGCAAATCGCGCGACGGATCGAAATCCGGCAGATTCGAAAGAGCATAGCGAAACGTATTTCGCAATTTGCGATACGATTCCGAAAGCTGGCCCATCATGGGCTCAGACCAGCGCACATCCTGCTGGTAATCTTGCGAGACGACCCACAGCCGCAAAACATCCGCGCCCCATTTTTCGGTGATCTCGCGAGGGAGGAGCGTGTTTCCCAGTGATTTCGACATCGGCCGGCCTTCCGGATCGAGCGTCCAGCCGTGCGAAACGACTTGGCGATAGGGCGCTGCGTCGCGTGTGCCGACCGCTACCAGCAACGAGCTGTGGAACCACCCGCGGTATTGATCGGGGCCTTCGAAATAAACGTCCGCGGGCCAAGTTCCAGCCTTCGGATCGAGAACGGCTAG
Source organism: Acidobacteriota bacterium (assembly GCA_013286465.1). GTDB lineage: Bacteria > Acidobacteriota > Terriglobia > Acidiferrales > UBA7541 > Palsa-147. Next base: position 36,748 of record JABDFR010000004.1, on the reverse strand, counting down.
ATGCGACGAGCCGGATTCAAACCACACGTCCAGAATATCGTTCTCTTTTTTCCACTTCGAATCGCCGCACTTAGGGCATTTTGTTCCCGGCGGCAATAATTCTTCCGCGGAACGCGTGTACCAGGCGTCCGCGCCTTCCTTCTCGAACCACTCCACCACGTTTCGTAGCGCCTTGAAATCTTCCAGGCGCACCTTGCATTTTTCGCAGGTGAAAACGATCAGCGGCACGCCCCAGAATCGCTGCCGCGAGATGCACCAGTCCGGGCGCTCGGCGATCATGCCGTACAAGCGGTCGTGGCCCCAAGCAGGCGCCCATTTCACTTTGTCGATTTCCTGGAGCGCGCGCTTGCGCAGATCGTTGCGCTCCATCCCGATGAACCACTGCTCGGTGGCCCGGAAAATCACGGGATTGTGGCAGCGCCAGCAGTGCGGATAGCTGTGGCGATATTTCGAACTGTGCACGAGCGCGCCGCGCCGGGCCAGCAGCTCGATGATCGGTTCATTCGCTTCGAATACTTGCTTGCCTTTATATTCCGGCAGACCTTCGACGAAGCGGCCGTCGTCATCGATCGGAGCGTATGTATCCAGCCCGTAGCGCTGGCCGGTGTAAAAATCTTCGGCGCCGTGGCCGGGCGCGGTGTGCACCACGCCGCTGCCCTGCTCGAGCGTGACGTAATCCGCGAGCACGCCCGGCACGACTAGATCTAGAAACGGATGCCGGAATTTCATGCCTTCGAGTTCGCGGCCTTTGCCGCGCCATCGAACTTTTGCGGCTTCGAATTTCAATTCCGCCGCGACCGCGTTCAATCGCTCAGCCGCAAACAGCAGCGCGCCCGCAGGCGTTTCCGCGACGATATATTCAAAATCCGGATGAAACGCCAATGCACGATTGGCGGGAAGCGTCCACGGCGTGGTCGTCCAGATCAATGCGCTCACATCCGGGCCTAAATCTTTCGCACGTTCTCCGCCCGCTACCGCGAATTTCACCCAGATCGAATTGCTGGTGTGATCTTCATACTCAACTTCGGCTTCGGCGAGCGCAGTGCGATCGACCATGCACCAATAGACGGGCTTCAAGCCGCGATAGACGTAACCTTTTTCAAGAAAAGTGAGAAATGCATCGGCGACGGTCGCCTCGTAATGCGCGTCCATGGTGAGATACGGCTTATCCCATTGGCCAAAAACGCCGAGCCTCTTGAAATCGCGGCGGTTCAGGTCGACGTAGCGCGTGGCCCATTCGCGGCACATCTGCCGGAATTCGGCGGGCGAAACTTTATCCTTTTGCCCGCCCAGCTCCTCTTTTTCGACTTTATTTTCGATCGGCAAACCGTGGCAGTCCCAGCCAGGAATATACGGAGACTGAAATCCGGCCATGGTCTTCGACTTGACCATCAAATCTTTCACGATTTTATTCAGGCCGGTGCCGAGATGAATGTCACCGGTGGGATACGGCGGGCCATCATGCAGCACGAAGAGCGGCGCACCCGTGCGCGATTCCAGAATCTTCTCGTAAATACCTGCGCGCTCCCATTCCGCAAGCTGCTCGGGCTCGCGCTCCGGCAAACGCGCCTTCATGGGAAAATCGGTGCGCGGCAAGTTCAGTGTTTTCTTCAGGTCAAAAGGTTCGGCCATTGATTCGGATGTGGTGCCTTTCTCTGCCTTGGATCAGCAATCAGGACGCAGCAGGAAGAACCGCTATGTTACAATGAATGCGAGGGTAAGTCAGCCGCTCGAAAAGGCCCAGACATCCTTTTCGGCTGCCGCGAATCTAAGCAGGAAGGTAGAACTGTTTGTTGGGGTTAGGTAGGAATGGCTGACACCAGCGTGAAAAACCCGGGTACCCTGCCGTCGTCGTATGGCGGCGGCATGCGTTTGACCAACATCACGATCAACCGGCCTTCGCTCTTCGAGTCTTTCTTTTCCAATTTGCGCGATTTCCTGGTCGAGCACCCTACGAAGCTGCGTCCCGGCCAAGCCAGCCCGTTCCTGCCCGAACATTTCGGCTCGAGCCCTGGATCGAATCTGCGCGAATGGCTGAAGCCGCTGCCAGCCGGCGCGAAACGGCCTGATAGCACCGGAATGTTGGTCGAGAGGCAGACCGGCTTCCAAACTTTCTGGACCAATCTGACAATGGCATTTGGCGGCCCCAAGCTGCAAAAGGGCGTCGCGGTGCCGGATATTTGGTCAAAGGATACGCAATTTAGCCGCGTGCAAGCGCTTTCGTTGGCAATTCACGTGGTCGTGCTGGTGCTGATCCTGGTTCCATTGCTTCCGGAAATTATGTCGCCGCATACAACTCAGGCGCGCAATTTCACCGTGACACCGCTCGATGATCCTTCTCCCTATCTGCCGAAGCTTCCCGCGGGAACCAAAAAGGCGGGCGGCGGTGGTGGCGGTGGCGAACACAGCTTGATCACCGCAAGCAAGGGAAAATTGCCCAAGGCTTCTTACACGCAACTAGCGCCGCCCTCCGTTCATCCGCCGGCAAATCCAAGACTGCAAGTGCCTGCCACGGTTCTCGCGGTGCCTGACATCAAGCTGCAAAGCCCGAATTTGCCGAACTACGGCGATCCCATGGCCAAGTTGATCACTGATTCCAACGGCACCGGCGGTGGCGGCGGAATCGGTAGCGGGCAAGGCACAGGCGTCGGCAGCGGCGATGGCGCCGGAGTTGGTCCGGGACACGGATGGAATACTGGCGGCGGTTATCCGAGCGCAGGGACTGGCGGCTACGGAGTTCCCGAATGTCTGTTCTGCCCTCAGCCGCAATTTTCGGATGAAGCGGTGAAGTCGAAGTATATGGGCACCGTCACGCTGGTCGCGATCATCGGCGCGGATGGGCGCGCGACCAACATTCAAGTGGTGCAGGGCGCCGGCATGGGCTTAGACGAGAAGGCCATCGAGGGCGTGAAGACTTGGCGATTCCGGCCGGCGGTTGGGCCGGATGGCAAGCCTGCTTCGGTGCGCCAGACGATTGAAGTAACTTTCCGCCTCTATTAGCCCTGCCAGATTGCAGCCGTTTATAGCAGCACGCTAGTTCCCTCTTGGAAACTCTGCGCTGTGTCGACGGATTCAAGTGGCCGCGTTTTGCTACGATGTGCTGCGTCATCACACCATCACACATGATTAAACAACTCAGACTCGCTGGAGCGTTTGCACTTCTTGCGGCGGTCGTTGTGTGCGCATCGCCGTTGCGCGCGCAGACTTGCGCTGTGGATTTCACCGCGAAAGTGACTCCTGCGGCGGGCGTTTCCGAGCCTGTGCGCGGACTTCCCTTTTATTTGCTGAATAAAAGCTTCACCGAAATATTGGCCGAAGCCGACGCCGCTGAACCGAAACCGGATTTCGATGCCTACGTGGATAAACTCAGAGTCTCGGCCGAATTGAAAGCCTGGATGAAGAAGCATCATTCCGTTTCGCTCGCGGGCGAAGAATTCGTGCGCGGGCTCACTGCCGACGACATCATGAATGTGCCCGAATTTTTCTCCGCCTATCTCGAGCGCAATGGCAGCGACAGCACCATGGACTTTCCCAAGCCCAAATATAAAGAGCGCGACAAACAGAAAGACCCTGCGAAGTATGAAAAGCAGCGCCAGGAATATCTGGAAGCGGTCCGCAAGTATCTGCTGGCCAACACCGAAAGCACCGCAGGGCTCGATTTAACGCTTGACCCGATTAATCCCGGACCAGCCTGGGCTTTGCTGAACGCCCGTCGCGGGCCGTCGATCCAGCGTCGCGCGCTCGAAATTGCGCAGACGCGCTATATGGTCGCGAAGGCGCAGTCGGATCTGGATGGACATGGCCGCATGGAAAATGTCGCGCCCGGAAATTATTGGATCGGCACGCTCGATATTTTTGCCGGCATCGGAGACGCGCACATCCGCTGGGATGTTCCGGTTTCGCTCGATGCCGGGTTGACTACCCGCGTGGAACTTTCGAACTCGAACGGGATCGTGCCACAAAAGCCTGGATCGTAAGCCGCAACGCTTAACCGCCTGATGGAAGCAGCCTCTTCGATCGCCCGCCTATTTTCACCGGACTTGCAAATACGCACGCGCGCCGGCGAGGAGCTTTTTGCGCAGGGCCGCGAACTCGTGGATCCGATTCTCGCGGGGTGGCGCCGCGAGGCTGAGTTGAGCTCGCTGCTTTACTTCCCGCGCCCGCGGGTTACGGTTGGCGTGGCCGTGAATCCGGAGACTTTCGAGAAAATCCGCGCGGCCAACGGCAATGTAGTGCTCGCGAATGTGCCAGCGGATCAGGATGCACGCGAATTCGAGCTGCACTTTGGCGCGATTCTGCGGCTGGACATCTTGACTACCAAGGACGCTGCCGGAAGCGGGGCCATTGCGAGATTTCTGACGAAATTTGGCGAGGGGATTCAACAGGTCGAGCTGGAAACGAAGGATTGCGATTCGGCTACGAACCGCATTCGCTCGGCTTTTGGCGTCGAGCCGCTTTATCCGGCCACGCGGGCCGGGGCTGATGGGACGCGCGTTAATTTCTTTTTGGTTGAGCGGCCGGATGGACGAAAAGTATTGGTCGAATTCGTCGAAGCAGCGGAGCGCAAATAGTCAGGAAGTTGTAGTCCGCCCGCGAGTGCGACTTTGGCCTGCTTTTATCGTCGCAAGATGCCGGCGGGGACGCCGGCGCTACTTACTCTCCGCTTTGTTCCAGCAACTTTGCTACTAGGGCTGTCCATCCCGTTTGATGATTTGCGCCTAGGCCTGCGCCGTTGTCGCCGTTGAAATATTCGTAGAATAAAATCAGGTCGCGCCAGTTCGGATCGTTCTGGAAAATTTGCGCGCCGCCGTAGATGGCGCGTTTTCCGTCGCGACGGAGAAACAATCGCGATAGGCGGCGCGAAAGTTCACTGGCGACTTCCCACAGCGTCATGTATTTCCCCGAGCCCGTGGGGCACTCCACTTTGAAATCCTTGCCGTAATAATAGTCGTAACGCTGCAGCGCTTCGATGATCAGAAAATTCAACGGCACCCAAACGGGCCCGCGCCAATTCGAATTGCCTCCGAACAAATCCGACGATGACTCCGCCGGCTCGTAGGACACTCGATGCACGGAGTCGTCCAAACTCAGTTCATACGGCTTTTGTGCGTGGATTTTCGAAAGCGAACGGATCCCGTGCGGCGAGAGAAATTCATTTTCATCGAGCATGTAACGCAGTACACGCACCAGCCGGGTCTTGTTAACCAGGGCGATCAAGCGGCGCACGCCTGTGTCGGAATGCATGCTGGCGTCGATGTGATTCGCGACTTCGGGATGATGATCGAGGAACCATTGCATGCGTTTCATGAACCCGGTCCGTCCCGCGATATCCTCCGGCTCCAATGTTTCCACGGCGAAGAGCGGAATCAGTCCCACCATCGATCGCACTTTCATCTTCACGTGATTGCCGTCGGGCATTTGCAGCACGTCGTAATAAAATCCGTCCTCGTCGTCCCACAGGCCGATATCTTCGCCGCCGATGTTGTTCATCGCATCGGAGATGTGCACGCAGTGCTCGAAGAATTTGCTGGCCACGTCTTCGTAAGCGGAGTCCTCTTTGGCCAACTCCAGCGCGATGCTCATCATGCTCAGCGAATAGGCCATCATCCAACTGGTGCCGTCGGATTGCTCGATACGGAATCCGCCGGGCAGCGGCCGCGAGCGATCGAAGACGCCGATATTATCGAGACCAAGGAATCCGCCTTCGAACACATTCAATCCTTGCGGATCTTTGCGATTCACCCACCAGGTGAAATTGAGCAATAGTTTGTGAAATACGCGTTCGAGAAAGTTTCGGTCGCCGGTTCCGCTCATGCGCCGCTCGATCCCGTAGATGCGCAGCGCCGCGCCCGCAAACACTGGGGGGTTCGCGTCGCTTAATTCCCATTCGTACGCGGGGATCTGCCCGTTCGGATGCATATACCATTCGCGCAAAAATAAGATGAGCTGGTCTTTGGCAAATTGCACATCGATCATGGCTAGCGCGACGCAGTGAAATGCGAGATCCCACGAGGCGTACCAGGGATATTCCCATTTATCCGGCATTGAAATTACGTCGGCATTATAAAGATTCGTCCAGTCGTGATTTCTGCCGAAGCGGCGCTGCGGCGCGGGTGGCGGCTGCGTAGGATCGCCATCCAGCCAGCGTTTGACGTCGTAATGATACGACTGGCGGTTCCAAAGCAATCCGGCGAAGGCCTGGCGCTGCACGTTGACGGCATCGGCGCTCACACCTCTGCGTTCGAGGCGCACATAGAATTCGTCCGCTTCCTTTTTTCGCTGCTCGAAGACGCTGTCGAAGTTCGCGTCGAAAATCTCGGACGCCGCGATGCCCGGTGGCAGCCCCTGATTGGTGAATAGCAGCCGCTGCGTGACGCTTCCGCCGGCTGGAATTTCCAGCTTGAAATGTGCGGCTACTTTCGTCCCCGTCTGCGCGGGATTCACCGCGTCGAGCATGCCGTGGACAACGTAATTATCGATCCCGTCCTTGACGTACTTAGTTCGGTTCTTCGCATTGAACAGGCGCTCGGTGTTCGTTTCGTTTTCGGTGAAGAGCAGTTCGGGCTGGCCTTCGATTGCCAGCCAGCGCGTGCCGTAGTCGGGCTGCTGCAACTCGACGACAGAGAATCCGCCGAATCCCGATAGCCGCTTCAACGCCGGGCGCGCATCCCCCGGCGCGGTGCCTCCCCAGGACCATTTATTCCGGAACCAAAGCGTGGGCAGCAGTCGCAGACGCGCGGGTTCCGGTCCGCGATTGATGGCCGTGATGCGGATGGGAATCACTTCCGCCGACGCTTTCGCATATTCGATGAAAATGTCGAAGTAGCGGCTTTCGTTGAAAATTCCGGTGTCGAGCAGTTCGAATTCCGGATCATTGCGCGTGCGTTTTGAGTTTTCGGCGCGCAGCAGATCGTACGGAAATTCACTCTGCGGATATTTGTAGAGATACTTCAGGTAAGAGTTGGTCGGCGTGGCGTCCAGATAGAAGTAGTATTCCTTGACGTCTTCTCCGTGATTGCCTTCGGTGTTGGTCAGGCCGAAAAGGCGCTCCTTCAAAATGCGGTCGCGCTCATTCCAGACCGTCAGGGCGAAACAAATTCGCTGATGCCTGTCGCAGATTCCCGCGATGCCATCTTCGCCCCAACGATATGCACGCGATCGCGCGTGATCGTGCGGAAAATAATTCCAAGCGTCGCCATTCGCGCTGTAATCCTCGCGGACCGTGCCCCACTGCCGTTCCGAGAGATAAGGTCCCCAGCGCGACCAATTCACTTTCCTCTCGTTATTTTCTTTGATGCGCTGTTCTTCGGCGGTCATCGGAGTTTCCGAAGTCTCTGTAATTTCGGGAAAAATTAGGTGACGCAGTGGCTGGAACGGCAACCGGCAGATAGCCCGCGCCAAGCCGAGCCACTTTAGCGAGATGCATGCGCAATTGGCAAGCCGCCCGGGATTCAGTATCCTCGCGGGTCCGCATGAACTCGCCGCGATCTGCCATCGACGTAAATTGGGCGCTATTGCTCGGCCTGGCCACCGTTGCCACGCTGGTCATCGCGCCGTCATTCTTCCTCGGCAACGCTTCCGGCCACGATTTTCAGTTTCACATCGAGTCGTGGATGGAAGTGGCGCAGCAATGGCACCAGGGAATTCTCTACCCGCGCTGGGCGGAATGGGCGAATTTCGGTTTTGGCGAGCCGCGCTTTATTTTTTATCCGCCGGCGTCGTGGATTCTCGGGGCGGCGCTCAGCGCGATTCTGCCGTGGCATATGGTGCCCGACGCGTTCATCTGGCTCGCACTGGTCGTCGCGGGTTTCTCCATGCACCGGCTGGCGCGCGAATGGCTCGCGCCTCGCGATGCGATCGCCGCCGCGATTCTGTTCGCGGTCAATCCCTACAACCTGATGATTGTCTATTACCGCAGCGATTTCGCAGAACTTCTCGCCGGGGCAATTTTCCCGTTGCTGGTGTGGCGCGCAATTTTGCTCGCGCGAGAGGGCTGGCGCCGCGTGCCGGGATTCGCCGGCGTCTTCGCACTGATATGGCTAACGAATGCGCCCGCCGCAGTGATCGCCACCTACTTCGTCGCGGCAATTATTTTACTTTATTGCATTCTCGAGCGTTCATTGCGCGCGCTTTTACCGGCGATAGTGGCGGGCGCGACCGGTTTCGCTCTCGCCGCGTTTTACATTGTGCCCGCCGCGTACGAGCAGCGTTGGGTGAACATTTCCGACGTGTTGACGTTCAACCTGCAGCCCTGGCACAACTTTCTGTTCGCCACGGCCGGAGATCCCGAATTCATCCTTTTCAATTTCAAAATGTCTGCGATCGCGCTTATCATCATCGCAGTGTTCGGCATCAGCGCCGTCTTTGCCGCCCGCCAGCGCCTTCGCGGACGAACCATATTCTGGATTTTGTTCCTGCTCGGCGCGTTTCCAGCGATTTTGATGTTTCCGGTCGCCGCGATTATCTGGCATTACGTGCCCGAAATGAAATTCGTGCAGTTCCCGTGGCGAACTCTTACACCGCTGGCGCTCGCGGCCACGTTTTTCTTCGCCGCTGCGGTCTCGCCGCTACGCCGCAAATGGCCCGCCTGGTTCGCCGCAATCCTCGCGCTCGCCGCGCTAGGTGCCTGGATGACCACAAATAATTGGTGGGATAGCCAGGACACTCCCGGCGTGGCTCGCGCGATTTCCACCGACGCGGGCTACGAAGGCTCCGACGAATACGTCTCAACCGGTTGCGACCGCTACGATCTCCCGGAAAATCCGCAGCGCGCCGCCGCACTCAACGCCGATGCCGACGAGCCGCTGACCGCGCCGAATTTTCGTTTGCACGTCGAAGGCTGGCAAGCCGAGTACAAATTCATCAGTGTGGATTCTCCGCAGGCCTTGGTGCTGGCACTCAGGCTGTATCCTTATCCAGCATGGAAGGCGACTCGCAACGGCGCGCCGATCGACTACGTCACGAGCCCCTGCACCGCGCCAATGCAGATATCCCTGCCGGCAGGCCACAGCGATGTCATTTTGCGCTTTATCCGAACAGCAGACCGCACACTCGGCGACGCGATCTCGTTGGCAACTGCGCTCGCGCTGCTTACTCTCGGCTATTTCAAATGGCGGCGCAAACGCACCCTTCCGAATTAGCCGCGGCCTTCGCTACCGCCTGAAGTGTTCCGCACAACTATCCGCCCGCCATCCACAAGCTCATAGCGGCTATCCCGCCACACGGCTTTCTTGCTCAGATAACTCGAAGTCCACACGCAAAAGCCGAGCAAATCGCGAATCGGAATAAGCCACGGCGCGCGCCGCACGACCGGATCGCGCGCCACGCCCCAGCCCACCACCAGCGCCTCGATCAAGCGATTGATGATCGCAATGCTCAGCAGCCCCGCCCCGATCTCCCACCAACCAAGCGAAGCCGCGGCAAGCAATCCCAGAATTCCGTAAGGCATCGCGTACACCAGCACAGAGCCGATATGCCCTTTCGGCCGTGAATAGCGTGTGCCTTTGGCCCAGCGCACTTGTCGTTCCCACATGCGCCGCAGCGTCATCGGCGGCACCACGTGATCGATCACGTGCCGCGAGAGCGCCACGCGGTAACCGGCTTTTTCGATCAGATTGCCGATCACGAAGTCATTCGAAAAATAATCGCCGAGCACGCGATACCCGCCGATTTTCTCCACCGAATCTTTGCGCACAACAATCGTCGGCCCTAATCCGAATTTCATGCCATCGAGTACATTTACTACCAGGACCCCCGCCGACATCTCCACCGACATTCCGATGGCATCAAGGCCCGACCAGAATCCGCCGGCATTTTTTCCGCGATAGAGGCATGTGAGCATCCCAGTCTTGGGATCGAGCATCGGCGGCACCACTTCCCGCAAATAATTCGGCGCGGCTTCCACGTCGCTATCGCTGGTCACCAATATGTCGTGCGCGGCCACTTCGGCCATTTTGGCGAAGGAATACGCTGGAGGATTCGGCCACGGAGGACGGCCGGTGACCAGGATGCGGCTGCGAATCTTGGGATAACGCGACATGATTTCGCGGACGATTCCGAGAGCCGCATCGTCATCTTCATCGGCGGCAAAAAGAATTTCGTAATCCGGATAATCCTGGCGGAAGAAGCTCTCGATATTTTCTTTCAGCCGCGCCTCGGCGCCGTGCACCGGCTTCAGCAGGGAGACCGGCGGAAGCAGCGGAATGGCCGCGGCTTCAGCGGCCTGCCGCTCAGCGTCACGGTGAAATTTACCAGCGCCAATGAGTGTGAAAATAAGAAAAACCGACGAGGAAATCGTGCCGATCGCGGCGACGCCCAGGACTACACAGAGGAAAACGAACTTAAGGCTGAAGGTCCAAAGCAATCTTCAGACTCCCTTCACTCCCGGCACGGCGCTGCCCGCTTTTTGATTTGCGACGCCCTGCGGTGGCGCGTCGAGCCCGGCGATTCGCGAGAAATATTCCACGGCGCTCGGAGGAAACTCCAGAATCAAATCATCCGCTCCAGCTTTGCGTAGTTGTTCGATCCGTTCCGGCGGCGCATAGCCGACACATTTCATTCCCGCGGCGCGAGCGGCTTCGATGCCGATGTGTGAATCCTCCACGACAACCGTGTTTGAAGGCTGCGCGTGAATCAGTTCGGCGGCGCGCAGGAATATTTCCGGCGCGGGTTTCGTCGCGCCGACGTCATCGCCGGTCACCACCGCGCCGAAACGTCCGGCGATGCCGAAGTGATCGAGCGTTTCAAGCGTGCGCCGGCGCTGCGCCGAAGTTCCCACAGCCATCACGACGCCCGCCGCCGCCAGTTCGCCGAGCACGCGGACCAATCCGGGCTTGGGCTGAAGCGTGCCGACCAGCGCGGTATATAGCACATCCTTGCGCCGGCTCAGCGTTTCAAATTTCGCATCAGGCAGTTGTCCGAAAAAATGGCGAAAGATTTCGCCGCGAGGTTGCCCGGCATACAGAAAATCAAGATTCAAATTTTCGGCATCCAGGCCTTGCTCCGCGAATAGCGTCTTCCAGGCAGCTTCGTGGATGGGATGGCTATCGGCGATCACGCCGTCGAGATCAAAGATCACGGCCTTCAGCATACGAGCCGGCGCGAGGAAATTGCGGCGCAAATCAATGCGTTACTCTCCGCTCGGGCGCATCATGCGCTCGCGTACCGCTGTGAAAATGGCGTGAGCAGCACAAAGATGCGCGTCTTCCACATGCTGCATATTATGCGAGGGCACAACCAGACACAGCTCGCAAAGCTCTTTCACGCGGCCGCCGTCGAAGCCGGTGAGAACCATCGCGGTCGCACCCGCTTCGCGCGCCGCTTCAAGCCCGAGCACTACATTCTTCGAATTGCCGCTGCCGGAAATTGCAAAGGCCAGATCGCCGCGCTGCACAAGCCCGCGAAGCTGCTCCGAAAAAATATGCTCGTAGCCGCTATCGTTCGCCCACGCCGTCATTAACGGAACATTGTCGGTCAGCGCGATCACTCGCAGACGCGCGCGCGCTCCCGCAATAGTTCCCTTCCCAATGTCGGTTGCGAGATGGGAAGCTAGCGCCGCGCTGCCGCCGTTGCCGAAAATGAAAAGCGTTTTGCCCTGCTCGTATCCCCGCCAGATGGCCTCGGTAAAGCGATCCACCATCGCGTGATCGAGCCGGTCAAGAATCGCCCGCAGTTCGTCAATATAATCGCGCGACGCCAAAAAACGCGCCGGAGCAGCCGAAACCGCTTTTCCGTCTTTCCCCACGGATGCCTTTCGGTCGAACGCCTGATATTTCCAAGATATACCAGCATTGCGGCGAGAGCAATCCGGAACTGCGCGGTAATTACTCGGTATCTTGTCTAGCTGCCTTTTTGCGGTGTAAGTTCCTGAAGAGCTTCCTTGAGTCTGTGGACCACGCTTTCCTCAGGGTTGCTTCCCCTGATGCGGTCGCGAATTACTCCATCGCCGTCAATCACGATGTAAGTCGGATATTCGCGCACACGGAAAAGTTGGCCAATTTTCAGGTCCTTGTCCCAGTACTGAGCCCAATCCATTTTTCGCCGCGCAATGTAGTCGCGCCACTCCTGCGCATCCTGGTCAGCGCTGACGCTCAACAATACAACGCTGTTCTTGGAATATTTCCTCGTAAGCGATTTCAGATCATCGACGGATTCGCGGCAAGGTACGCACCAGCTTGCCCAGAAATCGAGAACTACGAATTTCCCCGCCAGACTTTCGAGCGAGATAACCTCTCCGGAAAGCGTGGTGACCACGAACGCCGGCGCGAAATAATTCCGCGCTCGCCGGGGATCCTTCAGCGCGGTGCGAATCCACCGGCTGTCTTGACCGTCGGGAGCAAGCTCCAGATACGCTTGCGCTTCTCGCTTTGCGTCCTCGTCGCGGGATTCGAAGAACAAAACCCGTGCCAATCCCGCGTGATGCCCGGCGTCTTCCCGATCGAGCTCCACGGCAGTCCGGTATTCCTGATCGGCTTCCGAAATCTCCTGTTTTGAAATTTTATCGAGAGGTGGCGCGTTCGACTTTAATTCTAAGTACATCCCTGAAGCCTCTTCGCTTACGTGCGTCGAGTCGGCTCGAGCTTGAACGTCTGCGAGCTTAACCAGACCGCGCAGATCGTGAGCCTGCGCTTTTTGCGAGTCATCTTTCGCCGCATCGAGCGCCCTCCCTGCGGATTTCCAAGCACCCATGCGATCCCTAGAAATCCTTTCGCTCTGCGCGATCCCCATCCAGCACTCGAAGCACGAGTCGTGCCGCAATTTATTCGCTTTTCGAAAAGCGGATGCCGCTTTGTCCTAGTGTCCGGCCTTCAACGCGTCATCGCCCTGCTGGATCAGATCCAGCGCGACGCCGTCGATCTGCGATCCGGACTCTTGTCCGCAGAGATTTGGCGCAAGTACGAGTAAAACCAGAACGAGTCCAGCAGTCACGGGAAATGAGCGAGCGCGAACACACCAGTACTTGCGAGGGTACGTCTCAGGCTGGGTATTCATAGTGCGCGTATTATGGCACAACTTATCTTATGGTGTCATGTAGCTTCGCGCCATCGAATCGAGCCGTGTCAGTCAATTCAAATGATCGATGAATTCGGAGCGCGCGAGGATGGGGCCGTGCTGGCCGTCGCTGTAAATGATTTTCGAGCCTTCGCGAGTCATCGCGAAGGGCATTTCGCGCAACTCGCGGAGAGCGGCGCGGACGTCCGGTTGCTTTTCGGGCGGCGCGTAAACGAGCAGAAATCCGCCGCCGCCCGCGCCTAGAAGTTTGCCGCCTTGCGCTCCTGCTTCGCGAGCAAGTTGGTAATACGAATCGATTCCTTCGTTGGTAATTCCCTGCGCCAAAGTCGATTTCAGGAGCCAGCCCTGGTGCAACATTTCTCCAAATGAATCGAGATTGTTTTTTTCAAGGGCGCGGCAAAGATCTTCGGCCAAACCGGCCATTTTTGTGACGCGCGAGAACTTCTCTTTGTCGGACATGTTGCGCGATTGCTCGGCAAGGATGGTGCTCGCGGGGCGCTCCCGGCCGATGTAGAAAAGCATGAGGCGGTGCTCAAGCGCCGTGCGCGTTGCGTCCGAGCAAGCGATCGGCCGTACTTCGACGCGCTCATCAGGGTGAAATCGAATTAAATTCAATCCACCAAACGCCGACGCATACTGATCCTGCTTGCCAATCGGCTCCTTCACTCGCGCGATCTCGATATCACAAGCGGCGACGGCAAGTTCTTCCGCACTCGGTTTTTTTCCAGCCAGTCCTTCGAGCGCGTGCAGCAGACCTACCGTGAACGCGCTGCTCGAGCCCATGCCCGTTCCCGCGGGCACGTCGGCGAAGCTGGCAATCTCCATTCCACTGCCGAGGCCGACAACGCGCAAACATTCGCGCACCAGCGGATGTTCGATATCGGAAACTTTCATAACGTCTTCGGTGCGCGAATACTTGATGCGAATTTTGTCGTGGAAATAGGGATGGATGGCGAGGTACATGGCCTTGTCGATCGTGGTGCTCACTACCGCGCCCGCGCGACGTCGATAAAAATCCGGCAAATCGCTGCCGCCGCCCGCGAAACTGATTCGAAAGGGAGTTTTCGAAAGAATCATCCGAGCCTCTTTGCCAAGGCCTCAAGTCCTGCCGGACTGCCCATGTCGTAAAACGGCTCGGTTGTGACCCACGCTTCCATTTGGCCTCTTTCGATCAGCTTGGGAAAGATTTCCTCTTCGAGCGAGCATTTGCAGCCGGCCGGAATTTCCGCGAGCACCCCGCGGCGCAGCGCAATCACGCCGGAGTCCACGTGCGTGAGGCCGCTTGGATCGCGCTTGCGATACACTGCCACGCCGCCGTCGGCAGAGAGTGCCAGATTGCTGGGCACTCGCGCATCAGTATTTCCATACGCGACGATCATGGCCAGGGCCCCACTCGCACGAAACGTCTTCGCAAGCGCCGCGTAATCAATGGCGAGGTATGTGTCGCCGTTGAGCAGTAGAAATTCCTCATCCAGCATCGCCGCGGCATTTTTCAGCGCGCCCCCGGTTCCGAGAGGCTCCGGCTCGTGCGAGTAACTCAGATGCAACCCGAGTGTGGAACCGTCGCCGAAATGTCTTTCAATTTGATCGCCAAGGTAAGCAACCAGCAAGACGATGCGCCGGATGTCGAAGGAGCGCAGCAACTCAAATTGATGATGAAGGAATGGTTTGCCGCGCACTTCGATCATCGGTTTGGGCATGGATTCGGTAAGCGGCCGCATCCGTTTGCCAAGTCCGCCGGCCAGGATTGCAGCCTGGATGTTAGTTTCCGATGCCATAATTCTGCAGTCGAGGATAATAGTCGTAATGAGGATGGTTTTGTAGGGGAGGCGCCTTTAGCCGTCCCGCTTTTCGGCCCTCTTCGTGGCGAGATTGAGGCGTTCCAAAAATTTCCATGGAACGGCCGTCTGCACCGAGCGCGCCGCGGCAATTCTGGAAGTTGCGATGTTGTGGTCAGGGCGCACTGGGCCGAAAAGCGGGAGGGCCTAAACACGCCTCCCCTACAAGTGCGGCGCAATTCCGGTAGAATAGCGGCCGTCGAGGTGATTCTGGCATGCTCGTCCTTTTGCAGACTGACTATCATTGCGTGAGTACAGCGGCGGCGCGGATTATCGCCGCGTGGGTGCGACGCGATCCTGCTTTGGTCCTCGGTTTGGCCACCGGCGGCACGACTATCGGAATGTATCGCGAGCTGTCGCGCATGCATCGCGAGGAGGCTCTGGATTTTTCGAAGGTAGTGACCTTCAATCTCGACGAGTACATCGGCCTGGCTCCCGACCATCCGCACAGCTTTCACAGCTTCATGCACCAGAATTTTTTCTCCCACGTCAATATTCCGCCGGCCCAGATCCACATTCCCGACGGCAGCATTCAAACCGGCTACGAGGAATATTGCGCCAGCTACGAAGCGGCTATTCGCGAGGCAGGCGGCATCGACTTGCAGGTCCTCGGGATCGGGCGTGATGGCCACATTGGTTTCAACGAGCCGTCCTCAAGCCTCGCCTCGCGCACTCGCCCCAAGACTTTGAGCCGCTCGACGCTCGCCGACAATTGCCGCGATTTCGCGCGCGGCGAAGAAATGCCCACCGCCGCAATCACCATGGGAATCGGCACTATTCTCGAAGCGCGCCACATCATGCTGATCGCCTCCGGAAAAGCAAAAGCCAAAGCCGTGGCGAAAGCCATCGAAGGGCCAATCACCGCGTCGGTGAGCGCTTCGGCGCTGCAGCTGCATCCGGATGTGACTTTCGTTGTGGACGAGGACGCGGCGAGAGAATTATCTCAGTGCGACTACTATCGCCGCGTGATGGAAATGACGGCGAAATTGACCCCCAAGCGCCTTTGGTGAGCGCCGGCTAATACCACGCGACGGCAATATCCGTCAGTTCCAGCGATATCGATTTCTCTCCCTGAAAGAAAATCCGCCAGTCCGCACGGCTGCGATCGATATTCCCGACCGCGATGAATCCGCCGGGGCAGCCGTAATTGATGCGCATGCCCGCGATCGGCGCAGTCGCTCCGGTGAACAACGTGCAGCGCTGCCCATTCGCCATCTCCAGCGCCCACGGCACAGTGTCCTTCAGCGACTTTTGCGCGCCGTCATTGATAGACGGATCAGCAGGCAACGGTCGCGTCAAAGCAAGAAGACTCACGTTGGCGGACCAGGGAGTGTCCGGACAAGCGAGCACTTTCGAATCGCCAAGAATATTCTGCAGACAAGGATCATGGATCGCATTCCCGATCGAGCAACGCCAGGCATCCGGCCGGCCGGGAATTGCCGCAGAACGCGCAAAGCATTCGCCATCCCCGCGAGCAGTGACCGCAAAACCAATTCCCAGATTGCCGGATTGAAATGGCGTGATGAGCTTGATTTGTGTGGCCGATATGCAACCTGGATCGTTCGCGAGTGAAAATGAGCCCGGCATCAGTAACGCGATCGCGGCCAGGGCTGCAACTGTTTTGGCATACATAAATCCTCCCGGCCCGCATGATTTGAGTGGCTTTTCGGGGTTGCCGCTAGATTGGCTGGGAGGCCTGGACTCGAACCAGGATAATCAGATCCAGAATCTGATGTACTGCCAATTGTACGACCTCCCAACCGGTGCGGAAAACAAAAGCGGGCCGCTCGCGCGACCCAAATTTAGTTTAACGGGAGGCCCAAACTTCGTCAACCGGGCAGCGAGGATGGAAATCCGCTTTCGTGCGGAGAATAAGGGATTGCAGCGGCGTGAAATTACCGCGTCGGCTAATTCCAGATTTGGGTTACGCCTACTACTCTCGAGTCTAAGTGTGAATCACGATCGAAACCCAGATGAGCTGGCCGTCCAGAGAAAGCGCTACTCGAAAGCCCTCGCTCGGCTCAGCCGCTTCCATCACATAATCCTCCCCGGAAATCACCGTGGGCACGGAAAGCATGCAATGATCGGCAAGCGTGCTGATTTTCGATTTGAAATTGCCTGCGACCATGTTGCACAGCTCCCCGAGCGCATCGCGAATCGTGGATTGATTGGACGCAGCGTCGCCACCGAGCATAAACGAGGCGAGCTTCGAGGCCGTACTATCGCCGAGACGAATCGTGAGCATGCCGCAAAGCGCGCCGGCCAGCCCGACCATGGCGGTGTGCTGCCCGCTCGGTTCATCGGGCGGCGATGGCACTTGTTGCAGGTCGGCGCCCGCCATCATTTGAAACACTTCCAGCGCCGCGCATTCCAGAATGGACTTCCAACCGGCCTCGGGACGAACCGTAGCAGCGGAGGTGCGATTCATCGTTGAGCTCATTTCAAGACTCCGATTAGCGGCGCCACTCGCTCTTTGACCTGCTCCGGCGTGAATGGTTTTCGGATATAACCCTTGGCACCCACCGAGAGTGCTTCGACCACCCGAGCTTCGCTCCCTTCGGTGGTAATCATGACGACGGGTACGCCCTTGCCGGCTTCGACCTTCGATAGATTCTTTAGAAACTCGAGGCCGTCCATCACCGGCATATTGATATCGCTCAAAATGATGTCCAACGAACCCTTTTCGACCTCGACGAGCGCCTCGGCCCCGTTGCTGGCTTCCAGCACCTCGCCAATTTCGAGTCCCGCCTGACGCAATGCCCGTTCGACGATTTTGCGCATGACCGCGGAATCGTCCACGATGAGAACTTTAAGTTTCTTCACGACTCTCTCCTAGAATCACTTGAGATGGCCCTGGGCGCGGAGCGCACTCATGAGTGCCGCTCCGTGGAAAAAATGGAATCGACCAACGCCTCGACCTCCACGGCGAAGCCGTCCAGCTCAAAGGTAAATCGCGCCATATCCAGCCGCAGTGCCGCCGGGTATTTTGCCGCCAGCAATTGCCACGATGGCTCCGACGCCAAATCGAATCCCCGCGCTTCGTAGTACCCGTAACCGAGCCCTCGCAACCGGCACAGCAGATCGGCCAGGTAGACCACTGCGACGGTTTCGGGGTCGTGCTCCTCGTTCGGCAGTTGATGATGAAACTCGATCGCGCTGCACACGTCCTCCGGCAACTTCCAAATATCGGCTAGAATTCGCCCGCTTTCGCAATGCGTAAACCCAAGCACGCGCTGCTCCACTTCGCAAAGCGGCGTTTGCGATTCCCTGGCAGCCTCCAAAATTTCTCCGAACTCTTTCGGAAATAGCAGGGCATTCACCAGAATTCCGATGTCGTGCAGCAGCCCGGCCAAATAAAATCTCTCCTGAGGCTTGATGCCCAGCCGGTAGGCGAAATGCTGGCTGATCAGCGCGGTGCCCAGCGCGTGCCGCCAGAACGTAACGGGAGCCATGCCGTGCTTGGTGCCCGCGAAAAGCTTCGGCAGACTGACGGAATAAACCAGATCGCGTATATTTCGGATCCCCAACGCGACCACCGCCTCGCGAATCGACGCAATATTGGACTTCCGTTGAAACAGCGCGGAGTTCGCCATCCGCAAGCATTGCCCGGCCAGCGATTTGTCATACGAAATCAGGTCCACCACTTTATCGATGCTCACCATTTCGGCGTCCTGGCTCAAGCATTCACTGAGCGATCGCAGCACCGCCGGCATCGCGGGCAAGTTATGGAGTTCGCCCACTTTGCGGTTCAGGAGTTCGCTCGTCGCTGTATTCATTGCGCTTCTCCCGCAGGCTCGCCCGGAATCGGCTTGTAGTACGACGTGGCATTGGGAAAATGCACCAAGCGCAGGCGGTCGTTGATGCCATACAGCGATTCCGAGTGCCCCAGAAAGAAATATCCGCCCGGCAGCAAAGCATTATAGAAATGCTCGACGGTCCTGCGCTTCGAAGTGCCATCGAAGTAGATCAGCACGTTGCAGCAGAAAATAATGTCGAAGCCCTTCATAAATAAAATCTTGGCCTGATCCTGAAGATTCAAGCGCTCGAATTTCACCAGCGCGCGCACTTCCTCTTTCACCCGGAAAAGCTGGTCGACCGGCTCGAAGTATTTATCGCGCCAATCGCGAGTGGTGTTGCGCAAGGCATAGTCGGAATAATTGCCTTCGCGGCATTTCACCAGCGAATTATCGTTCAGATCGGTGGCCACAATTTCCGCGGACCAGCCTTTGAGTTTGTACGCCAGCTGGTCCAGAAAAAGGATCGAGAGCGTGTAAGGCTCTTCGCCCGTCGAACACCCCGCGCTCCACACGCGAATTTTCTTGAACGATTGCTTGGACTTCATCGCCGTCAGTTTGGGAAGGATGACTTTGAGGACCGCGTCCAGTTGCGGCTGGTTCCGGAAAAAGCAGGTCTCACCGATGGTGATTTCGTTGAGCAGCGCGCGCATCTCGGCATCGCGATTGGGACGCGTGGTGAGATACTCAAGATAGTCCCCAAACGTGCCCGATTTGAGCGCGGCCATGCGCCGCTGGCAGCGGTTCGCCAGCAGATAAAACTTGTTATCGGTCTGAAAGATTCCCGACATGCGGTAAATCAAGTCGCGAATCTTCGCCAGGGCGGGATCCTTCAGGTCTTCCTCGTGCGTATCTGGCATCGGAGCCGCTAGTTTTTCAATAGGCATGCGATTCAGCTCCGTACGCTTAGGCTTTCTTCAATATGACTAAGAAGTCCCGCGGGATCGAGAATCAGCCGCACTTCGCCATCCCCGCTGATCGTCGCCCCAGCCAGACCAGGAACATTCCGCAGGTGCGAACTCACGGATTTAATGACCGTTTCTTCTTGGCCCACCAACTGGTCAACGACCAAGCCGACCCTGCGCTGCCCGGCGGTGAGCACCACGACGCGCAGCAGAGTCTCGGGCGATCGCGCCTTCGTCGGCAAGCCGATCGCTTGATGCAGCCAGCAGACTGGAATCATGCGGTCCCGCAGACGCAGCATATCGGTCCCGTTCGCGCGGTGAATTTCCGAGGCTCGAATGCGAATCGTTTCGACCACCGAGCGCAGTGGAAGCGCGTAAGTTTCCACCCCGGCGGAAACCAGCAGCACGGGAAGAATCGCCAAAGTAAGCGGCAGCCGCAGACGAATGCAGGAACCCTTGCCCAGCTCGCTGTCAATCTCGACTGCGCCGTTCAATTTCTTCATATTCGAGCGCACCACGTCCATTCCCACGCCGCGCCCGGACACATCGCTCACTTTTTCCGCGAGGCTAAAGCCCGGAAGAAAAATCAAGTCCAGCACTTCGCGAGAACTCATCGCCGCCAACTGCTCCTGCGAAATCAGCCCCTTCTCGATCGCCTTCTTCGCGATGCGGGTGTGATCCATCCCCGCGCCGTCATCTTCAATTTCGATGACGATGTTGTCGCCTTCTTGCCGCGCCTCCACGCGCAGCGTCCCGCGAGCCGGTTTGCCCCGCTCGACGCGAACCGTAGGCATCTCAATGCCGTGATCCAAGGAATTACGCAGTAAATGCACCAGCGGATCGACGATTTGCTCCGCCACGGTTTTGTCCAGTTCCGTGTCCTCGCCCTGAATCACCAAATCGACTTCCTTGCCGAGCGCTCCGGCCAGATCGCGTACCATGCGCGGGAACCGACGGAAGATCGCTTCCACGGGAATCATGCGCGTGCGCAGTCCAGCGGTTTGCAGTTCGTCGGTGATAAAACTCAGGCGCGCCGCGGCTTGCAGCAGCGAAGATTCGAATCGATCGTCAGACAACTGCCGTTCCGAAAAACCGCGGCTGAGATGCAGCAAGCGGTTGCGTTCCAGCACCAGCTCGCCGACCAGATTAATCAGTTCATCCAGCTTGCCAACATCCACGCGAATGGTGCGCGTAGCTTCGACGGCCGACGATCCGCCTTTTGCCGGCAGTTCTTTTTGATGCGCTTGTTGGCCACGTTCGATCGTCTGCAAATCCTCGCCCGCAGCGCGCGATTCGCTCGAAGCGATTTCTTTCGAAGTTGACGAGTTCGTTGATGCCGGCGTGGCAGCTTGTGCGGCGGGAACGCTCGCGTCCGCTTGCAGCAAACCTTGCAGATCCAGGACCAGCCCTTCGATTTTATATTCGCGAGAAGAGCCCCCGCGCACATCGCCGATCATCTGGCGAAGCTGATCGAGCGCCGCCAGCAGGACATTCATCACCTGCCGAGTCACCTTGCGCTCGCCCTTGCGGAGAATGTTCAGTACGTCTTCCGCATGATGCGTGAGTTCAACGATGTGATTGAAACCCAGGAAGCCCGAAGTGCCTTTAATCGTGTGAAACGCACGGAAAATGCGGTTCAGCATCTCCGCATCATCCGGAGTCGATTCAATGGCGACGAGATCCTGATCCAGTTGCTGCAAGATCTCCTCGCATTCCGTGAGGTAATCCTGCAGCAGTTCGGCGTCTTGTTCGATTTGCTGGCTCATCGCAGGCTTTCGCCGAAGTAATGCCGACAATTCCCCCGTGGTATCTATCGGCCAATTCGGATTACTCTGCTGCGGAATTCGAAGAAAAAAGAAGTGCCAGTCTGAAACGTGGCCCGCGACATCAAACCTCGGCCAACGCCACGGTGTGAACACTCGAAAGCTTAGTCAGGGCACGACTTCAGTCGTGCCGAAAGCATCGCAGACTACATTCGGCTTTACAGGCCACGGAAAAAGACCTCACGGCGGTCATCCCGAATCCCCTTTAGGGGTGAGGGATCTGCGTTCGCGTTGGTATTTGCGTTGGTATTTGCGTTCGCGTTGGCGTTTCGATTGGAATTTGCCGTTTCTTCAATCTGAAATTTGAAATTTGAAATCTCCTGTGCTTTTCCTTTTGTCCGCACACGGCTTGCAGCTGGACTTTTTCCGCAACGTCATTAGCCGCTAAGGGTGTGTTTCCGGCGGTCTAAAGTGGCCTCAAAATCTTTGCACTGAAAACGAATTTTATGCGTGCACCAGCACGCCTTCCTCGGCCACCGCGCTCGGCAGCAGTTCCTGCGGCGAAGCCAGCGCCGAGTTCTCTTCCTCAGTCATCACCCGCTCCACATCCAGCAAAATCAGCAGCCGCCCATCCAGCTTGGCCACGCCAGCCACAAATTCCTGGTTCACGTTGCCAAGCCGCGGTGCAGGCTCAATGGTGTTCGCCGGAATGCGCAATACTTCCGACACCGAATCCACCACGAATCCAATGATGGCGCCGCTAACTTCGGTGACCACAATGCGCGTCTGCTTGTCATTCGCGTGCGCCGCCAACCCAAAACGCTTGCGTAGCGCGATGACCGGAATCACCTTGCCCCGCAAATTGATGACCCCATCCACGAAAGCCGGCGAATTCGGCACCCGCGTGAGCCCCTGCATGCGAATAATTTCCTGCACCCGCAGAATTTCCAGTCCATATTCCTCGTTATCAAGGTTGAAGCTGACCAACTGCAATAACTCGTCCGAACGCGTCGTTTGAGGACCGTGCTTGACGATTTCTGTTTCGGATGTACGCATGATTCCTGAGCTCCTTTTCAAATTGTGATGCAACTGTAAGAACTCGAGCGCGATCTATAGCGCTTGCTCGTCGCCAACGCTGCTGCCGCCTTCGCCGTCATCCCGAATCCCCTTTAGCGGTGAGGAATCTACATTTTGGTTTTGGCGTCCCCGGCGCGACCGTGCGTCAGGACCTCTGGGACCCAACGAGCTACCTCTCCGCTTCCGATTTCGTCGGCAGTTTCCCGCAACCCGCCTGAGTGCCGCGCCAAGCTCTCCTTTCACAGTGCCTTCACCTCAACCAGCTCTTCCTCGGATCGCTCGTCGCTCACGGCAACGAGCTGCGGGTTGCGATATTGCGTTCCCGTCCCACGGCCGTTTTCCTGGCCGCCGCCAATCTTGAACTGGCCCACCATCGCATCGAGTTCCGTGGCCAGCGCCGAAAGATCGTGGACCGCTTTGGCCGATTCATTCGCGCCGTTAGCGGTCTCCTGGGTGATCTTGGCGATTTGTTCGATATTCAAATTGATTTCTTCTGTCGCGCTGGCCTGCTCAGTCGCCGCCGTGGCGATCAACATGACCATGTCGCCCACCTGCCCCGACATCTGAATTATTTCCCGCAGCGCCCCCCCCGCTTGCGCGGTAGATTCCACGCCCAGCTCCACATGTTTGGTCCCCGTCTGCATGGCCTCCACCGCATATTTCGTTTTGGACTGAATCGTGGCGATCGTCCCGGCGATTTCCTGCGTGGCTTTCGTCGTCCGGTCCGCCAGCGCGCGCACTTCACCCGCGACGATCGCGAATCCCCGCCCTTGCTCCCCGGCCCGCGCCGCTTCGATGGCGGCATTAAACGCCAGTAGATTCGTCTGATTCGCGATATTTTCGATCAGCCTCACGATTTTCTCGATCTGGCTGCTGCAATCTCCAAGTTCCTGAATCACCGTCGCCGTTTTTCCCACCGAATCCGCAATCGCGCGCATCTTCGCGAGCGTGCCTTCCACGATGACTCCGCCCCGCGTGGCCGTCTCCGCTGCCTTTCGCGAAGCTTCCGCCGCCCGATTGGAATTCTCGGAAACCTCCTGCACGGTCGACGACATCTCCAGCATTGCAGTGGCCACCTGCTGTGTCTGATTTTTCTGTGTTTCGGCCCCGCTAGCTTGTTCGGCAGAGGTCGCAGAAAGTTCTTCACTGGCCGCGGCAATCCGCGATGCGCTGGTCGATACCGAGGCAATCATCCGGCGCAAATTCGTCTGCATCTCGTTCACGGCCTCGGATAAATCGCCCAATTCATCCCGCGTATTGATGGCCAGCGGCTCGCCCGACAAATCGCCTTTCGAAATGGCCCGCGCCCTCTTCAGCACTCGCGACGTCGCCGACGTAATGATGCGGCTCACCCAAAATGCCACCAGACAACCCGCGAATATCGCCGCAATAGTCGTTTCCGTCTGCGACTTTTGCAGCGAATCCTGCAAGTTCTCGAGTTTGACCGACGAGGTATCGATCAAATCCTTTTGCGCCCCCGACATCGCATCCACGATTTTCTTGATCGCCAGGCTGTCTTTCGTACAAACATCGGTAAACTGATCGCCCGCCCGTATCACCGCGTCTTTCTCGCGGCCTGCCGCCAACTTCATAAACGTTTCCTGATTCTTGCGCAGCTTCGGCAGCTCTCCTTTGATCTCCTCGAGCCGCCCGGCATTTTCCCGAATCGCCCACTTAGGAGAGTAGGCGGTTAATTGCGCAAGATCGTCATCAATGGCGGCCCACCCTGCGTTATAGCGCGTCCACGCAGCGTCGCTTCTCTGCACGTTCGATCCCGACAGAATGGCTTCGCGCGCTCGCGCCTGCGTCACGTTCAAATCCCGTTGCAGCGCCGTCGAAAGCTGGTACGACGGAGTTGTCACCGTTAAGATCAGCGTCTCCACTCTGCGTATTTCCAGCGATTTCTGGCGCACCACCATCGTGGTCACAATCATCAGCGCGAGGATCGACGCGAATCCCGTTGCCAGTTTCATGGCCACTGTAAATTTCATAAGCTCTTCCCGCGCCGCACCCCGCTCTCTCCACTAACCGCTCAACCGAGCGCCCCAGGACGCCTCCCTAACAATCCGGCCCCATGGCATCCGTGCCGCGCGCCTACGCCTCCATCGATTCATATTCCCGTTCCTCCTCGCGCACTATTTCCGGCCGTGCCCGGCGCGCCTGCGGTGCAGCCCGGCGTCCCCCGCTGCGGCCGCCGCCGATTTTGAATTTGCTCACGATGGAATGAAGTTCCGTGGCTAGGCTCGAGAGTTCGTGGACCGCCTTAGCCGATTCATTCGCGCCCGTGGCCGTCTCCTGCGTGATTTTCGCAATCTGCTCGATGTTCGAATTGATCTCGTCGGTAGCGCTGGCCTGCTCCGTAGCCGCCGTGGCGATCAACATCACCATGTTTCCCACTTGCTCCGAAGTCGTGATGATTTCCTGCAATGAGCTTCCCGCCTTAGTCGTCGATTCCACTCCCAATTCCACCTGCTTCGTCCCCGACTGCATCGCCTCCACCGCGCTCTTCGTCTCCGTCTGAATGTTCTGAATCATCTGCGTGATTTCTTTGGTCGCTTTGCTCGTGCGTTCCGCCAATTTCCGCACTTCATCGGCCACCACCGCGAATCCCCGGCCCTGTTCACCGGCTCGCGCCGCCTCAATCGCCGCATTCAACGCCAGCAAATTGGTCTGGTCCGCAATGTCGTCGATCACGCCAATAATCTCGCCAATCTGATTGCTACTCTTGCCCAACTCCTGCACCTTCTTCGCGGTCTGCCCGACGGAATCCGCAATGGCCCGCATCTTCGAAAGCGTGTCATCGACGATCGAGCCACCCTTGCGCGCCGTATCCGCCGCGTTCCGAGAAGCCTCCGCCGCCTTATTCGAATTGTCAGAAACCTGCTGCACGGTAGAAGACATCTCCTGCATCGCCGTAGCCACCTGGTGGGTTTGATCCTTCTGAGTTTCAGCTCCGGCAGCCTGCTCTGCGGCGGTAGCCGAAAATTCCTCGCTCGCAGTGGCGATGCGTTCCGCGCTCGCAGATACCGACGAGATGGTATCCCGCAGGCTGTGCTGCATCGCGTTGATGCTCTCCGAAAGTTCGCCAATCTCATCGCGGCTGTGGATCAGCAGGTCCGATCCCGTTAGGTCCCCCGCGGCAATACGCTTCGCCACTTCGGCGACCTCCTGAACCGGTCTGGCGATCATTCGCGCGATCCACGTCGCGAGCACAAATCCGAGAGTGACACATCCAACGAGGAGTCCCATCACCCACCAGCGCGCGCTCGAGTAAATCTGCGCGCTGAGTGCTTCCGCCGCAGTTGCTCCTTGGCTGTTGAAATCAATATCCTTCTGAATCGCGGCAGCCGCTTTATCGAACGATTCCTTTTGCGCGCCCATCGATAGCTGGTCCGCCTCCGCCGCTTTGCCGTGCGCCTGCAACTCATTTACACGCGCGAGTCCCCGGGCGAATTCATCCGACGTCGCGGCGATATCGTCGTAAAACTTTCTCTCTTCGGGCCCAGTAATAGTGGGGACATAAATTGCCTGGTTTTTCTTGAAATCAGCCATCGCAGTATCCACGCTACGGCCAAGCTCCTCATCCTCCTCAGCTGTTTTGGCGATGATCATGCGCAATTCCATTCGTCGCGCGGTGGCCATCGCAAATCGCATGTTGTTCAGCGCGTTGATCGAAACCATCCAGTTCTCCGCCATGTCCACGGTGGTCGCTCGGACCGCGGCCAATTTGGCGATCGCGACGACTCCGAGCACTGCCGTCAGCGCCAGCACCGTGGCGAATCCGAGGATCAATTTGGTCCCGATCCTTTTATCTAGAAACCAGCTCATCTCATCCTCCTAGGCGTGACGATCTGATGCGACGCACGGGCGAGGTGCTCCGCCGGTCGGCCATTGGTTCAGGCACAGCGACACACATCCGCGAGCCTGGCAATCTTCATGAGTCTTAATCGGACGGCGGGCGGTGATGCCTTAGAGGTTTGTAGAGGTCGCCAAGCGCATAGGACACCCCGGCGAAGAAGCGTTTGTCGGGCGCTCCATGAGTCAGCCCGACATCGATGCCAGTATCAAAGACCAGCCGCGCGTTCGGGCTGTACCCGATTGACCACAAAGTGGATACCAACCCTGGGCCGCCCGCACTGTGCCGCGTGTCGCTATAAATTTCCCCAGTCAACGAGAAATTGCGCATTAGCGCGCGAGTAGCGTTGAACGAGTACTCCTGATATCGCGAAGCCGCTTCACCGCCGGGCTGGCCCAATCGAATGTACTTTGTTTCAAAGTTGAACGACGTCTGCCGGAAATCTTTCCCGGCCGAAATTGCAACGATCTGATCGCGCTGCCCCGAACCCAGCCCCAACTGCGAATCGGCAGTAGGCTGCTTGAATGTGTAATGCACCGCCAGCGCGGGCAGTTCACGCGATTGGCGGTGAAATCGGTACTGACCGGTCAACCAAGTATCGCCGATACCTTCCACCGCCGGCCCCGCCGCCACAGACGACGACTGCCACGCGGTGAAATAAGTGCGGAACTCGAAATTGCAAAACACTCCCATCTTGAACATCGTGCCCGAACCGCTAGCGTCCGCCCCGGCTCCCAGCCAAGCTCGCTGCCATCCATATTCCAATTCGCCAACGCCGGTCCCGATCGTATCCGGCGAATCCGTAACCACCGGCTGGCTGGGGCTAGCCGCAACAACCGGCTCTTCCCCGCCAGTCTTGCACTGCGCAGACAAAGGCGAAGAAATGCCGGCGAGGCATACCCCGATTAACAGCGTCAACGTGAGTGTTCGCATAATCCTCAGAATCCCAGACGAGAGCAAAAACAGAGCCGCACGTGGGATAGGCGTGCCAGCTCCGACGAGACAAAACTCGCCGGTAACAGATGAATTGCAAACCGAGAGCCAACGGGAAGTCCCACAGGATCAACAAATGCCGCGCCGCCCGATGTTTCACAACGGAGTAGGGTGTACGACGATGAAACGCAATGCGAGTTCGTTCAGAATCAGGGCCGCTGATGCCGGAGCGCTTTGTAGACGTCCCCAAGCGCATAACTAACCCCAGCAAAAAATCGCTTCGAAGGCGCGCCGTGCGTCACTCCGAAATCCATCCCGGAATCAAAAATCACGCGAGGCTTCGGGCTGTAGCTGAGAGCCCACAACGAGGACACAATCCCAGGCTCGCCCGTGGAGCTGCGCGTATCGCCGTAAATTTCGCCGGTCAGCGATAAATGCCGTACCAGGTCATGTGAAGCTTCCAGCGAATATTCCTGCCGCCGCGAGAATGGTTCACTGTCGGCTTTCCCGAACAAAATGTACTTCGTTTCAAACGCAAACGAAAACCCCTCGAAGTCTTTTCCCGCCGACATAGCCACGATATGATCGCGCTGTCCCGAGCCCAATCCCTTCCGCGAATCCGCAGTGGGCTGCTTAAACGTATATTGGATCGAAAACGCCGGGGCTTTCGCGCTCTGCCGGTGAACCCGGTACTGCCCGGTAAACCAAGTATCGCCAATCCCATCCACCGGATATTGCGGAGGAATCACCGCCGATTGCCACGCCGTGAAGAAGGCCCGAAATTCAAAATTGCAAATCAGCCCCATCTTGAAAAGCACGCCCGAGCCTCTCACCCGCGCCTCGCCGCCGATCCAATCTTGCTGCCAGCCGTACTCCAGCGCCGCAACACCTTTGGCAATCGGGTCCGGCGAATCCGTGACGGTCGGCTGACTCGGACTCGGCGTGATCGTCTGATCGTCCGCGTCGCCTTTGCACTGCGCCAACGCCGGCAAAGCTCCGCCGGCGAGACAACATCCGAACAGAACCATCGACGCAAGATTTCGCATACAAATCAAGTTCCCGGCAACGCCGCCGAGGCACACCTTCTTCAGCAATTATCGGAAGATTCGACCAGATGCTTTAGCGACGGGAAGGACGGCGGGCTAAACGCGCAAGCCAGGAGGATCCGACCTGAGAACTAGTGAAGTGGCGTCGGGTTGTCAGGGCACGACTTCAGTCGTGCCGAAACCGACGCAGAATCAAGTAGGGTTTAGCCGCCAAGGTCTTGTGTTTCCAGGTGGGAGTCTCCCCGCGTAGAGGCGATGGCTTGCCTCGCCCGCCCATCTAACACGTGCGAAAATGTGGCCTATTTGGGTCGACGTAACGCGATCCGGCATTCTCCACGTTCCATCGGCCTCGCAAACGCGCACGATGTCAACAAAGCCAGATGACTTCAACTCACTCGCAAAACGATCAACCTTGCCGCACAAACCCCTGCTCAACCTCGCGTGCCGGTTCCGGGCAAGCTCCCCAATAATCGCGCCGCAGAAAATCAGGCCGCTTGGCAATCAATTCGGTCCATGAATGTTTCCAGCTGAGCAGATTCGAAATCACCGTCCGCCGCGTGGGCTGCTTTTCGTGCAGCAAGCGCTCGGTAGCCATCACCCCAGGCTCCGCATGAAACCGCCGCTGCATCGAAGAATCGCAAAGCGCGTTGGCAATCGCCAAAAGCGTCATGCCCTGGTGATGCGCCATCCAATTGCGCACCACTTGATGCCGCTCCCCGCGCACCTGCCGCGAAGGCGTAAAGTCCCCAGCCTCGTAGAATCCATAAGTCGAGAGCCAATTCATTTTCTTCATGCGCTCAAGATTGCTAATCGCCCCGCGCGGATCAGCCGCCAGCGCCAGAAAAGTAGAATAAGGCGAAACCACCAACTCATCCGAAGCCCCATCGTGATTCAACCCCAGCCCCGGCACGCCGAACGCAAAGTAACGATAGTGCCCATCCGGATTCCGCTGCGCGCTCGATGATTCCGAAATCCCCCAAGGAATCGATTTGCCGCGAGCGTAGCGCTGCTGCGCCAGCACCGCCGCGTGCGCGCTGTGATCCAGCATCGTCCCCGGATAAGTGCGCATCCACAACGCCGGCATCAAATATTCAAACATCGTGCCGGTCCAGGAGACCAAAACATCCTCGCGCTGGCAATTCGTCTGCGTGCGATCCAGCTGAAACCAGGCATCCTGCGGCATTTCATTCTTCGCAATCGCGCAGAAAACCGCCGCCCGCGCTTCGGAAGCCATCAAATCGTAGTGATACTTGCTGACCGCCTTCTCATCGCCGTCATAGCCGATCGAAACCATCTTTTTCTTCGCGTTATAAAGGAAGCTGAAATCCATCGCCTCGGCAAGCCTGGCCGCGTGCGCGGCAAGCTCCGCGAGCGTCGCCGCAAGCCGCGCGTGCATTTCCCGCGAGCGCGCCATCGCCGTGCGCAGGTGCGGCAAAGCAGCGCTCGCTTCGTCGGTAAGTTTTCTGCTGCCCGAGAGCGACGCCAGATGCTCATCCAAGGTTTGCAGCATCCGCGCAGCCGATTCCACCGTCAAGCTCTTCAGTTCCGGACGGTGCGCTCGATCGATCGTGACCCAAATCGCTTCAAACTCGGGCGATAGCCACGGCGCGAGATTCGACACCATGCGAATCAAGCTCCCGACGCGCACCGAGAACTCGCTGATCCACCAGCGAATCTCTTCCGGCAAATCACGGTCCGCCAGCTTTTCCTCGAGAATCACCGCGGCAAGATCAAGTGTCGATAGCCCGCGAATCCATTCCGATCCATCCGATGGCAAGGCCTCAAATCGCTGCTTCAAATCCTGCACCGCGCGGTACACAGCCGGGATGCGCGGTTTTTTGGCCGCCAGCTCGCTCAGCAGCTCAACGTAATCGCGAACGCCCTTCCACAAATTGTCGCCAAAGAGCGGCTGCTTCCCCGCTTCCAGACATCCATGCTTGAGCGTCCAAAACGAACAAAGCAAGTTGCCGTTATCCACGGTCGAAACAAACAGCGGCTTCACCGGCTCGAGCGTCCGATTGTCGTACCAGTTGTAAAGCTGCCCGCGATGCTTCTCCATGCGATCGACGGTCGCGAGCGTCTCATGCGTATCGTGAATGAATTCGTCGAGCGTCAAATAACCAAGATCAACAGCCGCTTGCCGCGAATTCAGCAGCAAACCAAGATTCGTCGTCGATACGCGATGCGCCACCAGCGGCGGCTCAGCCTGAACGATATCCGGAACCAACCAGCGCTCCTCGCGATTGCTGAACTCGCGGAAAAACCGCCAAGTGCGCAGCGCCGAATTGCGCAGCAGCGCGCGATCCGTGGACTTGAGCGGCGACGCGCTCGATTCCAGCGGCTGATTCAGCCAATCGCAAATTATTTTCGAGGACGCCCACAGAACCAGGAACGGCAGCGCGATCGCCAGCGAAGCAGGATGACTGACCGCCACTAATGCCCCGATCGCGAACGCCAGGAGCACGGCCCAGTCGAGATAAGAATCCACCAGCGTCGCAGCTTCCGAAGTCGTTTCCGATTCCGCAGCCGTTTCCCATTCGAGCATTTTGCGCCGCGTCAAAAGTGTCCGCACCATCGTGCGCACCACCGCATCAAGCGTCACCAAAGTCTGGTGGCACAAGAATGTCAAACGAATGAAAAGCATCGCATGCGCACTAGCGAAATCGCGCAGCAGGCCCTTCCAGAATCCTTTTTCGAACAGCGCTTTGCCCGCAGTAGCAATCGAAAACGCAAATTGGAAATAAGTCGGAAGAACAATAATGGCCAAGGCCGCCAGCGTCCAATAAAGCGCCCGCCCCGGCAAGAACAGCCAGCCGCAAAGCAGCAGCGCGAACGTAGCAAACTCCGTCAAGCTGCGGCGCAGATTATCGACAATCTTCCACCGCGAAATGCTCGAAAGCGGATTGCGCGCCAAATGCCCGGCATTATCCGGCACCCGCGGCAGCAACCAGAAAATAATCTGCCAGTCGCCGCGCACCCAACGGTGTTTCCGCCGGCTGAACGCGCTGAAGTGCGAAGGATAATCGTCGACCACTTCGATATCCGAAACCAATCCAGCCCGCGCGTAAGCCCCTTCAATCAAATCGTGGCTAAGAATCGCGTTGTTCGGAAAACGCCCGGCCAGCACTTTCTGAAACGTCTCAACTTCATAAATTCCCTTGCCAGTGAAAATTCCTTCGCCGAAAAGATCCTGATAAACATCCGAAACCGCCCGCGTATAAATGTCGAAGCTCGTATCGCCAGAAAGCAGCGAAGCCAGTCGCGAGCGTCCCGCCGATTTAATGCTGGTATCCACGCGCGGCTGAAGAATTCCGTAACCTTCCACCACGGTATTCGTAGCCGCATCAATCGCCGCCCGGTTCAACGGATGCGCCAGCGTGCCGATTAATTTATGCGCCGCCTCGCGCGGCAATTGCGTATCGAGATCCAACGTGATCACATACTTCACGCCGCCCTCAAGCAGCGACAGATCGCCAGTCTTCACCGAAAAATTATCAGCCTGCTTCAAAAGAAACCGATTGAAGTCCAGCAACTTCCCGCGCTTGCGCTCCCAACCCATCCAGAAGCCTTCCGCCTCATTGAAAACGCGGTTGCGATGGAAATGGAAGAAGCCGCCTTTGCGCACCCCCGCATATTTCGCGTTCAGCTGATCGATCAACCGCGAACAGAAAGGCGCCAGCGCATCTTTCTCATCGAATTCCGTCTCCGCATCCGGCGGATCGGTGAGCAAAGCAAAATGAATGTTCGCGTCGCGATTCCCGAGATAGCGAATTTCCAAATCGCGCACCGCATGACGCGCCTGCTCTTCGCTGGTCAGCAGCGTAGGAACAACAACCATCGTCCGGCAATCCCCCGGCACCCCAGCCGAAAAATCCAGCCGCGCCAGTTTTTGCGGACGCACAAACCGCGTAACGATCATGTTCACGATTGAAACCGCGCAATCGAGAGCCGGAATCAAAAACAACGCCACAACCAGCAACCCGGGCAACTTCGTCCGCGAGAGCGCGACAACGGCGCCCA
The DNA here is from genome assembly GCA_013286465.1 of Acidobacteriota bacterium. Taxonomy (GTDB): domain Bacteria; phylum Acidobacteriota; class Terriglobia; order Acidiferrales; family UBA7541; genus Palsa-147. The sequence goes on along the minus strand of JABDFR010000004.1, from coordinate 4,505 downwards.
TGATCCCCAGCGCCAGCAATTCAATCCCAGCCAGGTAGGAGTAGTCCGGAAACTTCAACAGAAACGCCCGCAATCGCGACGGCGCGGTAGGCTTGAAGCCGATCGTCCGCTCCAGCTCCGCCCGGCCTTTATCTACCAGGAAGTAACCGACATGCGAACGCCGCTCGCGCGCCCGCCCGCTCAAACTCGCCAACTCACTTGCCTCATGCGCTAGATCGATCGCGTGCGTGGCGATTTCGTGTTCCGCCAACTTGCTGCCTTTCGCCAGCTCGGCCACCGCCGCGCGGTACGCTTCGCGGCTCGCAAAATCCATCCGCGCGTAAGTCCCGCCGCGATCCTCGCGCAATATCCTCTCGCTCAAATCGATCTGGCAGAAAACCGTCTTCCAATCCAAATCCGAAATCGCCTGCAACGATCCGACTAAATCGCGAATACGCGGCGCGTCCGCGCTAGCCATCACAGCATTCGCTGCTTGCGGATCCTCCTGCGGCGTCAAAGGCAAAGGCCCGCAAATCGCCGCAATCTGCTCGACAATCGCGAAATTCAAAAACGGCTTCAGATGCCAAGCCTCGGCCATCTCAATCGGCGAAGCAAACTGCACGTCGGCCACGTAATCGCGAAACCCTGCCAGGTCGAAGCAATAAGCAGCCGTCTGCAAATAAGACTTCGCCAGCGCATAAGCCCGCGGCACGATGCTCTCATCCGCCAACTTCACGCGCGGCAAATCGTCCGCCCGCTCAATCCCCGCCGCCGCTTCCTGCAACGACATGCGCGTCAGCGAAGCATTATCCAGAAAAGTCCGCGCCCGCCCGCTAAGCACAATTCCGGTAGATGTAATCTGCAGCAACTGCTGCACCGTCTCCTGAATCGCCCCGGAAATATCCTTCAGCTGCTCGGCCAGCGCCTTACGGCAGCTCCCCTCGCGCGTAACCGTCCAAGCCGCAGCAGGCGCCTCAGAATCCTGAGCCGCCGGGCGCACACCTTCCAGAATTTCCTGCGCAAAGCGCACGCGCGCCGCGTCGCAACCGGCATCAGCGCCAGCGCGCGGCCGAATCTCCGGCTGCACAAGCAGAGGCGCTGCACCAGTCAAGTCTGACGGAGTATGGTGTGAAGTGGCCACGGTCGGGTCCCAGTCTCCTTAGCGGTAATTTGCCGCTTGCAACTCAAACATTTCCGCATAACGCCCGCCCGCCAACATCAACCGGTCGTGCGGTCCCTCTTCAACAATCTTCCCGTCGGCCAAAACCAAAATGCGATCGGCCATGCGCACCGTGGAAAACCGGTGCGAAATCAGCAGCGCCATTTTTCCGCTGGTAAGCTCAGCGAAACGATGAAACACGTCGCTCTCCGACTTAGCATCGAGCGACGCGGTAGGCTCATCCAAAATTAAAACCTGCGCATCGCGCAAATAAGCCCGAGCCAGCGCAATCTTCTGCCACTCGCCGCCGGAAAGATCGACGCCGCCGTCAAACCGGCACCCAAGCTGTTGGTCATATTCGCGAGGCAACCGCTTGATCACGCCCTCAGCCAAACTCTTCATCGCTGCATTGCGCACATGAAAAATGTCATTCGCGCCTTCCACCTTGCCGATGGCGATATTTTCAGCAGCCGTCATGTCGTAACGCACGAAATCCTGAAAGATCACCCCAATCTCTTTCCACAAATCTTCCAAGTCGTATTCGCGCAGATCGACGCCATCGAGCAAAATCGCGCCCTCAGTCGGATCGTAAAGCCGCGTAAGCAACTTCACGATAGTCGTCTTGCCCTGCCCGTTTTCGCCCACCAACGCCACGCGTTGCCCCGGCTCCAGCGTGAAATTAATATTGCTAAGCACCTTCCGCGGATTTCCGGGATACGAGAAACCAACATTCACAAACTCAAATCCCCGCCGAATCGGCCGCGGCGCAGCCAAAGCATTCGGCTTCGACACAATCCGCGGCTTCACCGAGAAAAATTCCAGCAAATCTGTAAGGAAAAGCGCCTGGTCAGCAATTCCAGAGAAGGTCGAGAAGACCGCCTGAATGTTCGTGCTAGCCCCGGCAATCGCGCCGGCCAGAAATGTCAATTGGCCAAGCGTCAACTCGCCCATCACCGTGCGATAAATCACGTAGGCATAAGTCCCGTAATAACCAAGCGTCCCCAGCAAAGTAAGCAGCGCCCCAAAGAAAAGCTTCCGCTTGGCCAGATCCACAGTCTGCCGATGCAACCGGTCAGAAATCGCGCGGTAACGCCCAACCAAAAACGGCCCCAGCCCAAAAAGCTTCAATTCCTTGGCGCTATCTTTGCTCCCGCCAACAATCCGCAAATAATCCAGCTGCCGCCGGTCCGGTGTCTGCGCAAAATTCAGCGAATAACCAAGAAACGCAAAATGCGTCTCCCCCAAAAACGCCGGCACCACGCAAACCACCAGAAAGAAAAGCAGCCACGGCGAGAAAAAGAAAATCCCAGCAGCCAAGCTGACGGTCGTAATCACTTCCTGAATCAACCGCCCGCTCATCTGAATCATCATCACGCGGTCAGTTCCCTGCACCCGCGCCCGGTCCATCTTGTCGTAGAAAGAGGGGTCCTCGAAGCTGGTCAAATCGAGCCGCGAAGCATGTTCCATGATTCGCGTGCTGATGTAGCGGGTAAACCGGTCGGCCAAAACCGTATCGCAGAAATCATTCGCACGCGCAAATATCGTCGCGACGCTAGCCAGCGCAAATTCCAACACGACCAACCACCAAAATATCCCGGGAAGCGCGCTATGCGCCGAAAGGTGCTGGTAAACCGCGTCGATGATCAGCTTCGTGACCCACAACATGGCCACCGGCACCACCGACACGAGCAAGCGGAAAATCAAGCTGGAAACAACAATCCCCGGCGCCGCTTCCCAAACCATGCGGAACACCGGCGGAATATTTCGCAGCGCCTTAAGCCGCGCCTGCCACTTAGGCCTAGGAGGCTGCTCCGAATTTTGAGTGTCTGGGCTCATCCACACATCTCTACCGCTTCTCTCGCCAACTTCCCTGCCGCCATTCCACTCGAGCCGCACGCTAGCGCGTCACACACCTATCGACTCGCTCCGCGTCCGCCTATGTGATGGTCAAGCTGCGAGATTGGGGACAACTTCGAGGCAACTGCTGAAAGATAGTGCAGATTCTGGCTTGAAGACCGCTCCGACTCGCCAACGCACCCTCGAAACCTCTCGCGCACGTTCGGCCCCCGGGCAGAACAATGTGCACGTCAATTGCCAGCGTTGTCGGGGCTGAAGTGATTGATAATGCTAGGCTTAATCAGAACGCAGAAACGCCCGCTTATGCCTTTCTTTCGCTCTCTGAGTAGCTTCTACCTTGTCGTTTTGGAACGAGAGGGACGCCAGAAAAAAAGAGCGCCTCACCCGCGTGCGGAAACGCGAGCGGCATCAGAAACAACGGGGATCAGTTCCTTACCGCGAATGTTATAAACCGTCCCGCGCCACTCCACCCGCCGAGTAAAGAAACTAGAAACATAGACGAAGAACGCACAAGCATCGTGCACCGGCAACCGCCAAATATTCGTGCGCAAAAGCGGATCGCGCAACCCCCAAACCCCCACCGTCCAAGCCATCAAAGGCCGCAAAATCAAATAAGCCGCCAGATAACCAGCAGCGATCGCAAGTGAAGGCGCCGCAGCGATCCCCACCAGCATCCAGAAAATCGCATGCACGAAAATCCGCCCCAAATACCCAGCGGGCGCCGCATGCCGAATCGCCAAAGACCACCGCAATTGATGCCGGAAATATTCCCTCATCGAAGTCTCGGGATAAACCGTATCCACCGGCTGCGTAGCAATCTCCACCCGATAACCAAGCGCCGCGATGCGATGCCCCAACTCATGATCGTCAGTAAAATGATCGGCCAAATCCTCAAAACCGCCGATTTCCGCCATGCGCTGCTTCGTGGTGGCCATGGTAGCCCCCAACGCAAAATTCACGCTGCGGAACAACCAAGCCACCAAAACCCCAGCTGCAAAATCCGAAGTATTGCCAAGCGCCTCGATAATCGACCCGAACGACCGTCCAACAAGCCCGCGATACAGGCAAGTCACCGCCCCCACCCGCGAATCCCGAAACGGTGTCACCACCGCCCACAAATAATCCGGCCGCACGCGAATATCGCTATCGCTCATCACCAAAAGGTCGTAGCGCGCCTCGCTAACCATGTTCGAAAGCTTATTGACTTTATTCGACGACCCCAGCTGCTCCGCCCCAAGAAAAAGCCGGATCGACCTCTCCGGAAACTCCCGAATCAATCGTTCGATCAAAGGAATCGCCGCATCGCGTTCATCAGCTACATTAAAAAGGATTTCGTACTCAGGATAATCAAGCCGGCAAAAGCTAGCGTAATTCTCATAAGCCTCGCGGTCCAATCCGCGCACAGGCTTCAAAATACTAACCGGCGGCGCATAATCCCGCCGCAACCCGCGCCGCCCGCCAAAAAACCGCAGCGCCGCAACGCTAGCCACAAGGTAGTAAGCAAACGGCC